>DCIO01000032.1 GCA_002315885.1 Lentisphaeria bacterium UBA1724
TCGAAGTAGCCTAGGGGGCCTAGGAAGCCTAGGGGGCCTAGGAAGCCTAGGGGGCCTAGGAAGCCTAGGAGGCCTAGGGGGCCTAGGAAGCCTAGGAGGCCTAGGGAGCCTAGGAGGCCTAGAGGGCCTAGGGGGCCTAGGAAGTATCGACGGCGGGGACGCCGTCGGTACACCCTATTTATTCGGTTCGATCACATCGAAGCCGGTGAAGGGTCTCAGGACCTCAGGCACCACCACGGAGCCATCTTCCCGCTGGAAGTTCTCCAGCATGGCGCAGACCACGCGGTCGGTCAGACCAGTGGCAGAGATGGTGTGGACGAAACCCTTGTTGCCATCGGCGTCCTTGAAGCGGATGTTCAGGCGGCGGGACTGGAAGTCGGTCAGATTGGAGTTGCTGGTGACTTCGCGGTAGCCGTTGTAGCCGGGGAACCAGGCCTCGCAGTCATACTTCTTGTATGCGGGTGCACCCAGGTCGCCGATGCAGACATTCACGACGTGGTAGGGGATGCCCAGCTGCTGCAGCAGGTATTCCTCGTTGGCCAGGCACTCCTCGTGGCACTTGGGGGAGTCCTCGGGACGGCAGAAGATGATCTGCTCCACCTTGTGGAACTGGTGGACGCGGAAGATACCGCGGGCCTCTTTGCCGTAGGAACCCGCCTCGGTACGGAAGCAGGGGGTGTAGGCGGTCAAACGCTCGGGGAGCTGCGCGCCATCCATCATTTCGTCGGCATGGAAGCCAACCAGCGTCTGTTCGGCGGTACCGATGAGGCAGAGGTCTTCGCCACCAATGGGGTAGATCTGGTCCTTGAAGAAGGGCAGATAGCCCGTGCCGAAGAGAGTGCGGGACTTGGCGGCACAGGGGGACATCATCATGGTGAAACCACGCTTGACCAGCTCCTTCTGGGCCCAGAAATACATGGCCTGGGTGAGCATGGCGCCCTTGCCGACCCAGTAGTAGAAACCGC
The DNA here is from genome assembly GCA_002315885.1 of Lentisphaeria bacterium UBA1724. Taxonomy (GTDB): domain Bacteria; phylum Verrucomicrobiota; class Lentisphaeria; order Oligosphaerales; family Oligosphaeraceae; genus UBA1724. Next base: position 966 of record DCIO01000032.1, read on the forward strand.
TCTGGGCAACCTTGCAACCGCGCTGGGTGTCGATGATGCCCAGGATTTCGCCGATGGCCTGGTGGTCGCGGGGCTGGAAATCGAAGACGGGCTTGTTGCCAACGACTTTGACTTCCACGTTGTCCGCGTCGCTCTCGCCATCGGGAGTATCGGGAGCCTGGAAGTTGGGCAGCCAGGTCAGGCCTTCGTCAACCTGCGCCTTCAGCTCTTCCTGGAGCTTCTCCTTCTCCGCCAACTCCACCTTCATGGCCTTCACCTGCTCGCGGGCCGCGGGGTTGGTCTGGCATTCCTTGGAGAGACGGTTGCGCTCGGCACGCAGCTCCTCAACCTCGCGGATGAGCTTCAAGTACTGCTGGTCCTTCTCCCGCAACGCGTCGATGTCCACGTCGTACTTGCGCTTGGCGCAGTTGGTCTTGATCAGCTCGGGATTCTCTCGGAGAATTTTGACATCAATCATGGTTTTGCAATCCTATGTTGTCTTCTTGGTTTGGTGATTTGAAAATTTAGTGCTTGATGCGGCGGGCCACCTCGGCCTCGTAGGCATCCAGGTCGTCGATGGCAATCTGCGCCACCCCTTCCTTCATTGCGGCCTCCGCCACATAGCGCGCCACGTGGGGCACCACCCGGGGATCGAAGGGCTTCGGAATCACGTAGCTCTCCTTCAGGGGGTTCTTGCCGTCGAAGACGCCATTGGCCGCATCCTCGGGATAGGCGGCAACCAGCGCCTCACGCACGTCGCCCTCCACGGGCATCTCGGCGATTTCCGCCAGTGCGTAGGAAGCCGCCAGCTGCATGCCGGGGGTGATGTCCTTGGCGCGGACATCCAGGGCGCCGCGGAAGATGCCGGGGAAGCCCAGGACGTTGTTGATTTGGTTGGGGAAGTCGGTTCTACCCGTGCCGACTACTGCGGCCCCGGCATCCTTGGCGAGCTGTGGCATAATCTCGGGCGTGGGGTTAGCCATAGCGAAAACCACGGCGCCGGGGGCCATAGATCGGACCATCTCGGGAGTCACGCAGTTGCCCACGGAGCACCCCAGGAAGACATCGGCGCCCTTCATGGCGTCTGCCAGGCTGTGGACATCCGTGCGGGTGGTCCCCAGGGCCTTCTTGGAGGGATTGGAGGCATTCTCTTTGGTGACGACGCCCTTGGAGTCGCAGACCACCACATTCTCACGCTTGACGCCAGCGGTGATGTAGAATTCCAGGCAGGAGAGTCCTGCGGCGCCTGCGCCATTGCCCACCACCTTCATATCGGAGAGCTTCTTGCCCAGGAGCTTCGCGGCGTTCAGCAGTGCCGCCAGGGAGATGATTGCGGTGCCGTGCTGGTCATCGTGGAAGACGGGAATGCCCATCTTCTGCTTGAGGGTGGTCTCCACCTCGAAGCACGCAGGAGCGCCGATGTCCTCCAGGTTGATGCCGCCAAAAGTGGGTTCCAGGGTCTCCACCGCCGCAATCAACTTCTTGGCATCCGTACGGCCATCCTCGCCATAGACCTTCGTCAGGCACAGCGGCATGGCGTCGATATCCGCAAAGCGCTTGAAGAGCACGCACTTTCCTTCCATGACGGGAAGACCCGCCTCGGCACCGATGTTCCCCAGGCCCAAGACCGCAGTGCCATCCGAGACAACCGCCACGTAGTTGCCCTTGCCGGTGTAACGATAGACATCCGCGGGCTTGTCCTTGATTTCCAGGCATGGCTTCGCAACACCAGGAGTATACGCCAACGCCAAGTCATGCTGCGTAGCACAGGGCTTGGTGGAGACGACGCCAATCTTGCCAGGTGCGGGGGTGCTGTGGTAAACCAATGCCTCGGTATTCAAATCCATAAGAAATTCCTCAGTAAAATTTTCGCGGGGGACGCCAAAATGGTAACATGGCGTAAACTCGGGTACTATAAATCGCGTTGCGAACATTGCACATAGAGTTATATTATGCGGATTACGAATTTTACTTCAATTGTCCAAACGTCTTTCTAACAAGGGGTAACCATGAACGAAGAATATCTGCGTCAGGCAGTCGCCAAGGCAAAGGAAATGTGCGCCGAGCGCGGCGAGACCTTCGACCTGCGTCTTTTCATCACTGGCGTTTCCAAGCGCGCCGTCCAGCTGAGCAAGGGCTATCGTCGTCTGATCCCTCTCACCCCTGGTGAAGAGCCCCAGCTCCTGGACTTGGCACTCCGCGAAGTCGCCGCAGGAAAAATCATCATCGAAAAGGGCAACTACCAGGCCATCGAACAGGCCGAACGCGAAAACGTGGAAATCGGCTCCATCGGCGACTAATTCCACCACAACGCCATATACCGCTCCAAAAGAACTGTTGCATTTCTCCTCTCACGAGAAGGCAACAGTTCTTTTTTTGTTTGTGGAACAGCGCGTTTTATTTCGTTTTCGAGATATTTTCTGCAAAATACGGGCAAATTCGGCATTATCTTATGACATCCGCTTGAAAAGACAGATTTTTGTTCCGATAATTCGGTAAGTTTTTTTCTTCCGTAAATCCAACCCAACTCCCCCAAAAAAGCACAACCATGAAAAAGTCCTTTACTCTGATTGAGCTCCTGGTGGTCATCGCCATCATCGCAATCCTGGCCGCTATGCTCCTGCCCGCCCTCTCCAAGGCACGCGAGAAGGCCCGCGCCGCTTCCTGCATGAACAACCAGAAGCAGATCTGCCTGGGATGGCAGCTCTACTGCAACGACAATGACGACTATGCCAACGCTTGCAAATGGGGCAAAAAGCAGGGTGTCACCATCAATGGCGTGGCCCTCACTGACAACCTGTACTGGTACATCTTCAACCCCATCACCAACACCAAGGGCGAGTTGATGACCACTTCAGACTTTGCAGACAAGGGCGAAGGCGCCTACAAGATCATCCTGTGCCCCTCTCTGACTGGCGAACAGGCGAAAGAATCCACCACCAACAACCGTCCCAAGGTCGGTTACTCCTACAATGGCGGTATCGGCATGGGTGCTGACAGCCACGATATGGGCTGGCACCGCCTGACCGAGCCCACCGCTCCCTCCAAGTTCATCGTCTTCTTCGACCGTAACCCCGTCTCCCGTATCAACGGCTCCTGGTGCACCGCTCCATACGCATCCCAGCCCTCCACCAGCAGTGACGGCTACACCCAATATACTGGCATCACCCCCACCGAGGCCGAGTGCCGTCTCTACTTCATGCGCCACGGCGGCGGCATCAACGTGGGCTGCGCCGATGGCCACGTGGAAGGCGGTGTCACCTTCACCGTTTTCCGTGAATTCGAGCAGTACTGCACTGTGAAGGAAAACCTGGACAAGGGTAAGTTCACCATGAACATCATCCCCACCCCCGGCGTGTAATCCATTCTGATTCCATAACAACCGCAAAATCCGGCACGGCCCTCCCCGCGCCGGATTTTTTTGTACTCAACACAACTCCCCCTCACGCACTAACGGTCGAGAAGAAAGCA
>DCIO01000094.1:0-10437 GCA_002315885.1 Lentisphaeria bacterium UBA1724
GTGCCCGAAGCGAGAGCTTCGGGAGGCGCGCCACGCGCTGGCGGGGGCTATTACGCCCCGGGCACACGACAAGCCCTACCCTAGCGATTCAGTTCACCACCAGGCATCTGCACGCCGGGATACCAGTAGTAGTCCACCAGGCAGTAGTACTGACCAGCGCTGTTCTGCTTCTTGCACTTGTCGTAGTTCATGGATTCCACGTGGCCATCGGTCATGGACAGGTTCATCTGCATGCCGTGACGATAGAAGGGCAGACCAATGGAGCTGATGTAGTTCACGGGAGTCGCAACGGCGGTGAGCCAGTCGTCAGAATTGGTGATGACCGTCAAGCGGGTGCCATCCAGCAGATTGACATGGATGGAGGGATACTTGATGGAGCTGATGCGGTGCCAGTTGGATGCCTGAGCTCCATAGATCGCTGCGCTGCCGTAACGATGCATCCAGTCGGTGGCAATCAGGCATTCGCTGAAGCCCAAACCCAGACTCGCCTGGTAGTTGATGTTGCCACCCAGACGGTCGCTGTAAGTCCCAGAGGGGCAGATCGTCACTTTGTGCCAACCGCTGTTGTCCGCGTCACTCCCCAATGGATCCGCCGCCTTGTCCTTGTTGTACCAATCCTCACAACGCATGGGGGTGCCAGGGATCAACGGATTCACGGTATACCACGAAATGGTATACGGGGACTTGCAATTCTTGCCGCCAGGGATCGTCTTGCTGGCACCAACCACGTTCATGAAAATCGGAGGAAGGTAGTCGTCACTGTCATTGCCATACAGGATATTCCCCAACTGCAACTGCTTCAGGTTGTTCGTACAACTGATGGCACGGGCCTTCTCACGGGCCTTGGACAACGCAGGCAACAACATGGCGGCCAAAATCGCGATAATCGCAATCACAACCAACAATTCAATCAAAGTGAAGGATTTCTTCATGGTTCACTCTCCTAATTTAGGTTGAAAAATACACAAAACAACAAAACAAAATCTGTAACTGCTCTAATTCTCCGCATATTTTTTGTTTTACAAAAGGAAGATTCGTCCCATTCTAGACGCAATTTCATCCCACACCACAAAAAATTATTCTTGTCCCCCATCCAAAATGCACGCACGCCAATCCGTCACGCGCTAGTAATATGCATTCCGCATTACGAATCAAATAATTGAGAATTGAGAATTGAGAATTGAGAATTGGAAATAGCCTCTCTGTATTGTTTGGGTGTCTCGCCGTATTTTTCAGCGAACTTGTTATGGAAAGCTGACGTGCAGGAGAAATTGACTGCCTGGCAGATTTCCGCGATGGTCATATCCGTGCTTTGGAGCAACCGTCTTGCATTTTCCAAGCGCAGTTCCAAGAGATATTGCAGTGGTGTGATTTGGAAATATTTCATCCATTCTCGATAGAAAGTGGATTTGGACAGGCTGTATTTTTCTGCCAGTTTAGGGAAATCGATATCAGAATCGTAGTGCATTTGGAGCCACACCGCCATATCTGCGATTTTCTCCTGGAGTTTTTGTGGGTGGATGTGAGTGAATTTGCTGTAATGGAGTTCGCGGACAATTTGGAAGCAAATCCAATCAATGCGGTCGGGGGTCCCTGGCAGATAAAGCTGGAAAATCGCCTTTCGAAGTTCCTGAATCAACTTCTGGAGCACAGGAGAAACCGAAAGCGGAATACAATTGTCCTCCGGAACAAAACCCAACTCACGAAAACGCTCCAGAGTCTCTGCATCGTATGCAAACGCAATGGTGTCACGCACGCCGTCCGTATTGCCCGCAACCCCCATTCCTGGGAACTTGTACGCTACATTCGGGAAGGGCACCGACACCTCCACGCCATCAAAACGGTCCCGGCATATCTTCACCGTGGAATTCAACCGCAGAGACACCTCGAAGAACTTGCCGTAAAAGGTCCGCCCGTTCATCTGGTCCCTGGTGCTGGTATACAACAGCCTCACAGGAAACGGGAAGGCACCCTCACGAGGCAAATGCGATATGTCACTGTTGAGCCAATACATAACAAACCACTCCCACTCACCCTCTGCGGGAACATAGCGTTTTGTGTTTTGTGGGCAGAAAAGGGAGTTTTCTTTCGCCCTCTACGGTTCACGCGCCGCCTCGTCCAGGGCCTTCGTCAAGGGATGGAGGATGTATTCCAAGACGCTCCGAGTGCCAGTCTTGATTTCCACCTGCGCCTCCATACCAGGAATCAGTCGGAAATTCTCAGGCACATTACGCAACTCGCCGCTGAGGGTAATGCGTGCGCGATAGAACGCACCAGCGGTTTCCTTCATTTCGCCGTTGTCGGGACGATTGTTGCGCTGGAAAGCGTCCTCGGAAATCACGCGCAACGCGCCATCCAGAGTCCCATGTCGCTGGAAGGGGAAGGCGTTCAGTTTCACCCGAACGGAATCCGTCTTCTCAATGCGACCGATGTCCTTCGCGGGAATCTCCGCCTCGATTTCCACATCGCAATTCACAGGCACCAGGGTAATCAACTCCTCGGCTTCACGCACCGCAGACCCCACAGGGAAACTGGCGATTTCATGGACGACCGCATCGCATGGCGCACGCAGGCAATCGTATTGAAGGATCCGCTTCGCCTTGTCCAATTGAGCCTGTGTGCTCAACAACTCACGACGGACCTTGACCATATTCTGGGAGATGTCCGTCTGCCATTCCATGATAAAAGACTGGCGATTGGCAACCATCGCCTCGTGCTCGGCCTCGGATTCCACAATGGAGTTCTCCAAGGAAGTGATATTGGATTCCTGCTCCAGGCTCTGCATCTGCACTTGCAGAACCTCGTTGCTGGCAACCGCGTTCTTCTGCCCCAGAGTCTCGTAGTTGTCCACAATCTGCTTCTGCTTGGCATAAATCTCGCCTTGCTTCACCAGTGCATCGCGACGACTCTTCAAGGATGCCTCCAAACGACGCAAGGAACTGTCAAAGGTGTTGATCTTCTCCACATAATACGCACGGCGCTGGACATACAGCGCTTTCTGCCAAAGCTGGTCCGGGGTGGGATTCTCGTAGGACGGGAACTCCGCGCCCTTGAACTCCGCCTCCCAGCGCTCGTATTGCGCCTGCAAGGAGTTGAATTCGTTGGTCAGACGCTCCACTTCAGCCTGGTTGATCTCGGGATCGAAGAGAAATAACACTTCGTCCCTCTTCACGGTCTGCCCCACGCTGACACAAATTTTCTGGATCACCGAGCGCTCCAAGGGCTTCATGGCGATGTTCTGCTGGGAGGAAATCACCCTGCCCGTGCCCGTGACAATCACGTCCACTTGGCAGAAATGAGACGCCACAATCGCCCCCACAAAGCAGATTAGCGCCACCAGGACACCACTGCGCGCCCACCAGGGCAAGGGCCGCATCGCCAACTCAACGGCATCAGGCTGATACTCCAATGCGACGGGAGAAATCTTCTCTTGTTCAATCTTTGACATAGTTCTTTCTCTCCTCCCTCCACTATCGCATCATATTCCGTTCCATCTGCTGGTACCAGAAGTCCTTATAGATGCCAGGACGACTCAGCAATTCCCGGTGGGCACCGAAGTCCGTCAACTGCCCCTTGTCCAACACGATGGTTCGCGTCGCGCCGCTGATGATGGAGAGGCGGTGGGAAATCACCAACACCGTGCGTCCAGCCGCCAGTTTGGGCAGGTTCTCCTGAATGACATTCTCGCTCTCGGGGTCCAACGCGCTGGTCGCTTCGTCAAAAATGAGGATACGCGGATTGGTGAGCAGCGCTCGTGCAATCGCCAGGCGCTGCTTCTGTCCGCCAGACAAATTGGAGGCATTCTCTTCCAGCATGGTGTCATAGCCCTTGGGGAGATTCTGCACAAATTCGTCCGCCCCTGCCAAACGAGATGCGGCGATGATTTCGTCGTCAGTGGCATTCCGCCGTGTCAAACGGAGATTCTCCTTAACGGTCCCCGAGAAGAAGAAATTCTCCTGCAGGACGACGCCGATGCTGTTTCGCAGGAAGACCTTGTCGAATTCCCGGATGTCAATGCCATCCACTTTCACCAGACCCGAGTTGGTGGGATAGAGCCCCTGAAGCAACTTGGTCAGGGTGGTCTTGCCTGAACCCGAACGCCCCACAATGCCGTAGATGCCACCGGGTTCCAGGGTGAAACTCAAGTCCCGCAACACCATGGGACCATTGGGGGTGTATTGGAAATTGACGTGTTCGAAGGTGATATTTCCCTTGACAGGATTCCGGACACCACCACCCGCAGGCTCGGAGGAGGCGTTCATGACCACGCCCAGCATCTTCACGGAAATCGCCACCTGCTGGTATTCGTGGATGAGTCCAACCAGACGAACCAGCGGCCCCGTGACACGTCCGGAAATCATCTGGAACGCAATCAACGCACCCACTGACAGCGTGCCGTCAAAGACCGACACCGCACCCAGCCAAATCACACAGACGCCCATCATCATCTCGAAGAACTGACTCAGGGATTTGGCGGTGACCGAGATCTTCCCCACACGGAAATAGGCGTTCACCGCGTAGGCGGTGCTGTCTTCCCAGGCTTCCTTCTCCACGGGCTCCAAGGAGAGCGATTTCACCGTGCGCATGCCGTGGATGGACTCCACCAGCATGGCCTGACGCTTGCCTTCCGCCTCGTAAAGCTGATTCAGGCGCCTCTGGAATGGCTTGATCAGCACCGCAATCACGGCGGCAATCGCCAGGGAGAAGCCCAGGACCACCATGGTCAGGGACACGCTGTAAAGCAACAGGAAGGGCACGAAGATAAAGAGCGAAGTCAATTCCAAAAGCGTGAAGAACAGACTCCCCGACAGGAAACCACGGATTTTCTCCGTCTGCTGGACATGCTTCAGCAAAACGCCGGAAGGCACCCGCTCGAAGAAGTCAATGGGCAGATGCATCAGTTTGTCAAATACCGCCGTCGCCGTGGAGATGTCGATCTTGTTGGTGGCAAAGAGCAGCAGGTATCCCCGCAGGAACTCAATGCATGCATTGAAGGCGATGATTGCACAAATCGCGCACACCAGCACATGCAGGGTGCTGTAGCTCTGGTTCACCAGCACTTTGTCCACGATAATCTGGAAAAAGAGCGGCGTTGCCAATGCGATTGCGTTGATCATCAGGACCGCAAATGCGATATGCCCGAAGACGCCCTTCTGTTTCAGGAATTCCGGAATGAACCACCCCAGACCGAATGGCCGGTCCGCGTCCTTCCAATGCCATTTGCGCTTCAACAAATACCCCCGCCCAGAAGACTTGGATGCGTAGTCCTCCTCCTTCCAGAAGACGAAGCGCTGCCCCTCGGCGGGCTTCTCCGCGGGATCCAAAATCGCCAGCGTGCCATCCGCGGCATTCCAGCCACAGGCAACTACGAACTTGCCATCCGCCTTCTCCAGCATCGCAGGGAAGGCACGACCGAAGGACGCAAATGCCTTCCAGGGTATGGACTTCTCACCAATCTTCAGGTTGTTGTCATGACCTACCCGCAGAATCTGCCGTTTGGTCAATTCGTCCGTCTTGATGGCGTAATCGTGGATAATCCGCTGGGGCTCCAGCTGGATGCGATGATGACGTGCGATGGCGGACAACGCCCACACCGAAGAGTGGCGGACATTGTCAAATTCTCTCAAATTCGTCAGCAGGATGCCCTTGCCGGTCAAATGGGATTTCAGTTCCTCGGCGGGAAAACGCTTTACGCCCCACTGCCCAGAGCCACTCACGCCACCCGCGACGATCTGTTCCTCCGATAACTGCGCCACATTCGCCAGCACGCAGTAGCCGCCATCCGACAACTGCATCACCGCGGCACCGCCCTTCCCCGACAACGACTCCAGGCTCTCCACCGACTCCGGTGACAACTCCATCCGGCGAGCCAACTCCGTTACCGCCAGCAGGCTGTCCTGGGCGTAGGCATCCTTCAATTCAGAGGAAAGCACCCCCGACCAGCGGGTATCCAGGTGGTATTCCTTGAGCAACTGCAACAGGCAAATAAAACCACTGGGGAGGGTTTGTTCTGTGGCGGGACCTTGTATCATAAGGCAAATTCAGAATAACGGAGATTCAAGAAATATCCGTGTGAATAAGATAAAAAAGCCCCTCCCGACCATAGGAGAGGCTTGATTCCGATAAGCTCAGGAATTACTTCTGGGGCTCATTCTTCTTGAGAACGCCTGCCTCGACCAGCTTGTCAATCAGCTGCTGCATGGACTGGAAGGCCGCCAGGAACCCCTGGGGAGGCATGATCAGACGAACCGTGCTCTGGGCGGTGGTCTTGCCATCCGCCTCGGGTTGCAGGGAAACCAGGTCAAAACGGACCATGTTGCCCGCAAAGTGAATCTGACCAATGCCATCGGCAAAAATCTCTTTCTTGTCAGCCATCGTTTTCTTTCCTTTCTTGTTCTGTTTTACTAGGGCAATGCCAAATCGACACCACCACACGAATCAAAATCGCCCCGGATTATTCCCGAAGCAAACAGCAAAGACGTAATATATACATTGAAAAATTATTCTTACAAGTTTATCCCCTCTTTCGAGAGATTTTCTCTGGGGGGACATTGCTATTGCAATCTCCACAGCAGGAATTTTATTATTGGGAATTCCGAGTCATTCGTGTATTTCAGAAATCAGGAGGTTTTTCGTATGCTTTACAAGTGGGCGCAATTGGATTTGGCACGTCAGATGGAAACCATGGAATTCATCAAGGAGTTCATGGGTACCATGGCAAAAGCAGGCTACAACGGCATACTGCTTTATTTGGAAGACCGCATCCGCACGGCCTCCTATCCCTATCCCGCAGATGACGAATGCTACACACCAGAACAAGTCAAGGAACTGCTGGCATACGCGGAGACTCTCCATATCGAAATCGTCCCCTGCGTGGCTACCCTGGGACACGCGGAGCGCTTCCTGGCACACCCGGAACTGGAACACCTCTCCGAACTACAAGGCGACATGAAGGGACGCTTCGGCTGGACGAAAAAGCAGACCTTCTGCCCCACCCACCCCGATTTCTATCCCTTCCTGACCAAATACCTCCAGGAAGTCGCCGCACTCTTCCCCACAAAATTCTTCCATGCGGGCTTGGATGAATTCTGGGACTACTGTCTCTGCGACCGCTGCAAGGCCGCCGCACCAGACTACCAGGCACAGGAAGCGCTCTTCGTCAAGCACGTACAGATTGTGGACGACTGCCTGAAATCCTGCGGGAAGCGCATGATGATGTGGTCGGATATGTTCGAGTATTACCCCGAAGCCCAGGAGAAGATCCCCCGCGATATCATCATGTGCGACTGGCAATACCAGGAGGATGTCCGCGAATATGTTCATCACCTCTTTGATGTCAAGGTGGAAGACCGCCTGGCGCTGAATGAGAAGCTGGGCTTCGAGAGTTTCCTGGCTCCCGTGGATATGCTCTACCGCAATGCCGAGAGCTACCTGGATTACGCGGAGAACCGAAAGTTCACGGGATGCATCCTCACCAGCTGGGAAAAATCCGACACCTTCCTCTATCGGACTATCCCCACCTATTGCTACGCGGGCTATCTCATGAGTGGTCTCGCCCCGGAAGAAGCCACCAACGCCATGATGGAACAGCTTTTCGGCACCCAGGACACAATCCTGACCTCCGCCATCACTCTGGCCCTAGAGGAAGGCCCCTGGCGGCATTTCGCCTCCATCTCCAACACAATGCTCTTCTCACGGGATTTCCAGGGCATGCCATATAAGGACTTCGAGGCGGATTTCTCCGCACGACGCATTATCCAGGCACAGGCGAAAGTCGTCAAGACACCTCTGGGAGAACGCATCATCCAGGATTTGCTGGCGGCATTGGAGGAGAAGTGCATTTCACATGAGCTGAAACGATACTTCCACGCAGTGCTGGATGGACACCAGGCAAACGAGCAGCGCTTCCAGGCACTGCGGAAGCAATTTGTCCAATACCTGGATCTCTCCGAGGAACACTGGAAGCTCTGGCGCCCCACCATCCAGGGGAATTACTTCACAGTCCACAGAGAGGCACTCCTGAAACAACTGGATGAGGCACACAAGACGCTGGTCTCCTCCAAATTCGTGAAACTCCGCTGCTGTGTCCCAGATGGATACACCGTGGAACATATCCGCACTAGCCTGAAATTCGATAAAGAGGGCCAGTGGGTACAAATCGCCGACAGCATCTACAAGCCCCAGGAATTGCGGAGCGACCTCTGCGAGGCATTCATTCCCTATCAATCGGAGAAGGCACCCGTCGCCATCAAGCTGGAGGCATACGGCATGGGCGGCGTGGGAATATGCTTCGTCCAAACCGAGGGCTTTGTCCCCAAGACCATCACCGAAGTCTCGGGCATCGTCCAGACCCCGGAACACCTCCTACACAACAATGTGAATTTCGCCTGGTTCGGTTCCCAATCCACCGCGGAGGCATACTTCAACCAGAAGATGGCAGACCAGATCCACAGCGTGATACTGGAATAATTCGGAATTAGAACTACTCGTTGGGATTTGTCGTGAAATTCAGGACGGCATGGACGCCCTGATTCTCGGGACGCAGGTCCGTGCCATCAGGAATCATAACCATGCCGGAGATTTCCGTGGTGGTGGCATCCTTGGGGACGGAAATCGGCAGAGTGACCTCGAGCGCCTCGTAGGCCTTCAGGTCCGTGATTTTCACGCTCCTCTCCACCTTGCCGATGCGTGTCAGCAAATTGACTACCTCCAAATCCGCAGTGCCCTTGTTCTGGACATTCATGACCGCCTGGAGCAGTCCATCTTCCGTGGTCTCCACGCGGATTGCCGTCAGCGCCACATCCGTCAATCCCGCCACGTCATGATTTTCATAGAGCCAGGCATCCACACTGCCCTGGCCGCTATTCTCGTCCTGCCCCGCAATGCCGATATCCGTGGCGGTGGTCTCCAGCCACTCCACCGCGTCCTCGCCATGGTCCTGTGGATGAGAGGAGAGATAATTGGCAATGACACCCGCCACGCAGGGCACCGCGGCGGAGGTCCCCGAAAAGAGCGTCCATTCGTTGTCGGCGGTAGCGGCTTCCAGGCCCACGCCAGGCGCCACCACATTCAGCGTCTCACCGCTATTGGAGAAATCCATATACTGGTTGGAGCGATTCACCGCGCCAACCGCCACTACTTCCCCGTAGGCGGCAGGATAGGAGACCCGATTCACGCCGTCATTGCCCGCCGCCGCCACAATGACCGCACCCGCATCCGTGGCATAACGGACCGCGGCCTCCAGCACGGACGATCCCGTCTCCCCACCGAGGCTAATGGAAATCACATCCACGCCATTGTCCACCGCAAGCACAATGGCGGTGGCTAAATCGAATTCGGAGACAGTACCATCTGCCCCTACAATGGGAATGCTGAGGATATTTGCCTCGGAAGTAATGCCGTTGGCATTGCCTGCCAGAATGGAAAGCACGGAAGTGGCGTGGGTTCCCCCATTGAAGGCAAAAGGCATGGTCGCCTTGCCATCCAGGGTCAGCGCCGAGATATGCAGCCCCTCGAAATCCCCATGGGAAAGCACCGCGGTGTCAATCAACGCAATCTTCACGCCCTGCCCGCGGGCTTCATCCGTGGAATTAACCCCCAGAAAATCCCGATAGGTCCCATAGAAATTCAATTCTTCGCCACCGCCCGCATTCGCAACGGGAGGCTCTGGCAAGCAGAAGACGCCTTCCTGGGCGCCAATCTCCGCCAGCTCCGGAAGGGCATTCAATAGGTCATCCAGGTCCTCCTGGGAAAGAGTAAGCCGCAACGCCCACAAGGCCTGAAGACCATCCCCGTGTATGCCACGACCATCGGCCCATTTCTGCAAACGCTCCCAATCCTGGGCATTCTCAACACGAAAGAGATAAGTACCAGGCGTCAATTCCTTTGGAACTGCCTCCGGAGGGACTTCCGGAACAGCCGCTGCCACGGTAACGACCTCCTCCGCCATGGTCTTTTCCGCCACCTCGGCGAGGGCTTTCTTGGCGACAGAACGCCGCGGCACTCGCTTGACACTATATCCCACAGAGGGATCCATTTCCGGCTGGCTCCAGAAGATAAGCATTCGCAGAACGCCACCAAAAGCGGAAATCAGAAGAACGGCAAAGAGGAGGTATTTCGTATTCTTTTTCATATCAGGGATAATGTATCGTTTGTTTTCTTATTTGTTTCCCTGCAGCACCCTCACTTTTTTTATAAAAAAAATACACATCTGTGCCACACCGATTTCCACAACGGCATTATAATTTGCACAGTGCACCGTGTGGGTGCTACGTTTCTCGCAACTTTAGGAGAAATTCAAAATGAAGAAAATTATGCTGATTGCTGCCGCCGCCGCCCTGGTCCTCTCCCTGACTGGCTGCTGCTCCCTCCGTACCCCCGCTGGCAAGAACCACGGTGATGTCTACTACTACACCTTCTTCGGCATCTCCATCGAGA
>DCIO01000094.1:10465-10662 GCA_002315885.1 Lentisphaeria bacterium UBA1724
GAGCGCCGTCTATGGCGATGGTCTCATCGTTAACGGCAAGTAGTCTTTAGGAGAAAAACAGATGAAAAAGCTCATGCTAATTGCTGCTGCTGCCGCTCTGGTTCTCTCCCTGACCGGCTGCTGCTCCCTCCGCACCCCCGCCGGCAAGCGCCACGGTGATGTCTACTACGAAACCTTCTTCGGCATCTCCATCGAGA
>DCIO01000094.1:10683-24112 GCA_002315885.1 Lentisphaeria bacterium UBA1724
GAGCGCCGTCTATGGCGATGGTCTCGTGGTCCACCCCATCGGTGAGTAAGTAACTCTTGCTGAAAAAAGGGCAGTTGCCACCTCTTTCGAGGTCTCGCAACTGCCCTTTTTCTATGCCCTTTTTGGGGCGAAAATTACGGAATGATGATATTCGTGATAACGGGGTTGTGGTCGGAAGCGAAACCGCCTTGGGGTTTCGTCTTGTCCACATGATATGATAACACCCTAACACCTTCGGATACAAAGATATAATCAATACGAACAGGGAGCGGTATCTTGCCGTATGCGTGATAAGTCCCCTGTGCGCCCGTAGGTTTGCTTTCTGAAATCGTCCGCGAATCACGAAGCAACCCCGACACCACATCAATCGTGGTAGAATTCGGCAAGGCATTAAAATCCCCGGAAAGAATCATGGGCACGCCCTCCGCAGTCTTCTTCGCGTGCTCCACAATGAGCTGGATGCCCTTTATACGGGCTTCTTCGCTTTTGTGGTCCAGATGGGTGTTATAGTAGAAGAAACGCTTCCCGCTCTTCTTGTCCAGAAAGAACCCCCAGGTACAAATGCGTGGACATGCGCTATTCCAGGACCGAAGGCCGGGCTCCTGAAGATTTTCTGAAAGTCCAAACAGCCCCGATTGCAATTCCTCAAAACGCTGTGGGTTGTAGATGATACAGGAGTATTCACCACTTTTCTTGAAGTCATTCCGACCACCGCCAATAAACCGGTAGTTCGTCCCCTCAAGCAATCCTTCAATCTGATACAAAAACGCCTCCTGCAACCCAAATATCTCCAACTTGTTGGAGGCAATCAGCTCGCGACACCGCGGAAGGCGATTCTCCCAGGTGTTCTCCCCCAGGTCTCCAGGACAACGTATGTTGAAGGTCCCCAGGACAAACGACGGCACTTCCACCTGCTCCTGTGCAAACAACACCCCAACACAACACAGCAAGAATATCAGCCAGACTCTCTTCATAAACCCCAACAACCGAACGAATTGAGAATTGAGAATTGAGAATTGAGAATTGAGAATTGGATTTATCTTCCCAGCTTATGCAGCATGTGGTTTGCCAGGAGGAATGCGCTGATGGCGGCCAGAGAATCCGCAATCAGTCTCGCCCATAGGACGCAAGCCAGCCCCTCTTCCCGGAAGAAGAAGAGCGCCAGCAAGGAACAGGGTATCAATAGCAGGACCACACGATAGAAATTCAGGAAAGCGGAGAATTTCGGATGTCCGCAGCCCATGAAGGAGAAGCCGCAGAAGCGATGGACTTCGATTGCCCAGAAGCTCCAGGGTACGATGTGCAGATAAAGCACCATTAGGCGTTTGATTTCGGGATCCGTATCGGGGGTGAATATCTCCACCATGGTATTGGCGCAGAAGAAGAAGACCGCCCCCATGAAGAGCAGGAAGAAGAATGCGAATCCCCAGGCGAATCTCACGCACTGTCGGATGCGGTCATACTGTTTCGCCCCGAAATTCTGGGAAATCATGGGCGTCAGTGAGATGCCGAAGGACATGGGGAACATGAATGCGATGGTCTCCAATTTCATGGCGGCCTGGCTGGCACCCACAGCCGCATCCCCGAATTCCGCCGTGATGCGTGTCAAGACGTATGACCCCACGGGAATCATCAGCATCCCCAGAATGGCGGGGATGCCAAAACGCACCACCAGCACCCAGGCCTTCTGGATGACACGCCAGGGCAGCATCTCGAAACGGATAATGCCACGACGGTGAAGAATCGTAAAGCAGTAGATCATTCCCGCAATCTGTGCCAGAACCGTAGCGATGGCGGCGCCCTGAATGCCCATGGCGGGGATAGGACCGAAACCGAAAATCCACATGGGATCCAGAATGACATTCGTAAACAAGGCGCCGAACATGCCGATGGCGGCCAATTTCGACTCGCCGATGGCAATGAGCATATCCCCCGCGGTGGCACCCAGGGACGCCGATAGATACCCGTAGAACCAGATGTCCATGTATTTCTTGGCTTCCTCCAGGGTCGCCCCCTCAGCTCCAAGACTCTCCAATATCGGTCGTCCGAAAAGAATTCCCAATGTGGAAATCGTGATGGACATCAGGAGCATCAGCATCATGCCGCTGAGGGCAAGATTGCTGGCACGGGAATGCTTCCCTGCCCCAATCGCCTGGGCGCAGGTGGTCAGAATACCTGTGGCCAGACCGCGGAAGACACACCCCAGTAACATGATGATGGGGAATGTGAAACCAATGGCCGCCAAGGGCGTCTGACCAGGGAGCTTCCCCACAAAGTAGGTATCTGCGATGTTATATCCGCTCATGGCGATGGTGCCGGCCAGCATGGCAAATGCCGTCCGGATCATCGTCCTGCGAATGGGACCAGTCAGATATGCGCTTTGTTTGGAGGAGGGGCCCATTACAGAGAATTATCGCTTGATATGCTTGATGCCCAGAATGCGCTTGCCCGTCTCACGGATGCGCTGGAAGACCGCATAGAGTGCCGGCGTCATGATAATGCCGAAGGTCGTCGCCAGGAGCATCCCCGAGAAGGTGGTGATACCGATGGCGCGACGGCTTCCTGCGCCTGCACCCGCGGCAACCACCAACGGGAAGACACCGAAGACGAAGCTCCAGGCAGTCATCAGCACCGCGCGGTAACGGAGGCTGGCGCCATTTTCCGCCGCCTTGTAGACATCCACGCCATGCTCACGCTCGTCCTTGGAAAACTCCACCATCAGAATTGCGTTCTTGGCAGTCAGACCAATCAGCATGACCAACCCCAGCTGCGCGTAGATGGAGAGGGACTCGCCGGAAATCTTCAGTCCGATGAAGGCACCCAGCAGAGCGGTTAAGACGGTCAGCATGACAGGAACGGGAATTGTCCAGGACTCATACTGTGCCACCAGGAAGAGGTATGCGAAAAGCATGGCGATAATCATCAGAGAGAGAATCTGCCCCTCGTTCTCCCGTTCCTGGTAGCTCATGTCAGACCACTGGATGGTATAGCCCTGAGGAAGTTCCATCGTCTCGATGACACGCATCAAGTCGCCGGAGGTAAAGCCATCCTTTGCCTGCGCCTGAATCGCCGCGCTGGTCATCTTGTTGAAACGCTCGATACGACGGGGACCAACCTCAAATGCCAGGGTTCCGATGGCAGACAACGGAACCATCTCGCCACGAACATTCTGGATCTGCAAATCCCGGATGTCGTCCAGGGTGACACGGTTATCGCGGGCCGCCTGCATCTTGACGTAGAATGCCTCGCCCTCCAGATTGAAGTCGTTGATGTAATAGGATGCCAGGTGGCTCTGGAGAGCGGTGAAGATCATCCCCGCAGTCAAGCCCAGAGTCTCGGCCTTCTCGCGGTCAATCTTCAGTTCCAGCTGGCTGGTATCCGCAGAGAAGGTAGTCATGGCGTAGGCCGCTTCGGGTTTGCCAGAGAGCTCCGCCGCGAATTTCTGTGCGAAGGCCGCTAATTCAGACACAGTGGCCGAGCCGTCATTGCACAGGGAGAAGCTCACGCCGCCGGTAGCGCCCAGTCCCTGAATGGCAGGGGGGGTGAAGACCATGCAGTTGATGGCGGGAATCTCGTTGGCAACCGCCTGGACTTTGTCCTTCATGGCAAGCAAGGCCTTGTCGGGAGTCTTTCGGTCATCCCAGTCCTCCAGGTCCACAATGGCAAAACCACAGGACTCGCCCATACCCGAAAGCAGGGAGAAACCAGAGACCCCCAGCACATTCCGGACGCCAGGGACCTGGGAAACACGGGCGCGGAATTCCTCCAATGCGGCGATATTTCGGTTCAGAGTCGCGCCGCGGGCCAACTCGATATTGCAAAGCAACGCGCCCTTGTCTTCCGTCGGCAGGAAACTGGTGGGGGTAGATTTCGCCATGAACCAAATGCCGTAGCCAATGCCCGCCAACAACAACAGTGTCACAATGCCCTGACGGACTAAAATACGCACGCAGAAGAGGTAGACCTTGCGCGTCAGCTCCAGGAACCAGTTGAAGGGCAGGAAAATCCAAGGTGACTTCTCCCTGGGGGGACGCATGATCAGCGAGCAAAGCGCGGGAGAGAGTGTCATGGCAACCACGGTAGAGAGGCAGAGGGAGATACACATGGTGGCGGCGAACTGCAGATAGATTCGGCCCACCATGCCGCCGTAGAATGCCAAAGGCGCATAGCACGCCACCGTCACCAATGTAGTGGCGATGATGGCGCTAGTGATTTGTTGCATGGTCTTTAACGCGGCCTCCTTGGAGGAGAGCTTCTCGCGCTGCATCAGGCTCTGGCAGTTCTCAACCACAACGATTGCGTCGTCAACCAGCGAACCGATGACCAGCACCAGACCGAACATGGTAAGGGTGTTGATGGAGAGTCCCAGTGCCGCCATGAAGGGGAAGGTGCCCACAAGCGCAACGGGAATCGCAATGGAGGGCACCAGGGTGGCGCGCCAATCCTGCAGGAAAAGATAGGTAATCAACACAACCATCACCAACGCCAGAATCAACGTCTCGATGATCTCGTGCATGGAAATCTCAATGAAACGGGTGGGATCGTAGGCAAGAGTGCTATGGACACCAGAAGGCAGACGCTTGTCCAGCTCCGCAACGCATTCCTTCACCGCCTTCACGGTGGCAAGTGCGTTGGCGTCATTGTTTCGGTAGACTGCCACCATCACCGTCTCGTCACCATTCCAGGTCGCCTGCATGGAGTAGGTCTTGGCACCCAACTCAACCGTCGCAATGTCCTTCAAACGAAGGATATTGCCCTTCTCGTCCGTCCGGACGATGATATTGCCGAATTCCTCGGCGGTCTTCAGACGTCCCTTGACATTCAGTTTGTACTCTATATAACTGCCGGACTTCTCGTTGCCGATGGTACCCGCCGCCGCCTGGACGTTCTGGCTGGCGACTGCCGCCGCTATCTCGCTGGTGGAGACACCCATGCCCGCCATGCGCTGGGGATCCATCCAAATACGCATGGCATAGACAGAAGAACCCATGGCCTCAACCGAGGAAACGCCGTCCACCCGGGAGAGGTTGTCCACGATCTTGGTGGAGGCGTAGTTGTTCATCTGGGTGGTAGACCAGACGCTGCCATCCGTAGAATAGGCGAATGCGCAGAGGATATCGCTGGAACGCTTGAAGGTATTCACGCCAATGGCACGCACTTCCGCAGGCAATGAGGTCTCCGCCGTCTTGACCGCATTCTGCACATTGACCATGGCGATATCGTCATTGACGCCGCTCTTAAAGGTCATGGTGCACATATACTCGCCGTTGTTGCTACAGTTGGAGGTGAAGTAAGTCAAATCCTCCAAACCGTTGAACTGCGCCTCCAACGGCATGGCAACCGTGTCCTGGACTTCCTCCGCAGAGGCGCCAGGGTAGCTGGTAATGACCATGATATTCGGAGGAGTAATCTCGGGATACTCCGAAACAGGCAGGTCCTTCACACAAATGGCACCCGATAACACCAGAACAATGCTGATGACAAAGGCCAGGCGCGGGCGCTCAATGAAAATCTTGGAAAACATCCTTCTCGACCCCCAAATTGGCTATTTGCGGTCCACTGTCTTCACGGTCATGCCGTCCATCACTTTGTGAGTGCCCTCCGTGATAATGCGCTCACCCTCTTCCAAGCCACTGGCAATCAGCTGGACATTGCCGTCGGATGCACCCAGCACAACGTTGCGACGGTGGGCCGCATTCGCCTCGTCCAGCACCCACACGTAGGGAGAGTCGTTGTCCGCCATGATGGCAGAAGGAACTACCGAGCACTGCTCCACGCCAGTCTTCTTGCTCAACAACACCGTCACCGAGGCACCAGGAACCAACACCAGGTCGGGATTGGCAAATTTCACGAAGAAAGACAGGGTATCCGTGGAACGGTTCGCCTCGTTGTTCAGGAACTCGAAGACGCCTTCCTGAGAATAGATGCTGCCGTCCGCCAGACGTATCTTCAACACCGCGTCCTCCCTGAAATTCTTCTCGGTGCCAAACAACTCCAGGAAATCGCGGTTGGAAATGGAGAAGGACAAACGGATGGGATCCAACTGCACAATCGTCGCCAGGACGCCAGAAGAGGGAGTCAGATAACTGCCTACCGTGTAGTTGGTCAGACCAATCTTGCCCTCAATCGGAGCAATAATCTTCGTGTTCTTCAAGTCGTCCTGCGCTGTAATCAGACTCGCTTTCGCACTGGCTAAATTCGCTTCGTCCGTCTGGAAGGCCATCAACGCCGCATCCAACGCATCCTGGGTGCTCGCATTCTTGTTGAACAAATTCTGAACACGCTCCAAATTCGATTTGCTGTAACGCAAACTCGCCTCACAACGGGATATGTTCGCCTCCGCTACCTGAACCGATGCCTTGTAACGAATGTCGTCCAATTGATACAACAACTGACCGACTTTCACGTAGTCGCCATCCGAAAAACCCACGGACAACATCTCACCACTCACACGGGCGACCAACGACACACTGCCGGGAGATAACAACTGACCCGTGTAACGACGGGACTGAAAACTCTGGTGACGCCCAACCACAGAACACTCCACCGTCGGAACTGGCATCTGAGCAAAAACAGACGACACACTCAAAAAAAGCACCAAGAACAGAAGGTTACGACCCATGGCAGAAAATCTCCTAAATACAAAATTTTCCCAGCAAATTAAAACACTTGTTTTGACGAACAGGTGTTTAATGTAACGCAATTCCCGCGTCTTGCACTACGGGAATACACGAAATCAGAAAGATTTTTGCTCTTAATTTTCGTCGGCGACGGCGGTCTTGACAGAGACCAGGACCTTCCGTTCATAGCACTCGAATATTTTGTCAACGAACTGTTTTTCTGGCGGTTTGGTGAACCAGCTGACGACGGGGACGATAATGAGTCCCAGAATCATAGCGATACCACCGCAGTTGATGGGTGACTGCATGAACTGCGGGAAGAGTGCCTTTGTGGTGGGGAGCATATTTGCGACCATCAGTAGTGAACCGAAGAGGAAGCAGACCCAGCAAGCCAGTTTCGTGGTTCGTTTCCAATAGAGTGCGTAAAGGAAAGGCGCCAGGAAAGCGCCTGCCAGCGCGCCCCAGGAGATACCCATGAGCTGTGCGATGAACGTGACATGACTGCTGTATTGAATCAGTGCGATCACGGCGGAAATTGCGATAAAGACCACAATCATGATGCGGATGTAGAGCAACTGCTTGGGGCAGGACATTTTGTTTTTCTGGAGGCATCCATTCAGGAAGTCGATGACCAGCGTGGAACTGGATGCGATGACCAGGGAAGAGAGTGTGGACATGGAAGCCGCCAATACCAGAATGACCACCAGAGCGATAAGTGCGGGGCTCAAGTCCTGGAGCATGGCGGGGATGATGGAGTCATAGCCGTCGCTGGCGATATCCACGCGATTAGCGAAAACCCGTCCGAAGCCTCCCAGGAAGTAGGACCCTCCTGCAACCACCAGAGCGAAAAGTGTGGAGATGACGGTTCCCTTATGGATTGCGCCTTCGTCGGTGATGGCGTAGAATTTCTGAATCATCTGAGGGAGTCCCCAGGTTCCCAGGGAGGTCAACAGCACCACGAAGAAGAGGTTCAGGGGATCGGGTCCCAGGAAAGAAGCGAAGATACCCGGCGTGGCGCCATTCAGGACGCCAGGCGTGTAGACGGCATTGGGATCTGTCGCCTGCGCCAATACCGCGTAGGAAGCCTGGAAACCACCCTGCCCCTTCAGTACGGCGGCAATAATGACGATGATACCCACCAGCATGATGATGCCCTGGATGAAATCGTTGATGGCAGTGGCCATATAGCCGCCGATGACAACGTATCCCGCGGTCAACACCGCCATTAGGACGATACAGGCGGAGTAGTCGATGTTGAATCCCATGCTGAAGAGGCGGGAAAGACCATTGTACAGGGATGCAGTGTAGGGAATCAAGAAAATGAAGATGATGACGGAAGCGCAGACCTTCAACGCACGGCTGTCAAAGCGCTCGCCAAAGAATTGCGGCATGGTGGCGGAATCCAGGTGCTGACTCATGATGCGCGTGCGACGTCCCAAGACCGACCAGGCCATCAGAGACCCTATCAGCGCATTGCCGATGCCTGCCCAGGTCGCAGCCATGCCGTATTTCCAGCCAAACTGCCCCGCATATCCCACAAAGACAACGGCGGAAAAATAGCTGGTGCCGTAGGCAAAGGCCGTCAGCCAGGGCCCGACAGAACGGCCCCCCAACACAAATCCTTTCACATCCGTGGAATTCTTCCGGCAAAAGACGCCAACGCCAATCATGACAATGGCAAAAAAGGCAAGAAGAAGCAATTTGATGAGAAGCGCGGAAGACATGACTATGTATAAATCGCAGTTTTATTCGCAAAAAAAACGGGCTCAAAAACGAAAACTGCGTAATATAATGCCTATCGTAGCGACTGCTCCACATCGTCTCTCGTTGCAGAAGCTCTAGAAGCTCTAGAGGCTCTAGCTAGAAGCTCTAGCTAGACGCGCGTACACGAGCCGAGCCGATTCCGATTTTTCGTTTTTCGTTTTTCGTTCATCAATTTTCTCTCATGAGACTCGCATCACTTTGGACTGACGGCGCCGTAGTCCAGCGCAACAAACCGATTGTCGTATGGGGCTGGGCGGATGCCAAGCGCGTCGTGGTAAAAGCTTCTTTGGGTTCCAGCGAAGCCGCGGGTGCCACATCCTGGGACGGCCGTTTTGAGCTCCGTCTGCCTGCCTTGCCGGCGGGTGGTCCCTACGAATTGAAGGTCGAGACCATCGATGGTGCGGAAGCATGCGTCGTCAAAAACATCCTGGTGGGTGAAGTCTGGCTAGTCTCTGGGCAATCCAACGCGGAATTCCCGCTGATGGCCTTTGAGCTGAATGACCCCCAGAGTCAGCTGTCACAGTATCTTACCGAGGGTGGCGAGGATGACAAGCTCCGTTGTGTCACAGTCTACGACAATGCGTTGGGGGCCACAGGCGACTTGCTTACTCCCGGGGCCACCTGGGAGCCCTCGAATGCCCGTACCGCGTCCTATTTCACCGCCATTGGCGCCTGGTTCGCCCTCTTCTTCCGCAAGAAATTCCCCGAAATTCCGGTGGGCATCATCCATTCTTCCTGGGGTGGCACCACCGTCCTCACCTGGTTGAGCCGTAGCGCTTTGGCATTACATGACGCCGGGCGGAAGATCCTGGCCCAGGATGACGAGCAACAAAATCGTCCCAGCGTATGGATTGGTGCCGAGGACTTGAATGCCCCGCCCAGGAATTCCGGAGTCTCCGACCGGATGCTCTCCCTGATTACCCAGAAAGACCCCGGCAACAAGGGCTTCGACTGGGGCTACGCATCCATCGATTTCGATGACAGCGACTGGAAGCTCATGGCCATCCCGGGTTCCTGGATTAACCAGAAGATTTCCACCCAGGGCTCTGTATGGATTCGCTACAGCGTGGAACTCCCCGAGAGTTGGGTCGGCCAGCCCCTGGAAATCCACCTGGGCGGCGTGGACAAGATGGACCAGACTTACTTCAATGGGGTCAAAGTCGGTGCCACGGGAGCGGATTTTGACCAAATCTACTGGAATCGCTCCCGCAAGTATGCCATCCCCGCCGAATTGGCAAAAGCCGGCAAGAACACCGTCGCCGTGCGTGCATACAGCTTCTATTGGGATGGCGCTTTCACGGGCCCCGTCAACGGCTACTACCTGAAGAATCTCACCACGGATGAGACCATCGAATTGGGCGGAATCCAATGGAAAGCCAAGGCGGAATACGCCTTTGTGACAGAGCAAATGGACGGCAGCCTGATTGTCAACACCAACAACCCCAACGCACCCCATAGGCTCTTCGACAACAAGATCCGCCCCCTCATCCCCTACGGCATCCGCGGCGTCCTCTGGTATCAGGGCGAATCCGACACCGACACCCCGGAACGCACCGCACACTACCTGGAGCGTTTCTGTGACATGGTCCGTGACTGGCGTTATCGCTGGGGGCAAGGGGACGACTTCCCCTTCTACAGCGTCCAGTTGGCGAACTTCCGGTCCGACAAACCCGACCGCTGGCTCACCATCCAGGACATGCAGCGTCGTTCCTTCTTTGAACTGCCCAACACCGGCGTCATCACCGCAAGCGACCTGGCGCTCTTCGAACCCCACGACATCCACCCGCACGACAAGCGCTCCTTCGGCTACCGACTTTTCCTGCTGGCGCTGGCCAATGTCTACGGCGAAAAGAATCTGCTCTGCCAGGGTCCCACTATGGACAAGATCCGCAAGGAAGGGGAGACGCTCTTCGTGCATTTCCTCTACGCAGATGGCCTCCATACCAAGGACGGCGGTCCCGTGAAGGGCTTCGAAGTGGCGGAGGCCAACGGCGCATACGTCCCCGCTCAGGCCTGGATTGTTGGCGACGAGGTGAAATTGATTGCCGATGGCTACGACATCATCCACGCGCGCTACAACGCAAAGGTGGATTTGCCCGAAGGCAACCTGGTCAACTCCGCCGAACTCCCCGCACTCTCTTTCATCGAATAACACCACAGATTCCACGGCTTCTGGGCCTGGGACCTATGTCCTGTGCGCGGCAATATTGTTGCCGCGAATTGCCCGAATCAAGAATCGAGAATCACGAATCGAGAATCACCGCCATGCGTTTAGCTTCTCCCTGGACCGACCACGCAATTGTTCAGCACTCCAAGCAAATCGTGCTATGGGGATGGTGTGACACGCCCCGAGTGCGTGTAGACGCCACCCTGGGCTCCTCCAAGGCCACGGGTGCCGCGGGCTACGACGGGCGTTTCGAATTGCGTTTGCCCCCGCTACCCATTGGCGGCCCGCTGGAATTGCGCGTGGTGGCCTCCTCTGGGGAAGAGTGCGTCTGCCGGGACATCCTGGTTGGGGAAGTCTGGCTGATTTCGGGTCAGTCAAATGTGGAATTTCCCCTGAAGACCTTCGATGAAAACGACCCCCTGGCCCAGACCGACCTCTACCTATCTGAAGGCGGCGTTGACGACATGCTGCGCGTCTTCACTGTTCCACGGGACGGCCTGGCCACCACCAACACCCGGGTCGGCGGCTCCACTCCCGAATGGAAATACTCCAACGCGGAAAATGCGCCGGATTTCACCGCGGTGGGAGCCTGGTTCGGGCTCTATCTGCGCAAACGCCTGGAAGGCATTCCCGTGGGCATCATCCATTGTTCCTGGGGAGGCACCTTCATCTGGACCTGGATGAGCCGCTCCGCATTGTCATCCATCCCATCGGGACGGGAATTGCTGGAAATTGACGACCCCGTAGTCCGAGACGCAGAATACTGGGACCGCTTCCCCGTCCCCTACAACTACAACGAATGCCCCGACGAAATCCTTCAGGAAGCACGCCGTAGCAAGAAATTCACCTACCATGGTTACCCGCCCTTCAGCTGGTACAGTCCCCACAAGCTCTACGATACCATGCTGAAGACCGTGATTCCCTACGGCATCCGCGGCTTCATCTGGTATCAGGGCGCGGAGGATGCCGACTGGCCCAAGGACTACCTGCCCTACTACGAACGGCTGGTGGCACTGGTAAAAGACTGGCGTTATCAGTGGGCGCAAGGAGAGGACTTCCCCTGCATCTGCCTGCAATTGGCCAGCTGGTGCGCCCCAGACAACGATGGCTGGTGCACCATCCAGGATGACGAACGGAAGCTCTGCCTCGAACTCCCGAATGTGTATTCCTGCGCCATCAACGACACCAACCACGGCGAACCCGACAACAACCACCAGCACGACAAGCAGCCCATCGGATACCGTCTGGCGCAAGTCGCCCTGGGCGAAGTCTACAAACTCCAGGACGTCACCCCCGCAGGACCACTCCTCACAAAAGTCACGAAAGAACCCGACGGACGCCACCTGAGACTCCATTTCAAATACGCAAACGGCCTCCATGCACGGGATGGGCAACCACTGCGCACTTTCCAGGTCGCAGACGAAAACGGCACTTGGCATGACGCCAACGCCACCGTTGACGGCGAGACCATCCTCCTGGATGCACCGGGCATCCAATCTCCCGTGGCAGCCCGCTACAACTGGCAAGCGCGACTCCCCCAGGGAAATCTGGTGAATTCCGCGGATTTCCCCGCACTCACGTTTACTCAGAAAGTCTAGTATTTTTCACCCTCCCACAAAGGACAATAACCATGTTTGACATTGGCGATGAAGAAATTGCGGCGATTGCCGACACCCTGCACAAGAAGCTCCTGACCCGTTTTCAGGGAGGCAAAGATGGCTACCTGGCCCGAGCAGAACGCGCCATTGCAGAGAAGATGGGCTCGAAATACTGCCTGATGGTGAATTCGGGTACCAGCGCCCTGAGTTGCGCACTAGTCGCCCTGGGCATCGGTCCTGGCGACGAGGTGCTGGTGTCCGCCTACACCTGGATTGCCACGCCCCTGGCGCCCATGCTGTTGGGGGCACTGCCTAAACTGGTGGAAGTGGACGAGACTCTGACCATGGATTCCATCGACCTGGAGAAGAAGATCTCCTCTCGCACCAAGGCCATCCTCTGCGTACACATGGCAAATCTCCCCTGCAATATGGACGCCATCATGAGAATCGCCAACGCCCACGGCATCCCCGTGGTTGAAGACGCCTGCCAGGCAGTGGGCGGCCTCTACAAAGGCAAACGGCTGGGGACTTTCGGCAAGATTGGCTGCTACTCCCTCAACGCCTACAAGAATATCACTTGCGGAGAAGGCGGCGCCATCGTCACCGACGACCCCGAACTCTACGACCGCTGCCGACTCTGGCACGACTGCGGCACCTTCGTCCAGGAATACGATGCACCCGTGAAGATTCCGCATTTTGCGGGCAATGACTTCCGTGCCAGCGAGCTCCAGGGAGCCATGATTTGCGTGCAGCTCCCTAAACTGGACGTGGGATTGGAGGCCCTCCGTGCAAAGAGCCGCGCCCTGCGGGAGTATTTCCAGTCGGAACGCCCCGACATCGGCATCATGCCCCATAACGACCCCGAAAGCCAGGCCAATTTCGGCATCCAGTATCCGACCCGCGAGGCACTCCTGGAAGCACATAAACGCAACGAAAATCTCAACGCACTCCTGGATACCGCAGGACGCCATATCTTCACCAATTGGGTGCCACTGGTGGAACGACGCACCTACCGCGATGACATCAACCCATTCCTGAACTCACCACACGGAAACGAATACCACTACAATCCCGAGGATGCACCACGAACCCTGGAGCTGCTGGGAAGAACCATGACTTTCTTCTTCCCATGGGACCAGGACCCGAAGGATACGGTGGAATTCTATAAGAATTTTGTGCCGTGAGGATTTTCTTTTCCGACGACGGCGGGGACGCCGTCGGTACACACCCGACGACGGCGGGGACGCCGTCGGTACACACCGAAGGGGATGTTTTGGCGT
>DCIO01000076.1 GCA_002315885.1 Lentisphaeria bacterium UBA1724
CTCTTATGGCCAGACTCTTATGGCTAGACTCTTATGGCCAGACTCTTATGGCCAGACTCTTATGGCCAGACTCTTAGGCTAGACTCTTAGGGCCAGACTCTTATGGCCAGACTCTTAGGCTGGACTCTTAGGCTGGACTCTTAGGGATTTTGCGTATCTGCGGAGTGTTTTTTTGCGTGAATTTGCAGGATTGCGATTTCGGCGGGGGTGACGCCGTCGATACGTGCGGCCTGTCCGAGGCTCTCGGGTTGGCGCTTTTTCAGCTTCTGTTTTGCTTCAATGGACAGCCCAGGCAAATCGTAATTGAAATCCTGTGGTAATTTCCAGGAATCCAGGTCCAGCATCACCTTCGCTTGTTCGGATTGCTGAGCCAAGTAGCCCGCATATCGGGCATCAATCGTCAGTTGGCGCAATGCACGGTGGTCGAGGGGAGGCAGTTCGGGGTGTTCGGCATATTCGAAATCGGGGTGTGTCAGCAGTTCCAAGACGCTCTTGCCGCCCATACGGATGCCGCCTAGAGTCTTTCGTGCTTCTTCGATATCCGCTTCAAGTTTTTCCACGCGGTCCAGGGCGGTGCGAGTTGCCAGGCCATACTGGTATCCCAGTTTGGTCAGTCGTCGGTCCGCATTGTCTTGGCGCAGAGCCAGTCGGTATTCGGCGCGTGAGGTAAAGAGCCTGTAGGGTTCCACGATATCCTTCGTGACCAAATCATCCACCATGACACCCAAATAGGCCTGGTCTCTACGCAACCGCAGTGGTTCACCCATCTTCCCTGCGAAGCGGGCTGCATTCAATCCCGCCATTAGGCCCTGTCCCGCGGCCTCTTCGTAGCCCGACGTGCCGTTGATCTGTCCTGCCA
This sequence comes from Lentisphaeria bacterium UBA1724, assembly GCA_002315885.1. Taxonomy (GTDB): domain Bacteria; phylum Verrucomicrobiota; class Lentisphaeria; order Oligosphaerales; family Oligosphaeraceae; genus UBA1724. The sequence goes on from DCIO01000076.1 coordinate 860, forward strand.
GGAAAAGCGATGGGTATCTGCGTACCGCCAGAGAGGTATCAATCTGGGATGGGAAGACGAAATCATACTCGATGGCATATGCGTATCGAGAGATAAACGCATTGGCGCATCCAGGCAACGAACGCACCATCTGCCATTGCACATCAATGGGCATGGAGGTGGAAAGGCCATTCAGGTAATACTCGTCCGTGCAATCGCCCTCGGGTTCCACGAAAATGTGGTGGCAGGGATGCTCGGTAAAACGGACGATCTTGTCCTCAAAGGACGGGCAATAGCGGGTGCCAATGCCTTTGATCACGCCCGAATACATGGCTGAGCGCTTCAAATTTGCCAGGACAATCTCACGGGTCGCCTCGGTGGAATGGGTCAGATAGCAACTCCGCTTCTCCAACTCCAGCGTGCCAAAGAAGGGCACCTCGCCTCGGTCCATCAAGCCGAAGGAGAATCCCGCGCCAGAGGTATCCGCGGGTTGTGGAGTCAATTCCGAAAAGTCGATGGTCTTGCCCAAGATGCGAACCGGCGTGCCAGTCTTCAAGCGCCCGACTTCTAAGCCAAGTTCCTCGGAAAGGCAACGTGAGAGTGCCAGTGCCGCGGCGTCGCCTGCGCGCCCGCCAGGGAGTTGCTGCAGTCCGTAATGCAGAGTCCCTCCTAGGAAAGTGCCCGTGGAGAGCACCACGGCTTTTGCGCGCCACTCTTCATTCAAGGAAGTCCGAATTCCGCAGACCTGCTTCTTTTCGTCCAGCAGCAATCCTGTGACTTCCGCCTGGAGGATATCCAGATTCGGGGTCAATTCCATGACCATCTTCATGCGCTTCTGATAAAGCGCCTTGTCGCACTGCGCACGGGGGGAATATGCCGCAGATCCCATGGACTCATTCAGCATCCGGAATTGAATGGTGGTGGCATCCGCATTGCGTCCCATCTCACCGCCCAGGGCATCGATCTCGCGTACCAACTGTCCTTTTGCGACGCCGCCAATACAGGGGTTGCAGGACATCTGCGCCAGATGGTCGTTGTTCAGCGTAATTGCCAGGGTCTTCGCCCCAACGCGCGCCGATGCCAACGCCGCCTCGCATCCCGCATGGCCGCCACCGACTACGATGACATCGTATTCAATTGGAGGAATGCATGCACTCATGAATTCACCTGAAATTGCGGTACAAAAAAAATCCCGGCTACCGTTTGGGGTAACCGGGATTGATATTGGTGCTCGGAGCGGGACTTGAACCCGCACGGATGTTACTCCATTAGGCCCTCAACCTAACGCGTCTGCCAATTCCGCCACCCGGGCAAACAAATTGTTGTTTGTGAAAACGGGGTTACTATAATGAATTTTTTGAGGATTGCAAGTGCCCCCGCGAACTTCTTTTAAAATTCGGAATCTGTTTTGGGATTTCTCTTTCGTGTGATTTTTGAGAGTGGAGTTGCAAGAATAGATTGTCGGGATATAGTAAGGCTCGTTCCCGAAATTCGATGCGGGTGTAGCATAATGGTAATGCTTCGGCCCTCCAAGCCGACCACGTGGGTCCGATTCCCATCACCCGCTCCATCTTTTTTCAAAATTGGCCGCTTTTCAGCGGTCTTTTTTTTATCATACGATGATTTCCGATACGATTTTAGACGCATTAGGTCATACGCCGCTTGTCCGTCTGCATCGGATGGTGAAGCCTGGTTGGGCTGAAGTCCTGGTGAAATTTGAGGCATTGAATGTTGGTGGTTCCGTGAAGACTCGGACCGCTGCGAACATGATATACGATGCCATATCGAAGGGGCTGTTGAAATCCGATTCGATTATTGTGGAGCCCACCAGTGGCAACCAGGGCATTGGCCTGTCGTTGGTTGGTGCGGTATTGGGTTACAAGGTCCGTATCATCATGCCGGATTCGGTGAGTGAGGAGCGCGTGAAGCTCATGCGTCACTATGGTGCGGATGTGGTGTTGGTGCATGACGCGGGCAATATCGGTGATGCCATAGCCGAATGCGCCAGAATGGCTCAGCAGATGGCGGCGGAGGATTCGCGTGTGTATGTCCCCGAGCAATTTGGCAATCCCGCCAATCCTGCGGCCCACAAGTTGCATACGGCATTGGAGATCATGGAGCAGGCCGCGAAGCCGATTCATGGTTTTTGCTCTGGGATTGGCACTGGTGGCACCCTCAGTGGCATAGGCGAGGTCCTGAAGGCTCAGAATCCCGAGATTGAGATTTGGGCGGTGGAGCCCGCGAATGCGGCTATCTTAGCGGGCGGTACCATCGGCACGCACTTGCAGATGGGCATCGGCGACGGTCTGATTCCCAAGAATCTCAATACCAAGATCTACTCGAATATCCTGGTGGTTGAAGATGATGATGCTTTGGAGACCGCCCGTGACCTGGCCCGCAAGGAAGGCCTGATGGCGGGCATCTCCTCGGGCACCAATGTCTTTGCCGCCCTGAAATTGGCAGAAAAACTAGGCGAAGGGAAGACCGTCGTCACCATCCTGCCCGATACCGCGGAGAGGTACTTCTCCACGCCACTTTTCCAAGAATAATTTCCCGTTTTTTCCGTTCCCCCCCCCCTCGATTAACAACCTATCCAACTAACAACAAGGAGAATTACCATGAAACGTTATGTTTGCCCCGTTTGCGGTTATGTCTATGAAGGCGACGCAGCTCCCGAGAAGTGCCCACAGTGCGGTTGCATCGGCTCCAAGTTCACTGTCCAGGAAGCCGCCGCTGAAAAGAAGGTCTGGGCTTGCGAACACGTGATTGGCGTTGGCGCCGACGTGGATCCCGAAGTGAAGCAGGGTCTCATTGACAACTTCAACGGCGAGTGCACCGAGGTCGGCATGTATCTGGCCATGTCCCGCCAGGCCGAGCGCGAGGGGTATCCCGAAATCGCGGAGGCCTACAAGCGCTATGCGTTCGAGGAAGCCGAGCACGCCGCCAAGTTCGCCGAACTGCTGGGCAATGTCCTGGTTGCCGATACCAAGAAGAATGTCGCCATGCGCGCCGATGCCGAGCAGGGCGCCTGCGCTGGCAAGCTGGCTCTGGCCAAGCGCGCCAAGGAACTGGGCTACGATGCCATCCACGACACCGTCCACGAAATGGCCAAGGATGAAGCCCGTCACGGCGCTGGCTTCGAAGGCCTCCTGAAGCGCTACTTCTAAACGCGATTCTTGATTGATACGCCGCCAAGTGGGATTGCCCCGCCTGGCGGCTTTTTCATATATTCGGGGCAACGGAATTGCCCCGTACAGAACCCCCTATTGGCAAAAGTCGAAAGTATGGTTATCTTATGTGCACTGCCCGTCAAAGTTATGATGTCGAGGCGTTATCGTTTTTAGAGATTTACTCTTTCTCTTTTTCCCCCTGTGAAATCCTTTTCTCTTTCCAAGACCTCTCTTATGGGGTGGCCTGGGGTATGTTGTATGCTGGTCCTGATTCTGGACCACCTGACAAAATTCCTGGTCTATCATAATTGGCCCGAGCCCTATCAGAACGAAATCGTCGTGGTGCCTGGTTTTTTCCGGTTGGTGCACTGGCGGAATCTGGGTGCGGCGTGGGGCATCTTTGCGGGGCGTACCTGGCTGCTTGGGTGCGTTTCTTTGGCGGCGTCCCTGGCGTTAGTTTTGTTTTGGCGGAAGATTTCCGAGAAGGATCCCCACTATGCATTGCCCTGCGGGGTGCTTCTGGGTGGTGTTCTGGGGAATATGATTGATCGATTCTTCTTCTTTGACGGTGTGGTGGACTTCCTTCGTTTTGAGTTCTGGCCCGCCTTCAATATCGCCGACAGCGCCATTTGCTGTTCGGTGGTCTATCTCATCATCTACGAGCTCTTCTTTGTTCGGAAGAACGAGAAATCCACCGAAGGCTGATGGGTTTGGAGTCGATTGTCATCCTAGGACCGACTTGCTCCTGGAAGAGCGCGGTAGGCGCCCGTCTGGCGCATCTGTTGTCGGGTGAGGTCATTTCCTTTGATTCCATGCAGGTCTATCGTGGGTTGCCGATTGGCACTGCCCAGCCCAGTGTGGAAGAGCTGTCCCTGGCGCCCCATCATCTCGTGAGCTGTCTGGATATCTCCGAGCCCTGGAATGTGAATCTCTTTGTGCCAGAGGCTACGCGTTTGATTGACGAAATCGTTTCCCGTGGTCATCGGCCAGTTCTTGTGGGCGGGACGGGACTCTACGCCCGTGCGTTGGTCTATGGTTTCAGTCTGATGCCCAGCGATGCCGCCATTGCGGAGAGCCTCCGTGTGGAATCTGCCACCCCCGAGGGATGCGAGAAACTCCGGGATGAGCTCCGTGCGGTTGGTGAGATTCCCCGAGACATCTCCTTGAATCCCAGGCATTTGGCCCGTGCGGTGGAGGTGTTTCGCTTGACGGGGAAGGCTCCCTGGACGCTCCAGAAAAAGCAGGATGCCCCAAAAGCGGGCTTCCGTCAATTTGTCATTCTGCCTGATTTTCCACAACTGAAAGAGCGCATCCGTCTTCGGACGGCGAAGATGCTGGAAGCCGGGTGGGTGGAGGAATGCCGAGAGGCGCTTGGGCGTGGTTTGGCGCAGGCTCCCACGGCCTGGCAGGCGCTGGGATATCGGGATATCGCCACCGCGCTTGAGGCGGGAATGCCTGGCGGAATGGCCGCCTTGCAGGAAGTGCTGGCCAATCGGACCATCCAGTATGCGCGGCGTCAAATCAGCTGGTTCAAGCATCAGCATCCCGGTGCGGTTTTCATTCCGGTGGAGGATTTCCAGGGTGATGTTCCCCAGCGGATTCTTGAAATCATTCGGAAGGAATTAGCCTTATGATTGTCATTACGGGCGGCATTGGTTGTGGCAAGAGCGCCGTGCTTGCGAATTTCCGTTCCCTGGGAGCGGCGTGCGCGGATGCGGATGACATCGCACATGGTCTATATGAGCCAGGTGCCCCCGCTTTCCAGACGATTGTGGGGCATTTTGGCGATGGCGTCCTCCTAGCGGATGGCACTCTCGACCGCCGTGAAATTGGCCGGCGTGTCTTTGGGCATCCCGAGGAACTCTCTTGGCTGGACAACCTCCTGCATCCCATGATACGGGCGGAATTGGCGCGGCTGGATGCCCAGGCGTCACCCGCGCCCTTCTTTGCGGCCATACCCCTCTGGTATGAGAGCGGTTGGGCATCTCCGGAAACGAAGGTGATTGCGGTCTGGTGCACTCCCGAAATGCAACACCAGCGGCTGTTGGCGCGCGGGTGGGACGAGGACGAAATCCAGCGCCGGCTGGCATCGCAGCTTTCCATGGACGAAAAGCGCGACCGCGCGGATTACGTCATCCAGACCACGGGGACTCTGGAGGAACTCCGAGAAAAGTGCGTGAAGGCGCTGGAGTTCTTCTCGGGGCTGGCTTTTCGCCCTAAAGGGCTCAGAATTTCGCCCTAAAGGGCTCAGAATTTCGCCCTAAAGGGCTCAGAATTTCGCCCTAAAGGGCTCACACAGAACAGAAAGATCAATCACCATTCCTAGGCATCCTAGGCTACTTCGA
>DCIO01000128.1 GCA_002315885.1 Lentisphaeria bacterium UBA1724
ACCTGCTCCGGAAACTTCAACATGCCTTCGGGGGAGTTCCTGGACAAATTCTGCGCCATGAACAACCTGATTTGGTATTTCGACGGCAGCGCGCTCTACATCTACAGAGTCGGTGAAATCCGGACGCTCCTGGCGGATTTGCGCTACATGAAGGCCTGGGAATTGAAGGACATGCTGGTAGAGTTAGGCGTGGAGGACGCGCGCTATCCCTTGAAGACCACTAGCGACGATCAATTGGTGAAAGTCAGCGGTCCTCCCCGCTATGTGGAGTTGATTGCAGAAATGATTACCAAGGCGGACAAGCTCAAGGAAATGCGCACCTACAACGAGGTGGAGGTGCGGGTCTTCCCACTGAAGAATGCCTGGGCGGATGACGTGGATATGGATTCGGGAGATGGGAAAAACGACGTCACCATCAAGGGAGTCGCCACCATGCTCCGAGAGCTCATGTCAAACAACGTCGGTTCCAAGTCCAAGGACACCACGGAAAAGAAGGCCGAAGAAGGCGCCGATGATTCTGCGGAAAGCGAGCTCAAATCCCAGATGGCGGCCAGTTTCAGTCCAATCATCCAAGCCGACAATCGCCTGAACGCGGTGGTAGTCCGGGATGTGGTCTCCCGTATGCCCATGTATGAGCAACTCATTGAGAAGTTGGATGTATCGGTGCCGCTGGTGGAAATCCAGGTGACTGTGCTGGATATCTCCAAGGAGAACGCCTTGGATTGGGAATTGGAGCTCAAGGCAGTCATGAACCGCAGCCATACCACTGCCGGTGCCGCACAGGCGGGCTCCAATTTGACCGACGTGGCGGATTTGGCGGGGCTGGGCCTGGCGGGGTCCATCATGTATCTGGGGAGCGACTATGCCCTGCAGGCCAGCCTGACCGCGCTGACTCAGAAGGGCAAAGCCAAGACCGTCTCCCGCCCCACCCTCCTTACCATGAACAACCTCTCCGCCGAACTCACGGATACCAAGAGCTACCGTGCGCGTATCGTAGGGCAGGAAGTAGCCGAGATGGAGACTGTCACCGCAGGCATCACCCTGAAAATCAAGCCCCATATCGTGGGGAAGCCCGGCACTCCCGACTGCCAAATCTGGCTGACGGTGGAACTGGAGGACGGTGGTTTCGAGGCCATTGTGATTGATGGCATGCCCATGACCAGCAACAGCACCATCGAGACACAGGCCGCCGTATTCGAAGGACAGAGTCTCATGTTGGGCGGATACATGCGGGACATCAAAGAAGACCGCTCCTGGGGCATACCATTCCTGAGAGACATCCCATTCATCGGCTGGTTGTTCGGAGGCTACTCCGATGCCAATAACTCTATGCAGCGGATGTTCGTCCTGACACCCCATGTCATCAACCTGGAGGATCCCAAGCTCCATCTCATCCAGGCAGAACGCCAGCACAACCAGGATGTCCCCAACGAAATCGCCGACGAGCTGGATTACAGGGACGACGAGCAGGAAGACTTGAAGAAGGACCGTGAGGAAGAACTGCAGAAGCGCAAGGACGAACGACATAGACGATACAAGGAAAACAAGAAACTCCAAAAAGGCCAATCCAAGTAATGCCGGAATCCTGTGACATTGAAAATGGCTTTGCCATCGTGAAGGCAGACGAGGATTTGCTCTGCCAACCCGATGGTCCCACTGCCATTCGCGGCGGTTCCGTGACCTTGACCCGTCTGCCCCTTCTCAAGACCGTCAAGTGGTACAAGCGCCTTTTCACGCCCGACCGTTTCCGTCTGAAGAAGTGCCAGGCCTCCAACACGGAAATCAAGCTCTTTTTCTCTGACTCCAAACGGCCCTTCCTGACACTCCTGGGAGCACCCATGGACAGTCCGCTCACTGTGGTCACGGAGCGGCTGTTGGTCTGTCCCTTGCGGGCACGCATCGCCTCCAGCCTCCAGCGTGTCCTACCCATGAGTCTGAAAAACGCCATCTGCACCACGCAGCTCCAGAATTGCTGGTGCGTCATGGGCACCGCCACGCGGACCACACGCGTGGTGCTGGAAAGCACGCTGGACGAATTGACCGTCAAGCAGGAAGCCGTGGTGGCCTGGACCACGCCGGAGCCGCGGGGCTTCTGTCCGAAACTCCGCGTGCGGGACATGTTCCTGCCACGCCCACCCAAAAATCTCGGTCTCATCTTCCATGGTCCAGGCGTCGTCTGGCTCCAGGGAAAGTAATTCGGAATACGCAAATGCCGTTCGCTCCGCTGGCACTTCGTGCCAACTACGACAAACGGCGGCAACTACTGTGTAATAAGAAGGCGGATTCTCCCCTTTGGTCCCTAATAATTCCTCATTCTTCATTCCTCATTCCGAATTGAAGAAGAGGGGGCAAGGGGGATACCTCCCCCTCCGACATTAAGCATTAAGCATCAAGCATTAAGCATTCATAAATGCCGATTGATCCGTCCATCCTACAGCCACAACTCCGTCATGACGTCTATGCCGCCCTGGCGGATGACCGTGTCTCTGCCCATGCTGGTGACTACGGAGAAGTAGGCATGGCCAATGGCTTCGCCTTGCAGATGGAGGCCGACCCCCTGCAGGAACTCCAGGACTCCATGGAGGAACTCAGCTTCCTCTTTGAGGAACCCGCGGAAAAGACCGTCGCCGAACGAAAGCTTGGCGAAACCCGACGTGCACCCGGTGCCGCCATGCGGGCCGCAATCGAACGCTGGCAGGAAATCCTCCCCGACATGCCTAACGGGGATATCCTGGATAGATTCCTGCGCATCATGCGACAGGGCATCAAGCAGGAAAACCTGAACCCGCAGGACATCCTGAGAATGCTGGAGGAAGAAAGCCAGGATCCCTCCGTCATCTTCGCCATGCTGGAGAGTCTCCAGACCGCACTCACACAGGACGAAAAAAAACTGGCCGACATCATCAAGCAGGTCAAGGACCAGCTGGGCGAAAAACGCGGCCCCGAGATCCGGGCGGGCATCAACATTGCACAGGAAGTCAACGCCCGTTCCCAGACTACCGCCGGCATCCAGGATTTGCGTAACCTCTACCGCGGACAGATTCTGGGCTTCACCACACCCCAGGATTGCTTCCAAGCACTCCTGGCACAACGGGGCGCAGGACGCCTGCAAGAATCCATCTCTTTCCTCCTGGCGGCGTGCTCCACGGACCTCCAGGCGACCACACCCTCCACTCCCCCCGAAGAACTCCGCAGAATCATCCTGGACCTCCAGTGCGTCGAGGTCCTCCATACCGTTTTGGAACGAATGGACAACCTGGCCGACCGAATGACCACGCAATTCCGGGAGACACTCCTCATGGACGGGGAAAAGATGACGGGACGCGTCATCGACATGACGAAGCTCCATTTCATGAATGGCGCAACTGTCGGCGGATTTGTGGACGCATGCGGTCTCCAGCGACTGCTTTCCAAGGTGGATTTCGGGCGGGAACTCACCAGCATCTTCCGCTCCCTCTCCGCCAGGCTCTTCCAAAAGGACTCCGACCGCACGCAGATGATTGACGCCGCGCAGGAATACCTGGATGGCGTTGTGGAAGAGGAGGAAGACCAGCGGGAAGACGCCGAAGAGGAAGACGCCCACGCCGACGCGCAGGCGAAGAAGAATTGGGAGAAAGTCGAAAAGGCCATGGAGGAGGCAGGATGATCATGGCAGAACAATGGCTTCAGGCAATTGTACAGGAATTCGGAAAACGCCTGGGATTGAGTCAATTCCGACTCAATGACAAGGGCGCCGCAGGAGTCTCCTTCGAAAATGGCGTCACATTCCGGATGGAATACCGGGGCGACAGGCTCTTTCTCTGCCTGGCGACGCCAATGCAGAAAAATTCTACGGCACTGAAGGCGCTTCTGCAACTCAGTCATCCCGCCGCACGACGAAATGACCTGGACATCCATGCCGCATACCAGCCCACCTCCCAACGCGCAATCATCATGACCAATTTCCAGGACCGGACGCTCTCCGTCCCCCTGCTTGACAAGACCTTCACCAATCTCTGGGAACTCACCCACAAACTCCACAACTTGAATGCATAGCCATGGGCCTCAGAGTCACTGAAAACATCCATTTCGATACCGGAATCCGCCAGACCGACTATGTGGCGAAGCCCGCGGGGCAATCCGCAGAACGCCTCAACACGGAACTCCTGCCAGGCGATACCACGGTCACCGAGTCCCTCAAGGCACTCTTCCCCAACACGGGGACCATCCAGGCCGACATCCTTCAGCAAATCCTGGCCGCAAATGCCATGCCACAATTCCGCACCTCCGTGGCGTTTCAGAAAGCACTCCGCAATGCCCTGAAAAAACTGAAGGAAAAACGCACCCCAAAAGGCGCCGATGCAGCAAAAATCGTAGAAGAACTCCTGGAAGACAACGAACTGCTGGACAAATACCGCGCATCACTACTGGAAAGCTAAAAAATGAACGTCACTCTCAATCCTGACAAAGAAAACAAAGTCCTTCGTGCCGCCGTCAGCGGTAATATCGACACCACCACATCCGACCAATTCGAACAGGAGCTGCTCCCCGCCATCACGGGATGCGATGCAGTGGAAATCGACATGACCGAAGTGGACTACATCTCCAGTGCAGGACTGCGCATCCTCCTGAAACTCGTCCAACTCTGCCCCGCCACCACCATCAAGAATCCAAACAGCGTGGTCAAGGACGTCCTGGAAATGACGGGCATGAATTCCATTCTCACCATTGCCTAGCCTCCACACGGGAGACATCACAGATGCTTCGCGCTTTTTTCTTCGAAGGCAAAGATCACATCACCCTCCCCGCCAGGGTCGAGGCGTTTGAGATGCTACGGCAGTGGCTGCTTTCCATCGCCGCGGAAATCAATCTCTCACAACGCACAACAGGACAACTCTGCGTGGTCGCCGATGAAATCTTCACCAACATCGCCAGATACGGTTACCCCCACGGCGAAGGCACTGCCGACGTAGCCATCGCCGTCGATACAGAGGAACACCAACTCCAACTTACATTCACGGACAACGGCATCCCATGCAACCCTTTGGATTTGGCGAAGGATCCCGACACCACGCTCCCCGCCACGCAACGAACCCCGGGAGGACTGGGACTCTTCTTGGTCAAAAACATCATGGACGAAGTCTCCTACACGCGGGAAGATGACAAAAACATCCTCAAAATGAAGAAAAATTTCGGCCAATGACCTTGTAGAACCACTTTCTTCTGCTACCTTTCGTTGGCAACAGCAATTTCACACTCCTTTTTCTCTTAGGAAATGGCATCTGACGAGGACAAAATCCTACTGACAACCGCCTGGCTCTTCATGGAGCACGGACAGCAGAGCAAAGCAAAGGCGCTCTGCTACGCACTCAATGAAGAATACCCCGAAGACGGCGCCATCGCCGCATTCCTGGCGCAACTCCTCCTGGACGATGCGCAAAATCCCGCCGAGGCGCTGGCCATCCTCCGCAAGGCGGTCTTTCCCGCCGAACTCCGCCGTGCCGAGGCATTGCTGGAAGCCCGTGCCTTGACGACATTAGGCAGGAAGGACGAAGCCGCGAAACGCTGGCAGCGCTACCTGGATTCCAGGAAGGGCCCAAACCGTAAATGGGTCGTAGACAAATGAGCCAAAACGCCTTTTCATCCTTAACCTCGCTCTTCACCCGATACGGCGATCTGGTCCTGGCATTCCTGATCGTCTGCATCATCGGTCTGCTGATCATTCCGCTGCCCACGCAAATCGTGGACTTCCTGATTGCGTGCAATCTGATGATCTCCACCGTGATGCTCATGCTCTCCCTGTACCTGCCAAGGGCATTGGCGTTCTCCACATTCCCGAGCATGCTGCTCTTCACCACGCTCTTCCGCCTGGCGTTGAATGTGACCACCACGAGACTCATCCTCCTGAAGGCCGACGCGGGCGAAATCATCTACACCTTCGGTAACTTCGTGGTGGGTGGCAATTTTGTCGTCGGAGCAGTCATCTTCCTCATCATCACCATCGTCCAGTTCGTGGTCATCGCAAAGGGCTCCGAACGTGTCTCCGAAGTGGCCGCGCGATTCACACTGGACGCCATGCCGGGTAAACAGATGTCCATCGACGCGGATTTGCGGGCGGGCGCCATCGACCAGGAGACCGCGAAGGCACGACGCAACGAACTGAGCAAGGAGTCACAACTCTATGGTGCCATGGATGGTGCCATGAAGTTCGTCAAAGGCGACTCCATTGCCAGCCTGATCATGACCGCCATCAACATCGTGGGTGGCATTTGCATCGGCGTGCTGATCAACGGCAAGGAGGTGGGTTGGGCAATCCAGAAATACTCCATCCTGACCATCGGCGACGGACTGGTTTCCCAGATTCCCGCACTGCTGGTATCCATCACCTCCGGCGTCATCGTCACCCGCGTGGGAGACGAGCGTGCAAAGCCTCTGGGACAGGAAATCGTGAACCAGTTCTTCGCCCAGCCCAAGGCCATCCTCCTGGGTGCGGTGATGATCGTCTTCCTGGGACTCATTCCCGGCTTCCCGAAACTCCAGTTCTTCCTCCTGGCAGTGCTGGTCGGTGGCGTGGGATACAGCCTCCAGCTCATCGAAAAGAAGAAACAGGCCAGCCTGGCCTCCAAAGCCGACCCGCTGGCGGTCTCCTCCGCCCCCGCTGGTGGCGCAAGGAAACCCAGGAAAGAAGGCGACGATTTCTCCCTGGTGGAGCCCCTCATGGTGGATATCGACGAAGGCATCCGCAGCGCCCTCACCTACGACGAGTTGAACGAGGAAATCATGGATGTCCGGCGTGCGCTGTACCACGATTTGGGCGTGCCTTTCCCAGGCATCAACCTCAGCCTGAACTCCGCTCTGCATGATGGCGCATACAGACTGCTGGTCAACGAAGTCCCCGTCTCCGCCGGTGTCCTGAAAAAAGGCTACGTCTTCCCCATGGAGACTCCGGAGAACCTCCAGGCCATCGGTATCGAATTCGAGAAAGGCGAGCCATTCCTAGCGGGATACGACACTTGCTGGGTTGCGGAAAAGGATGTGAAGAGACTCAACGATGCTGGCGTGGCATACCTGACCATCGACCGGATCCTCACCTTCCATCTCTCGCAGGTCCTCCGCAGATACGCCAGCGAATTCCTCTCCCTGCAGGAAACCAGATTGCTCCTGGACCGCATGGAACAGGATTGCGGGGAAGTGGTCCGGGAAGTCCAGCGAGTGCTGCCCTTGCAGAAACTCACCGACGTGCTGCAGCGACTAGTCCAGGAGGGCATCTGCATCCGAGATTTGAAGCGCATCCTCCAGACCCTCATCGAGTGGGGACAGAAGGAAAAGGACACCGTCCTGCTGGTGGAATACGTCCGTTCCTCCTTAAGCCGTTACATCAGCTACAAGTACAGCGGTGGTCAGAACATCCTTGCCGCATATCTGCTTGATCCCGCGTTGGAGGAGAAGATCCGCAAGTCCATCCGCCAGACATCCGGCGGCAGCTATCTGGCCATGGACCCCGAGAATGTCCGACGCACCTTGCGTGCCGTCAAGAATACCGTTGGGGACCTGCGCCATGCCTCCACGAAACCCGTGGTGCTGGTCTCCGTAGACATCCGAAGATACTTCCGCAAGATGATTGAGAAGGACTACTACGAATTGCCTGTCCTCTCATTCCAGGAACTATCTCAGGAAATCAACATCCAACCTTTGGGACGAATTAACGCTTAACTATGACTTGGCTACTGAAAATCCTTCAGGGGCCCAATGCAGGCGCCGAAATTGAACTACCGGAAGGCGTGGTCACACGCATCGGTCGTTCCATGGACTGCGATGTGATGCTCCAAGACAACCGCATGGCAGACGAGGCCATCTCCCTGGATCCCCAGAAAGACAGCCTCGTGCTTACGCCATTGGCCACAGGCTGCCGCGTTGGCGTCACTTCCCTGCAAGCCAATCGTCCAATGGAATTGGCGCCATACACGCCCTTCCTGCTGGGTGGCACCGTCTGCTGCTGCGGTTCCGCGGAAAACGACTGGCCTGAGGTGGACTTGGCACCACTCTTCGCCATGGATACCCCCTCCATGCCCAATAGTGCTCCACCCGAAGAAGCGGAAGCGGCCCCAGCGCCAGAAGAACCGCCCGCCCCCACGGAAGAGGAACTGGAAGCGCAACGCATCGCCGAAGAAAAGAGACAGATGCGCCAGAAACGCATTCGCAGACTCCTCCATTGGCTTTGTTGGGGACTGTTCTTGTTGTTCTTCCTGGCACTGGCCGCATACGCGGCATGGTGGGTCTGGCAACTTACCGTCCCCGAAAAGGACGAAAAGGAGGAATACCAGAATTCCTGCAAAATCCTCCTTCAGTCTGCCGCCAACACCCATGGCATCATCATGGCAAAAATCAGCGATGCGTCAGATGCGCCCTATCGGATGACAGGCAATTTTGCCACCGCCGCCGACAGGAAGCGCTTCGTGGCAACCGCCTTGCGGGCATATCCCGATTGCATTCTGGATTTGAGCGATGACGAGACTCTCCGGAGTGCCGTCTCCTCTGCGCTGACGGGCCTCACGGAAGACGGTGTCCAGGTAGTCTCCGCAAAGAATCGTGCCGTGAAAGTGCAAGGCATGATGAACAACTTCAGCGAATGGACTTCCGCCCGCAACACCCTGCTGAAGGAAGTCCGCCATTTGGAAAAATTGGAAGACAACGTCATCATGGCAGACGAGATGTGCCGTCGATTCCATCAGGCGCTCTGCGCCGCGGGCCTGAATGACCTGACAGTCCGGGCGGGCAAACGGCAGTTCGTCTTTGCGGGGACCGTCTCCGAAGCCCAAAAAGGCACGCTTCTGGAAATTCTTTCCGTATGCAGCAAGTATGTCCCCGAGAATGTGTCGGTCACCCATGCCGTCCGTTGGAAAGACACCACCAGCGGCATCACATACGGCTCGCCAGCACCACAACCGGCGAACACACCCGCAGGCCAGGAGACTGTTTTCACACCACCGCCTCTGCCACTGCCCATCTCCGGTGTCATGATCTCACCCATGAAATGCCTCGTCCTGCAGGATGGCAGCCGATGCCTGGAAGGCGGCACCACCCGGAACTGCACTGTCCTCAAAATCAACGAGGACTCCGCAGTCATCAGTTTCAACGGCCACGAATACACTTGGCGACCATAATGGAATCACGTAACGACACAGAAGCAAAGCCCACGAGGCTCCTCAATTTGGAAAAGGAACTAGCGGGCGAAACCGACATTCCGCCCCAGCAGGCCTTGGGAAAGTACGACAATTGCCTCATCGCATTGGCGAATCGACTCAAACAAGCCCTGGACGCAGGATTGCCCCCCGATGACTTCGCAAAGTGCAATCAGCTGGCGGAGGCAGTAACCACCGCACGGAAAATCCTCAGACTCGCTCTTAAGAATTGATTTTTTGTTTTTTTTCGTTGTTTTTTTTTTCATCATCCCCCCCCCAAAAAACCAACCAAGGAGAAAAAAATGGCTGACCAACTCCCAACCATCACTAGCCCAACCGCAACCATTCGTGTCGACGCCAGCGCTAACTCCAACCTGCATCTGGATTGCGTCTACAATGCACTGATCAACGCCTGCTACGCCATGGAAGCTCGCGTGAACGCTTCCCTGAATGCCTATCAGGAGCATCCCGATGTCCAGGCCAACCTCCAGCAGCTCCAGTACGACCTGCAGTCCTGGAATCTGGCTCTGACCACCATGACCAACATCCAGAAGAACATGGCTGATGCCCTCAACAGCATCGCCAGCAACATGCGCTAACGAAGAAACAGATGGATTTCGACCTGACCAAAGAAGAATCCCAGTTGCTCCTGCAGATCGGCTTGCTCGCCGCCGGACAGAATCGCTTTCTCAGCGCCACCCAGATCCTGATAGCGCTGGAGGCCTTCCGCGAAGGCGAGGAGTCCCTGGATTGCGCAAAGGTCTTCCTGTGCCTTTCCCAACAGGCATTCCAGGTCGGGTTGGAATACATCGATGGCACGGCATTGCCACGCCATCCGCAAAGCGGGATGCTCCAGGCCTTCCGGGGCCTGGCGCTTCTCCGCATGCAACGAAATGCCGAGGCAGAACAATCCCTGCTTCTTGCCAAGGCCTCCCAGGACACCGCCGCCGCAAATCTGGCTGACGGACTCCTGAAGGAACTCCAGTAGTTCTTCCCCCTTTGTTCGGTCGGGACATGCGTTTCTTCCGCATCCCGCCGTCCGCTGACATTTTCCGTCCAAACTCCACCGTCGTCAGGAGTGACTACCATGCCCATCGTCCCCATTGAAGCAATCCAGCCCGCCATCCAGGCCCAACAAGTCATCCAAATCCAGGAACTCACCCCCGCGCCCGTGGCGGATTCTTCCGCAGTGGCGAAATTCCAGGCGGCAATGGCGGCCAACGCAGTCGCTCCCGCCAGCGAAATTCCCGCCGCTGAGGGGGTCTCCACCGTCAAAGAGCCCTTCATGGGAACGATGGGTGATGCATTTAAAACGGCTGAGATGCAGAATCGCCAGATGTATCGGAATATGGAGTCGTTGATAGCCGCGGCAGGCACCAATGGCGGTATGACTCCCGCCGATGTCATGGCTCTTCAGTACCAGGTGCAGAATCTCACTTTCCAGCAGGAAGTCGTCACAAAAGTCGTGGACAAGGTCTCCAACGCCATCCAGACTTTGGTCAAAAATCAGTAGATTATTTCATGAAGAACATCATGCGTAAATATCTCTCCATCGTCCTTCTTCTTTGCGGGCTCTTCCTGCTCGTCGGTTGCGACAAGAAGGCAACTCTCTACAGCAACCTAGAAGAACGCCAGGCGAATTCCGTCATGGCGGCTCTCCTGGAAGTCGGCATCTCTGCCGAAAAAGTCGCGGGTGCGGAAAATACCTGGGATGTCATCATTCCCGAGCGGCATTTTGCCGTAGCGGCCAATATCCTGGAACAGCAGGGTCTTCCCCATCATGTCTACCAGGGCGTGGCAGATGTATTCAAGAAAACGGGCATGGTCTCCTCGCCCTCCGAGGAACGCATCCGCTTCATGGAGGCGCTCTCCCAGGACCTCTCCCAGACCATCTCATCCATTGAGGGAGTCATCGACGCACGCGTCCACGTAGTCCTGCCAGAGAACGACCCCTTCGCGAAAAATACCGTCCCCTCCTCCGCGGCAGTGGCCATCCGACATCGTTATGATGTTTCCATGGAAGACCAGATCCCCCAAATCAAGAGCCTGATCAAGAACTCCATCGAGGGACTTTCCTACGAAAAGATCTCCGTCATCCTCTTTGCGGACTCTCCCGACACCAATGACGGCAAGCCCATCGTCCCACAGAAAGACCCGCTCTTCGGCGCCCAGGTCCTTCAGTCTCTCGCCACCGCAAACGCTGCGTTGCTGGTGTTGCTCATCGCGGGCATCGTCATCGTCTGGCGAAAATACAACTCCTTCAAGAAGGACGCAAAGGAAGAGTAATCCCCCAAGATGCCAGCGGCACAGACACAACTCACTCTCCAGGAATGCCGGGATATCCTCCATCATCCCGACACGGAAAAGTTATGGCCTCGCGTCAGCGGCTTCCTCTTCCGTTTCCAGGAACAAATCCACCCACAGCGTGTGGAAGCCCTCCTGGGATGCGTTCCCAGCGCGCTGCTTCAAGACGGCACCCTCGCCTGCAAGAAGCGCCTGACGGAATACCTGCAGGAGAAATTGGGCATCGTATCCATTCTCCATGCGTTTCCCCGTGAGGACCTGAGCAGGTTGCTCCTGCTGTCCCCCCAGTGGTATTGCGATTTAGGAGAACGCCTGGAGTTGCTGTCCCAGGAAAAGCAACTCCGCTCTCTCATTCGCAAGGAAGATGTCCTGAAATGGAAAGAACGCTATCCTGGCGTCTATCCAGAAATCCTTCGTAGGACCGCATTCTATACCCCATGGCTCCCGAAGCTGTCGACCCTGCCCCAAGTGCCATACGCAGGAATGCGCCTCCTGGCTACCATCCTGCAGGGCCTCCCGGCAGAACTTCTGAAACGGCAAATGCTCCGCTTCCCCGTGGAGATGGAGGGCGCATTCGTTCCCTTCTCAGACAGTGAATGGCATTGCGAAAGCACCGACACCAAGATGCTTGTCGCGGTCATGAAACATGATTTCACGCAAGAATACTCGTTATGCTTCTAACCAAGAATAAAACCGCCGAAATCCATACCACTGGTAGAATCGTGAAGGCATCCGAGATCGCTGCAATCGCGGATGCCCAGCAAGTCATCCAGAAGGCAGAGGACGAAGCCGCACGCATCCTCTCTGACGCGAAAGCGGAATTCGAACGCCAGAAAGCCCTGGGCTACCAGACTGGCATCAATGCGGGAAAATTGGAAATTGCCCAGCAGAAGATGATGCAAGTAGAGAGCTCTGTCAAATTCATGGAGAGCGTGGAAGACAAGATGGTGGATCTGGTCATGAAGGCACTCAGGAAATGCGTGGAGACAATCGGCGACAAAGAGATGGTTGTCCAGATTGTTCACAAGGCCATGACTGCAGTGGTCCGCAATCAGAAGCAAATCACCATCCGCGTCGCTCCCGACATGGTGTCCGTCGTCAAAGGGCGTCTGGAGGAAATCCTCAGTGATTTTCCCAGCGTCAACTATGCGGAAGTGGTTGAAGACAGCAAACTTGTCAATCAAGCCTGTGTTCTGGAGACGGAAGCGGGTGTCGTGGATGCCACCATCGATGTGCAGTTGGAGGCCATTGAGAAGAGCATCCGCAAGCAATTTCCCCGTGAGAACGGCTAGTCGTTAGAAATGGGAGCATTTGATTACATAACAGGTGTCATTGCCCGTGGCGTGGAAGATGCGCAACCCATCGAAGTGAAGGGTCGTGTCATCCAGGTCATCGGCACCATCATCAAGGCGAATGTGCCTGGTGTCAAGGTGGGCGAGATGTGTATGCTGCGAAATCCCTGGGAAAACTATGAAGTTGCCGCGGAAGTCGTTGGCTTCACCAAAGACGCGGTCCTTTTGACCTCTTTGGGACAGATGATCGGCATCTCCCCCTCCACCGAGGTCATCCCCACACGACGCGTCCACATGGTCCCCGTGGGGAAATCCCTTCTGGGTCGAGTCTTAGATGGTCTAGGGCGCCCCATGGATGTGGATGAAAAGGGCCCCTTGCGTCCCGACGCCTACTACCCCGTCTACGCGGATCCCCCATCGCCCCTGGAACGTACCATCATCAGCAAGCCCCTTCCCCTGGGTGTCCGAGCCCTGGATGGCATGCTCACCTGTGGGGAAGGACAGCGAATGGGCATTTTTGCCGCGGCAGGCGGTGGTAAGAGTACACTCCTGGCGCAGATTGTCCGTAACACGCAAGCCGAAGTCACGGTCCTGGCATTGATTGGTGAACGTGGTCGCGAAGTCCGAGAATTTTTAGAGAAGGACCTGGGTCCCGAAGGTCGTCGCAAATCCGTGGTGGTATGCTCCACTTCCGACCGTTCCGCCATGGAACGTCTGAAAGCCGCGTACGTGGCCACCTCCATTGCGGAATATTTCCGCGACCAGGGCTCCCGCGTGCTTCTGCTCATGGACTCCGTCACGCGATTCGGCCGTGCCCAGCGCGAAATCGGTCTGGCGGCAGGGGAACCCCCCACCCGCCGTGGCTTCCCCCCCTCCGTCTTCTCCGAACTCCCCAAATTGATGGAGCGGGCGGGAAATTCCGCAAAGGGCTCCATCACTGCACTTTACACCGTCCTGGTGGAAGGCGATGACATGACGGAACCCATCGCGGATGAAACACGCTCCATTCTGGACGGACACATCATCCTCTCACGAAAACTGGCACAGCTCAACCACTACCCCGCCATCGACATCCTCCAGAGCATCTCACGTTGTCAGAATGCGATCATCAGCAAGGAACACAAACAAGCTGCGGCGAAATTGCGTGAGTTGCTGGCGAAATACGGCGAGGTGGAACTGCTCCTAAAGATCGGCGAATACCAGAAGGGCACCGATCCCGCCACAGACGAGGCAATTGCCAAGAACCCGTCCGTCAATGAATTTCTGTGCCAGAAGCTCATGGAGAAGGACTCCTTCGAGGATACCATCCAAAAACTCATTGAGGGCGTTCGGTAAGTCATGGGTTCCTACGCACTCCAAGACATGCTGCGCATTCGTACAATGCGTGAAGACCGCTCGGGCAAGCAGCTCGTAGTAGCGCGTCGCGAGCGTGATGTAGCCCAAGTCGAAGTCAATCGCTCTGAACAGAAACTGGAGGACTTTCGTTCCACGAAGGAGCTTCGTCGGAATCGACTCTATGATTCCGTAATGAAGCGCCTGGTGAAGCGAGAGACTCTGGAGAACCTCCGCGAGCGCGTCGCCAACATCGATGAACAGGAGCACCTCCTGGAAGTGGCCCTTGCCGACGCGGAGCACGTCCTGGAAACCAAGGAAGAGAATGCGGAGAAAGCCCGCATCCGTTACGTGGTAGACTCGAAAAACAAATCCAAAATCGAGATGCATCGCAGTACCTGGTTGGAAGAAGAGAAGAAAGCCCAGGAACACCAGGATGACAACGAGATGGAAGAATTTGCCGGCAATATACGAAAAATGACAAATGACGACTATGATGACTTCCAATAATCTCCTGGCCGTTCCTGTCGTAAATACAAACACAGATATGGCCGCACCTCAGGGTATCTCCCTGAATGACGGAAGGACCTCTTGCGGGCAGCCAATGCCCCCCGAGGCCACCATCCAGAGGTTCAAGGAGCTCATGGGGGAAACCATATCCGCTGAAGTCCCTGACAACAAGACAGTCCAGGGTGCCATTTCCGTCCTGGAAAAACAGATGGTCGCTGCGGGAATTATCACCATGATGCCGGAAATTCTGCAAGTCGGCCAACTGGATACCGTCCTCGAAGCCACTCCCGAAAACGCATCGTATCTGGCGTCTGTTGTAACGGACAGCACACAGCTTCCCGTCTTCCCCGAGACACCCGCGGTTCCGCAATCACAGCGCCAGGCACAGACTGTTGTTTCTGAGACGCCCACATTTCCGCCAGTACCGCAATCCCCAGTCACCGTAGTTGCCGTCGAGACGCCCACCGTTTCCCTGACGCAGACTCCAGCTGTCGCCGTTGCAGAAACACCTATTTTTCTGCAACAAGAGGTCAATCCCACTCCAGCGGTCGTTGCCCCCGCACACACTCCCGTCACACCACAACCACAACTTGCCCCTACAGTCGCCGCAGTTCCTGAAGCACCCGCCTCCCTGGGTGTGCTTCCTCTGCCAACGGGGGAATCATTCGTTCAGCCCCAACCGTTGACCGTGCCCGTCGCCATCGCAGACGACATTCCCGTTGTACCACAGCAACCTGTACCAACCGACAACGTAGACGCCCCGGTTGTTTTCCTCCCTCTAACTACCCCTGCTGTTGAAGAACCGCCATTAGCGACTCAGTCTATCGCGACTCCCCAGAGCAACGCGGAAGCCACCATCACAGCCCCCCTGCCTCAGGCGGCTCC
>DCIO01000002.1:0-126 GCA_002315885.1 Lentisphaeria bacterium UBA1724
GCCTAAGAGTCTGGCCATAAGAGTCTGGCCATAAGAGTCTGGCCATAAGAGTCTAGCCATAAGAGTCTGGCCATAAGAGTCTGGCCATAAGAGTCTGGCCTAAGAGTCTGGCCATAAGAGTCTGGC
>DCIO01000002.1:225-6320 GCA_002315885.1 Lentisphaeria bacterium UBA1724
AAGAGTCTGGCCATAAGAGTCTGGCATAAGAATATTTCCCCCATTTTGCGTTAGCAAAACTACCTGCCATAGATTATCTTAATGCAAATTCATATCTTCCCTGCAAAACAAGGAGGTTTATCAATGGGCGTACGTCTAGAGGGTTTTGATTATTCCCTACCGTATTTCTACATGGTCACCCTAAAATGCCTCCCAAAGACCGCCCCTCTATCTGCCATTGTTGCGCCTGGGCGTTGCGAGTTGAATCCAATCACCCGGGCCTTCGTAAAATGCATTAGGCATTTCCATGAAGAATGCACGGCAATTGCCCCCATCGAGTGTTTCACTATCATGCCGGATCATATTCATTTGCTGATTCGGATCATTGAAAATGACCAGCACATACGGTTGGAGGTAATAGTCTCCCGGCTTATGGTTGACTTGGAAAGACTCTATCATGCCGTAACCCAAATCCAATCAGCCCTCTTCGAACCCTATTGGCATGATTGGATTGTTATGAAGAATAATCAACTCAAAACATTCACCCGTTACATCCGCGAAAATCCCGCCCGTCATTGGCTCCGTAAGAGCCATCCCGAATATTTCCAGCGTGTCAATGCCATCACCTTCCTTGATCGCACCTGGTACGGATATGGTAACCCCGCACTGCTACAACTGCCCGTAATAGAACCCTTCCAGTGTTCCCGAAAATGGGCCCAGGAAGGCGAAGAATGGCGCCAAGCAGTCTCTCGCGCATCCCGTATCGGTCCTGGAGGTGCAGGCATCGGGACCTTTATGAGCCCATGCGAAAAAGCCTGCGGAAATGCCATCAACCATGTAGGCGGTCGCTGGATTATCCTATATCCAGAAGGATTCGGCGAACGCTGGCATCCGAGTCGGCAACACGAATTACTCTGTGCACAAGGGCGGATGCTCTTCCTGTCACTCTATCCAGCAATGGAACGAAAACCAACCACCGCCGAACTCTATCAGCGCTGTCATGAAATGGGCAATCTAATTGTCGAGGGGTTGCAGGCCCAACGCCTATAACGCTTCCCCGACCATCCCCAAGATATTCTCAACCGTGATGCTACCCACCCGGGACAACTCTTGATTCTCGGCATCATATAGAATTGCCACAGGCAACGCCTCTGTCTGGAAGGCCTCTTTCAGTGTTTTTTCGGAGGTCTCATCCTTTGCGGAAGTAATGGTCACCGAATAGCGACCATCCAGTTTCTTGGCCACCTGCTGGTAGAGGTCATCCAAATCATCATCCACCGATGCCACCAGAACAATCATAGGCAGACGCGTCTGCGCCTCCGTGGTAATCGTCGGGGTAGCAGGCATGGGCGTGGGTGTCTTCTGAGCATGGATATTCTTGTCGTATCGCGACATTACCCAGGCAAACGCCAACAGGATAATGAGATAGATGACCACCCTTGGTCCTAGGATGCGTGGCATCTTCCGTGGTTGATATCCAAAGGCCATAGCGTTAATCCCTCCCGCTAAAAAATACTTTCACGGCCTCCTTCAAGGCATTGCCGCGGTGGCTCATGCCATTCTTGACTTCCGCCGGCAATTCCCCAAAAGTCTGATCATACCCATCAGGAATAAACCCGGGATCATACCCAAAACCGCCCGTGCCACGAGCACCCTCGGCAATGCGTCCCGTCACAATTCCCCGGACCGTGCCACGAAGGCTTCCATCGGCATTGGCCATGGCGATACAGCAGACGAACTGCGCACGGCGGTCTTCTATGCCTTCCAATTTCTTCAGGAGCTTCGCAAGATTCCGCCCATCGTTGCCACCCTCGCCAGCATAACGGGCGGAATAAATCCCGGGCTCACCATTCAACGCCAGGACTTCCAACCCCGAATCATCCGCTAATACTGGGCAATGGAATGCCAACGCGCCCGCCTGGGCTTTCTTTGCCGCATTCTCCTCAAAGGTGGTTCCATCCTCCACAACTTCCGGCATGCCCCCCATGGCATCCGCTCCCAAGACCTCAATCCCCAATGGAGACAAAATCTCACCCATCTCGATAATCTTATGGGCGTTCGATGTGGCGACAACAACTCTCATGGTGATTCTCTCTTCGCTTAGGGGCCCAGACTCGTAGGGCCAAATTACGAATTACTAGCGACGGCGGGGACGCCGTCGGTACACTCTTCTAGAAATTCAGATCCAGCTTCACATTGGGGAATGCCACCAACCGCAGCAGGACGACGACCTCGAATTCATCGTCATCCCACCCGCAGCCGGTCATGAGTGTCCAGCAGTGGAGATCACGAGTCAGATAATAGTGGTGTTCTTCCAGTTCATTTTCCTCGAAGTCGTATTCCGCACCAATCTCCAGGCCGGTCTTGGAATTCAGCGGGATATTCACCGAGCCGCTGATGGTATCCGCGCTTTCGAAGCGTCGTTTCAGGTAACTGGATTCGCCCGTAAAATCCGCCAGCGTGGATCCCATGGAATACGCAGACCGGGAGAGGTGGTCGTTGCGGTAGACATACTTCAGATTGAACTGCCAGTCATTCTTTGTGCCATAACCCACGCCCGCTTCACCGCGCTGGATTTCGCCTGCGCCGATATCATGGAGAATCGTAGTCCAGAAGCGCAGGTCCTTCCGAGGATGGAGAGTCAAGCGTGAACCGAAATCGCCCCAGTGCCGACCGGTCTCGTCCCCCTCGGCATGATGGATATCGATGTAGTTCTCCAGAGAGAGAATCGTACGACTCTTGCCCTGGCTGTTGGATGCCAACAAGCGCTGATCCATTCCCAGACGCAGGAAATTCTGGCGTTCCAGTCGGTCCACCTCGTCAAAGAAGTAGAGATTGTCCCGGTCCACCGTCGGAGCACCAGCGAAGGTATAATTGAAATAGGGCTCGATGGCATGACGGACCTGTTTCACATCCAGCCAGGAACACCCGTAGTCCATCCAATCGCTCATCAGACGAGAACGCCCCTCAATGCCTAACTCGTGGGCAATACGGACTTGCGAACCGCCCTTGTCGTCGTATTTCTCGGAAACCGCGGCGGTATTGCTGGGAGAATCGGGGTTATCCGCATCAATCCAGTTGGCAATTTCGTCCTCAGACACCTTCCGCTTGCTGGTACGGGAGTAGCTGGTGGCGCGGATACTGGCACGGGGCGTCAGGGTGAAGTAATCACCAAAATCCAAAGGCAACTGAATCGTATGAAGGGTATCCGCACGGAACGCACCGTAGTCGTCGGGATCGCCATGGAGGCCTGCGATGTATTCCGAGGCAGGGATGTAGTCCTCGCGGTCGTAGTCGGAATTCCGCCACTTCATGGAGTAGTATCCCGCAGAACTGTGGGAAGAATAAACCAACGGAGAATCACCCACATTCACGCGAGGAATATCCAGCGTCCACTCAGGCAATTTCTCGCTCACGGTATAGAAGGTGTTCAGACGAGGACGGACCGTAATCGCAGAATGAATCAACTGACCATCATACGACAGGCTGGCAAAAGATTTCGGCTGCCCCCAATGACGCCAGTCGTGACGGAACCAGTCGTCCAGCATGGAGATATCCGAGAGCATATCCGCATTCACACGGAGAGAGAGCTGGTCATTGAATTGCTCGCGCCAATAGAGCTTCAGACGATAGCGGTCGTCCTCGGACTCGAAACGGCGATCGCGTCCCTTGACAGTCTCGGCGGGATCCTTGTCATGAATGGCATAGAGATTCGTGATGACATCCCGAGTCTCGGTCTCATATTCGGTCATCTGGCCGATGCCGATGCCGCGCTTGGTCATGCCGTCCACAAAGAGCTGGCTGCTACCATCTTCGCCATGACGCCATGCGCGCCCCAGACGCAACCGCGCGCCCTTGCTACCAGAATAACCTGGGCGGATAATCCATCCTGCGGAATTGTCGGTGGAGCCATACAGATATGGCAGATAGAATACAGGCACATTTCCGATACGGAGGGTCGTATGCTTGGCGGAGAAGGTCTTATCCTCGGGATAGTAAGTAATTTTCTTTGCCTGGATGCGATAATGCGGATGCTCCTTGTCGCAGGTGGTCATCCACCCCTGGGTCACCTGCTGAATGCCATCCTCCGACTGCTCACCGCTTTCGCCACCCACATACCAGATTTCGGATTCCAGACGGAAAGGCCCGAAATCGATGGTCTTCTTGTCAAAATTCCCACGCAGTGCGGGAGCTTTCCAAGTCCCCTGGTCTTTGATGGTGATTACCACATCGCCCTGGGCCGAAAAATCCCGCGTCTCCTGGTTGATGGAAGCCTTCTTGCAGGTCAACCGAATATCGCCGTAGGTAACCTCCACCGCCCCCTCCGCCGCGGCAATCTTGTCCTCCACCCCAAAGCCCACGTTGTCCGCCACAATGACCAACTCGGGCTGCATTTCCTCATCGGCAGAAGGAATTTCCTCCTGGGCGTAGGACACGGAAGAAAAAAAAGCCAGCGCCAACGCAGCGCAGAAGGCAAAAAAGTATTTTACGGAATGTTCCATGGAACTAATATAACTTTCCCAGTGTCCTTTAATTGACTTATATTAACTCCATCACACAAAAAAAACAAAATTTCACACGATTGGCAATATGTTGAACGACAGAGATTATTACCGAAACAAAAATCCCTACGGACGCACTCCCATGCGGGAGTTCTCCGCCGTATGGACACTCATTTTCATCAACATCGCCTGCTTCCTCCTGCAGAATATCAACGAAAACATCCTCAATGTCTTCGCACTTGATTCTCGGGCGCCCTTCCAAATCTGGCGGTTGGTAACATACCAGTTCTTCCATGCAAGCTTCGGGCATATCTTCTGGAACATGTATGGCGTATGGCTCTTCGGGCGAATGCTGGAACAGGTCCTGGGAAAAACCCGCTTCTATATCCTCTACCTCTTCAGCGGCGTCCTGGGAGGCATCTTCTTCCTGATTGCAAATATGGGCTCCTTCGCAGGATGCATCGGTGCCTCTGGCGCGGAATTCGGTGTGATGGTGGCCACCGCCATGACATTCCCACAGGTGGAATTCCTTATGCTCTTTCCACCCATCCGCATGAAACTCTGGGTGCTGGCGCTGGTCTACTGCGGACTGGAGATCTTCTACCAATTCGGCGGCATTAATGGCGGCATCGCACACATGGCGCACTTGGGTGGCGCACTGGGTGGCTTCATCTTCATGCGTAGGCTCCTGCATATCGCACGGAACAACCGTGGCGGTTACCGCCGCCCTGCCCCAGAGCCACAACCTGAGCCTGACCCCGACCCCGTTGAAGATTCCAACGAGCCATACGTCTTCAACCAAGACGAACTCAATCGCATCCTGGATAAGATGTCCCGACAGGGCTACGCACAACTGACCGCAGAAGAAAAACGCGCCCTCCGTCGGGCAGCCAACGAACTGAAACAAAACCGCAGCTAAGGAATGACGGCGATGACGACTCCAATCCAGATTCTCTTGCAGAACTACCCACAGCTGACGGTCTGCCAAAAGGATATCGAGGCGGCTATCCAGACAATCGAGGAGGTCTTCGCCAGTGGCGGGACTCTCTTCGTCTGCGGAAATGGCGGCTCCTGCTCAGACGCCGAACACATCGCCGGCGAATTCCTCAAGGGATTCTGCAAAAAACGCCCCGCGGATGACGACACCACGGAAAAGCTCCGGGCATTCGGCGAAGAAGGCGAGTTGCTGGCATCGAAACTCCAGCAGGGACTGCGGTGCATTCCGCTGACGGATTTCGCCAGCACTCTCAGCGCGGTCCGAAATGACCTGGATGGCCAGATGGACTACGCGCAGGTGCTCTTCGCCTTGGCAAAACCAGGCGACGCACTGCTGGCGATTTCCACCTCGGGGAACTCCAAGAACGCCCGACTGGCCACACTCGTCGCAAAAGCGCAGGGCCTGAAGACAATCGGCCTCACGGGTGCAAAAGGCGGAAAACTGGTCGAACTAGCTGATATCACGATTCGCGTCCCCGAAAGCGAGACCTACCGCGTCCAGGAACTACATCTGCCAGTCTATCACGCAATCTGCCTGGCTGTGGAAGAACACTTCTTCCAGGCGTAATCAAAAGAAATTTCGAATTAAATAAGAGGGGGCAAGGGGGAAACCTCCCC
>DCIO01000002.1:6424-8100 GCA_002315885.1 Lentisphaeria bacterium UBA1724
ATTAATAAAAGAGGGGGCAAGGGGGGAAACCTCCCCCTCCTTCATTAAGCATTAAGCATCAAGCATTAAGCATTCATCAGCCCAGCCGGTTGCACTGCCGCAATGCCTCGTATAGCGTAATGGAGGCCGCGTTGGCCAGATTATGGCAACGCGCGTGTTCCCCTGGCATGGGGAGAGTATACAGCGAATCCTTATATTTTTCGTAGAACTCCACAGGCAGGCCGTGCTGTTCGTTGCCGAAGACCAGATATTCGCCCTCCTGGACTTGAAGATCAAAATAACTCTTGGTGGTCTTCGAGGACAAGAAGACCAACCGCTCGGGTTTCATTGCCTCAATAAAGCTATCCCAGTCCTTCCAGAGATGCCACTCCAGATAGGGCCAGTAATCCAGGCCTGCGCGACGCAGATGCGCGTCATCAATCTGGAATCCCAGTGGTTCGATGAGATGCAGGACCGTATCCGTGCACACGCAAAGCCGTCCGATGGTCCCCGTATTCTGTGGGATTTCGGGTGCAATCAGAACGATATGGAAGGGCTTTTTCGGTGTAGGCATTTTAGAATGATTCCTTGATATGGAAACAGAAAAAAGCCCCGAGCGAAGCACACTCTGGCTTCCTCGGGGCTACTTCGCTACAAGCTAGATGCGCTCGTTCTTATAGACATCCAGGAAATACTTGTAGGTGTCCACGCGCAGCTCGCCACAGGCCATCTCATCGCAGGCGATGTAGGCGTTGTTGTGCATGTTCAGCGCGGAGATGGTCCACATCTGGTTCAGACCACCCTCCACGCATTCCTTCAGGGCGCGGGCCTTGTTGTGGCCGCTGATCAGCAACAGGACTTCCTTGGAGTCCGTGACAGTGCCAACGCCCACGGAGAGGGCCTTGCTGGGCACCTGGCTGGGATCGTTGTCGAAGAAGCGGGAGTTCACAATCTTGGTGTCCTCGGTCAGGTCGCGGACGCCAGTGCGGGAGGTCAGGGAGGTGAAGGGCTCGTTGAAGGCGATGTGACCATCCACGCCGCTACCACCCAGGAACAGATCAATGCCACCGTAGGAGGCAATCTTGGCCTCGTAACGGGCGCACTCGGCTTCCAGATCCTCGGCCATGCCGTTCAGGATGTTCACATTCTCGGCAGGGATGTCGATGTGGTCAAAGAAGTTGTCGTGCATGAAGAACCAGTAGCTCTCGTGATGGGTACGGGGCAGACCAACATACTCATCCATGTTGAAAGTCACCACATTCTTGAAGCTGACCTTGCCGGCCTTGTTGAACTCGATGAGGCGCTTGTAGACGCCCAGGGGAGAAGAACCAGTGGGCAGCCCCAGAACGAAGGGCTTGTCGCCCTTGTGGGCATTGATGGCAGCCATGATGTGCTTGGCAGCCCATTCACACATCGCGTCGTAATTCTGCTGGATGATGACTTTCATTTTTTTTGTTTCTCCTATGTAACCCAATGAATGACCTAAAATAGGCCATGGTAAACGATAACTCCCTTAATCTAATGCCACAATCAAAAACTGATACCCGAATTCCTGGAAATACTAGGGAGTAGCGACCACTCACCGCCGTGAAGGGTGACCGCCGTGCATCCTAGGCATCCTAGGCATCCTAGGCATCCTAGGCATCCTAGGCATCCTAGGCATCCTAGCCATCCTAGGCATCCTAGGCATCCGAGGC
>DCIO01000049.1 GCA_002315885.1 Lentisphaeria bacterium UBA1724
AGGGAGCCTAGGGAGCCTAGGGAGCCTAGGAAGCCTAGGAAGCCTAGGAAGCCTAGGAAGCCTAGGAAGCCTAGGGAGCCTAGGGAGCCTAGGGAGCCTAGGAAGCCTAGGAAGCCTAGGAAGCCTAGGAAGCCTAGGAAGCCTAGGAAGCCTAGGGAGCGCGGCAAGACGAGAGGCGGCGCAAGCGCAACAAGGGGCAATGTCGCGGAGGCAACAAAAAAAGCGGATGCCGTTTTGGGGCATCCGCTTTTTGATTGCGTAGTTCTTTGGGCGAATTATCGCTTGCTGAACTGGAAGCGCTTACGAGCACCGGGCTGACCGGGCTTCTTACGTTCCTTCTCGCGGGAGTCACGGGTCAGCATGCCGGCCTTCTTCAGGGGGGCGCGGAGACCTTCCTCGGCCTTCTCCAGGGCGCGGGCGATACCGTGGCGCAGAGCGCCGGCCTGTCCGACTTCGCCGCCGCCGATGATGGTGGCGTAGATATCGAACTCGCCGCTCTTGGCGGTCAGAACGAGGGGCTGCTGGATGAATCCACGGATGGACTCGGTGGTGAAGTATTCGTCAAACGCGCGGCGGTTGACGGTGATTTTGCCCGTGCCGCGGGTCATACGCACACGTGCGCTGGCGCACTTACGGCGACCGACGGTCAGGATCACATCGCTAGCTTCTTGGGCCATATTGCTTCTAATCCTAAATTAGTGGTTACTTTTGATTAAAATTGGTCCTTCAGGGTCAGGGGCTGTGCGCCCTGTGCGGCATACTGGTGCTCGGGGAGAGCGCCGCCGTAGACCTTGAGTTTCTTGAACTGAGCGCGACCCAGCTTGCCGTCGGGCATCATGCCCCAGACAGCGCGCTTGATGATTTCATCGGGGTGCTTCTCGCGCATGACATCAGCCTTGGTGCGCTTGAGGCCGTTGACCCAGCCGCTGAAATCCTGGTATTCCTTGTCAGTGGCCTTGCGACCAGTCATCACGACCTTGTCGGCGTTGATGACGATGACGAAGTCACCGGTATCCAGGTGGGGGGTATAGATGGGCTTGTTCTTGCCGCGGAGGATCATAGCGATCTGGCGAGCCATGCGACCGAGCACCTGGTGGTCGGCATCGACGATCCACCACTTACGCTCGATTTCGTTTTCCTTTGGGAGAAAAGTTTTCATGTTAGGGAAACAACTATATGTGGGTATTACAAAAAAAGCTTTTAGTTCGGCGAGTTTTTTAATCTAATGCGGCTTCGCCATTTTTCAAATTCATCAACCCGTTATTCTTGCAAAGAGTTGCGGGAATTGGTCATTAGTTGGGGATTCTGCCCAGCATTGTCCAGGGTCTATCGGAGTTAATTGCGAAGAGCAGGTATCCGACTTCGGCTTCCAGGGGGAATGACTTCTGGGTGTAGACGCGAGGTGGTTCGTCGCAGAGTGCGATGGCGAATTCGTTGTCGTTGTTAGGCAGGATTGTAGCGGTTGCGCTGCCGCGGGTGCCGGTGGCGGTGAGGCGGTAGTTCGCGTCGGGGAGTTCCTCGAAGGAAGTGGCGGCGTCATTTCCGTATGCGGTAAGCCAGTTGAGGAGGTCTTCGTCGCGCAGTCTTTCGAAGATGCCCATTCCTTCGGGTTTGGTGAGTTTATACTGCTGGATGGTACCCAGCACGCCGCTGGTGACGGCCTCCTTGAGGCGTGTCATGGCCCATTCGAAGCGCCAGGAGCCCATCCAGCAGACTTGGATATGTCGGCGTTTTGCGGCGGCGGAGAGTCGTTTGAGGGAATCGGGGGTTTCGCCATCCAGTCGGCAAAGTGCGAAGGGCATTTTTTCCTTGAGGAGTGCCTTGATGACTTCCTGGCGGTCGTCCTCATCGGCATCGACGATGGCGGCCTTCGCATTCACGAGAGCCTCGCTGTAATCCTCGTCTGGGTTGAGGATTTTGATATCGAGGCGCTTTGAGACTGCCTTGCTGCAGGGTGACTGGAGATTCCTGGTGAAATAGATGATGTCTTCTTTCATGGGAGGTTGCGGTGGCGGTTTGCCGGTGGAGGCTGGTGTTTTACCGATTAATTTGGAAGATTGTCATATCCTGGGGCGCGGGGGCGGGACCGAATGCGCAGTCGTTGAACTGCCCTTGGAAGAGTCGTTCTGCGGCGTCCTGGACTTGCTTGCGCGTGATGCGCTGGAATGCCTCGAAGCGTTCCTGGCGTTTTTCGTTGGTGAGTCCCTGTCGCAGGGTATTTTCGCATTGTGACGCGGCGCCTGCGGGTCGTGTGGGTGTCAGGAATGGCCCCAGTGTCTGGAGGATTGCCTTGTCCACCTGTTCCTGTGTGAAGGGGTGTTCCTTCAGGAAATTTGGAATGTTCTGGAAGACTTGGTAGGTTCGTTCGCAATTCGGGTCGTCGTGTGCGTGGAGGAAAGCCAGTTTTTCGTTGAGCTTCAGTCGCAGGCTGCAGCCGTATGCGCCGCCCTTAGCGCGAATTTCGTCCCACAGATATCCGCTGGTGAGGATGTTTGCCGCGATGACGAGGGGTTTTGCGTCCTGCTCGGAACGATGTGGTGCG
Source organism: Lentisphaeria bacterium UBA1724 (assembly GCA_002315885.1). Lineage (GTDB taxonomy): Bacteria > Verrucomicrobiota > Lentisphaeria > Oligosphaerales > Oligosphaeraceae > UBA1724. The sequence continues at coordinate 2,543 of DCIO01000049.1, forward strand.
GCGAATGCCCTGACGCAGGTATGGACCTTTGCGGGGATGATTGCGTATTCCCGCCGTCCTGCCTTGAGGGTGCTTTGGGCCGTGCGGAAGAGTTCGGTGGCGTCAGTGGCGCATTCTGCGGGTGTCCAGAGCTTTGTCAGGTCTTCTGCGGCCTGGAATGCGGCTGTGTTTTCGGTGGCGACGCCCACGGAGTAGATTGGCTGTGTGATGAGCCACTGCGCGATGCGTTCCATCTTGTTGATGAGGTCATCCAGGTCATTTTCCTGGAGTCGTCCCAGCTTTTGAATGAGATTGAAAGCGGGTAGTCCGTTGACGAAATTGGCGTATGTAGCCAATGGATTGAGTCCATCCGCCGCCCGTTGGGAGGCGAACTGGAAATTTTCCCGTTGGAGAAGTGACGCGGAGCCCTTTGCGGCGCCTGCTTTCAGGAGTTCCACCAGCCGTTTTCGTTCTGTGAATACGGAGGTCTGGAGTTTTTCCCGGAGGAGGTCGATTGCCTGTGGGAAATTTCGGTCCAGGGAGTAGACTGCCAGGGTGAGGTTGAGGGAGACTGGTGTAGGGCACTCGTCTGGTGCTCCCGCACTGAGTGTCATGTTGTATGCACCGCCATTTTGTGCCCAGGCGGTAGCCATTTGGTCGTAGGTCTTGGTGGCGGTGCCCAGTTGCGGGAAAAGCGCCGTGAAGATGGGGAGGTACTGCGCCAGGTCTGGGGGGAGAGTGGCGGCATCCAGGGTGAGATTCAGGCGGCTGATGCCGTTGGTGAAGTCATCGCTCTTGCGGTAGCGCAGTCCGTTGGCGAAGTGTCCATCCGTGTATGCCAGTGGCGTGACTTTGTCCGGCAGGTCGTTTCTGCGGAGAACAGGTATGGTTGCCAGGGCTTCGGGGGTGTCTTCCCGGCCTGCAATCTCCTGGAGTTTCTGTTGGAATGCGACCACGCGGGCTTTCTTTGCGGCATCCCAGGTGGCGAGGCGCTTCGACAGTTTCTTCGCCAAGGCATCGTCGGTCTTTTTTTTCAGATTGTCGTCGGGATGCAATTCGACGCGGACGCGCTTGGGATTGTCCAGCAGCCAATGCTGGATGAGATCTTCCAGATAACGTGGATTGCGTTGCAGGAGTTCCTGGAGTTTGGGGAGCTGGTTGGATTGGCGCAGGAATTGGAAGGGGTCGTCGGAGTATCGCCAGGAGGCCAGGATGTCCTCCACCATGTCGAAGATGTAGTCCCGTCCGATTTCCTGGTTCAGGGTCTGGAAGCGAGTCAAAGCACCCATGACCTGTTCTTTGGGAAGGCCCTCCTTGACGCTCTTAGTCAAGACATCCAGGACAATCTGCTCGAATTTTGGGAAATCCGCGGGTTTGACGCCCCGCATGCCCACGCAGAAGGAGGTGAATTTCGTTTCGTTGTCGTAGCCACTGCCCAATGCGGCGGCGCCGATGCGTGACTCCATCAGTGCCTTGCTCAATGGTGCGGCGGCATTGCCGATGAGGACTGCCTCCAGCAATTGGAAGCCCAGGTCCAGTTCGACGTCACGTGTTTCATCCAATGCCCATGCGACTGCCACGAGTCCCGTGTTGGTGCGCTTGGATTCGGGATCTGGCACGAAGCGTTCCCGCATGACCACGGGAGCCGCAGGGGGCTGCTTTTTGATGGCACGCAGTGGCTTGGGGGAGGGAAGAGCCTTCGGCAGACGAGGCAGGTCCTGGGAGAGATGCTTCTCCAAAACCGCCAGCTTCTCTTCGGTGGGAATATCGCCGTAGAGGACTACCTTCGCCACGGTGGGATTGTAGTGGCTGGCGTGGAAATCCAAAAAGCCCTTGTAGGTGAGGGCGGAAATCTTCTCGGGAACACCGCCGGAATCATAGCGCAAGGAACTGTGTGGGAAGAGGGATTTCTCTATGGCACGACCCATCTGGGTGCCTGGGTCGGAGTAGTAGCCGGACATCTCGTTGTGCACAATGCCGTTGATGGTCAATTTCTGGGAGGCGCCTTTGCCGTGCAGTTCATAGTGCCAGCCCTCCTGACCTAGGATTTCCCTGGTTAGATTCGGGTGGAAGACTGCGTCCCAATAGACTTCTAAAAGATTGAAATAGTCCTGCTTGCAGCAGGTGGTGAAGGGATAGATTGTCCTGTCAGGATAGGTACAGGCATTCAGGAAGGTCGCCACGCTGGATTTCAGCAGGCAGACAAAGGGATCTTTCACGGGAAAGCGCTCCGAGCCCTCCAAAACCGAGTGCTCGATGATATGGGCGGCACCCGTGTCATTTTCCGCATCTGTGGGAAATCCTACCACGAAGAGGTTCTCGGGATCGTTGGCCTCAAGGCTCAAGACTTCCAGACCGCAGTCGTGACGATAGCGCTTCGCCACAAGACGACGCTCGGGAAATGGAGTTGTGCTGACGAGGGTAAACATACCAGGAAATATCATGGGCCCACCCAGGGCTCGAAAATCTATCGCGGTGATAGAGAAAAAAAGCCGGCGGTTCCCGGAGGAACGGCCGGCTTTGCTATGCCAGAGAACTACTGGGCGTCGGCGGCAGGAGCGGCCTCGGCAGCGGGTGCTGCGGCAGCGGCCTTGGCGGCTGCGACCTGCTCGTCGGTTTCCACCAGAGCCAGGATGGCCATTTCGGCGGCATCACCAATACGGGGACCGATCTTCATGATGCGGGTGTAACCACCCTGGCGGTTCTTGTAGCAGGGCGCCACTTCGTCGAATAGCATCTTCACGATGCGCTCCTGGTGGAGCTTCGCCACGACCAGACGGCGGGCATGCAGGTCGCCACGCTTGGCGAGGGTCAGCATCTGCTCGGCCAGCTGGCGGATGCGCTTGGCGCGAACCAGAGTGGTCTTGATCTGCTTGTGCTCAAACAGGCTGCAGACGGAGTTTGCCAGCAGGGCACGCACGTGCGAACTGCTGCGGTTGATCTTAAATGTTGCGACGCGATGTCTCATGGGGGTTACTCCTTATTGTTCTGCAGTTGCGAAGCCATCTGACGATTCAGCTCGTCTGCCACGTTATTACTCAAAGTCATTTCCAGGCTCAGGCCCAGCTCCGTCAACTTCTCGGTGATCTCAGTCAGAGACACGCGACCGAAGTTGCGGCACTTCATCATCTGGGCTTCGCTCTTCTGAACCAACTCGCCCACGAAGTGGATGTTCTCCGTGTTCAGGCAGTTCATGGAACGCATCGAGAGCCCCAGGGTGCTGACATTGGCAATCAGCTTCGCCAACAGAGCCTTCTCTTCTTCGCTCAGAATCACGCCATTGCTGGCGGCGGCCTGGCTGCTGCCAAACTCGAAGACAGCCAGCTGCTCACGCAGAATCTGCGCGGCGCGCTTCACGGCAGTCTCGGGGTCGATGCGGTCGTCAGTCCAGACTTCCAGTTCCAGACGGTCGTAGTTGGTGTTCTCACCAACGCGGCTGGCCTGGACATCGTAGCGGACCTTCTCAATCGGGTTGAACAAGCAGTCCACCGGGATGGAATTCACCGGCTGGTCGTCGTGCTTGTTGCGCTCGCTGGGACGGTAGCCACAGCCTTTCTCCAGATCGAACTCGATGCGGATGGGCTTGTCCTTCTTGCAATCTGCAGTCAGGGTGAAGAGCTTCTGGTCCTTGTTCAGAACGACGACCACGCCGTCTTCCTTGATGTCGGCACCCGTCACCACGCCTTTCTTGGAAACCTCCAATCTCAGCGTGCGGGGCAGAGAACCATCGCAACGGAACTTGAGTTTCTTGATGTTCAGCACGATTTCCATCACGTCTTCCATGACTCCAGGAATTGCCGTGAATTCGTGGCTGATGCCATCAATACGGATGCAACTGACGGCAACGCCTTCCATCATCGTCAGCAAGACGCGACGCAGAGAGTTGCCAATTGTGTGGCCTAGGCCATTCTCCCAGGGTTCGGTGACAAACTTCGCGTAACGGCTAGTCGCAGTCGCTTCGTCTTTAACCATCGCCTCGGGCATTTCAAAATTTACCAGTCCTGCCATTTGGGAAAAATCCTCCTTGGTTATTATGACACTACCATCTCATCAATTACGTGTCTTTTCCTTCGGTTGGCACCAGGGGAAAAACGGGCCCCTGGGCCATGAGGCAGCAACCGGTTAGATGCGGCGCTTCTTGGGAGGACGGCACCCGTTGTGGGGAAGCGGGGTGACGTCACGAAGGACGGTGATTTCCAGACCCGCCAGGGCGATGCCACGCACGGCGGACTCACGGCCCTGACCAGGGCCCTTGACTTCGACCTCGACCTCTTTCAGGCCGTAGGTCAGCATTGCCTTCTTGGCTGCGTCACCAGCGATGACCTGTGCGACGTAAGAGGTGCTCTTGCGGGAGCCCTTGTAACCCAGCTTACCACCAGTGGACCAGGAGAGCACATTGCCCTGGGGGTCGGTGATGACAACGCGGGTGTTGTTGAAGGTGGAATCGACGTGCACGACGCCAGACATGACGGCGCGGGCGCCCTTGGCGCGGCGGCTCTGGATCTGGACGACGGCGTTGGGATCCGCCAGAATCTGGTCGGCGGTTGGAACGGAGGCGGGTGCGGCGGGCGCAGCAGCTGCGGCGGGCGCGGCGGCGACCTTTTCCTTGGACTCTTCTGCCATGATTTTAATCTCCTAGGACGGACTTGATTTCCCGTCCAAAACTAGTTGTGAAAGTGTTCGTGGAATTCCGTTGCAAAGCAAGAAGGAGGGTAGGATTACTTCTTCTTCTCGGCTGCGGCCTGCTTGGCTTCAGCTGCGGATGCGGCGGTCTTACGCTCGGTCCTGTCACGGATTGCGCCGACGGTCTTCTTGGAGCCCTTGCGGGTACGTGCGTTGGTACGGGTGCGCTGACCGCGGACGGGGAGATTCTTGCGATGGCGGGTGCCACGATAGCTGCCGATGGCGATGAGGCGGCGGATGTTGTTTGCCACCTGACGGCGCAAGTCACCTTCCACGGTGTAGTCTTCGTGGAGGATGGCCAGGATGTTCGCAATGTCATCCTGAGAGAGTTCGGAAGCCTTGCGGATGGGATCCAGCTTGGCTTTCTCGCAAATGGCTTTGGCGATGGCGGGACCGATTCCGTAGATGTACTGGAGGGAGATCACCGTCTGCTTGTTGTTCGGGATATCAACACCGAGGATTCTAGGCATTTTTAGGATTTCCTAACTTGGGGTTTCGCCAGATGTTCTGGCTTACACGAATGAGACACTCAAAATTGCGATGACAGGGAATTAGCCCTGGCGCTGCTTGTGGCGGGGGTTCTTGCAAATCACCCGGATGACACCGTTGCGCTTCACAATCTGGCAGTTGTTGCACATCCGCTTGACTGATGCTCTGACTTTCATTGCTCTGGTTCCTTCTGGTTTGGGGTTCTTGGACGGCAAGGACCGCCCTGATCCTTCCGGACTTGTGACCCGCGGCGGAACACCGTGGGTGCCTTTCTGTAAACACGCTACCATGTCGATAAGTCCAACGGCGGCCGGAAAGAAGCACCGCCAGGGCATGGACGCGCGGAAAGTTGCTTAATATAAACCACGGATTGGAAACTGCAAATCTTTGTCAGAAATTGTCAGTTTTGGGGTATAGTCTGGCTGGGATTATGGGTGCTTTTGTCTTCTCGCGCGCAGAAGACACTATATATTATCCTGTTTTACGGAAAAGTCATCTTTTTGATACACAGCATAAGGAGAATTGAGTTATGTCGACTTCGACGGAGCCCCTTCCGGGGACATCAGACATTTGGGAGCCCGAGGTATTCGGGTGGGTAGAGCTCGAGGGCATCACCCGTGAGATTTTTGGCCGTTATGGATACCAGGAATTGCGGACTCCCGTTTTCGAGCGCACGGAGGTCTTTGTGCGCAATTTGGGTGACGAGACTGACGTTGTGCAGAAAGAGATGTACACCTTCGAGGACCGCGGCGGTCGTTCGTTGACCTTGCGTCCCGAGGGCACTGCGGGTGTGATGCGTGCGGTGGCGAATCTGGGTCTTGGTCCTGGCGAGGAGTGCCGTGTTTTCTACATGGGTCCCATGTTCCGTGGCGAGCGTCCTTCTGCGGGGCGTCGTCGTCAGTTCCACCAGATTGGCGTGGAGGCGGTGGGTTGCAATTCTCCCTGGATGGATGCGGAGACCATCGCCATGCTGGTGCACTATCTGGATGCCCTCGGCATCAAGAATCCCAAGGTGATGATCAATTCCCGCGGTCTTCCCGAGGACCGTCCTGCGGTGGCGCAGGCATTGAAGGACTACTTCCGTCCCCACCTCCCCGAGATGTGCGACGACTGCAAGCGCCGTTTCGAGACCAACGTCTGGCGAATGCTGGACTGCAAGTGCGATGTCTGCCACCAGTTGGCGCTGAATGCCCCCCGCATCGCCGATTTGCTGGGTGAGGAATCCAAGAATTTCTTCAAGCGGGTCTGCGATGGCCTGGACCGCCTGGGTGTCGCATATGAAATCAATCCCCGGTTGGTTCGTGGCCTGGACTACTATGTCCACACCGTCTTTGAAATCACCCACCCCGCCCTGGGCAGCCAGGACGCCATTGCGGGTGGTGGTCGCTATCGCATGACCATGCCTGGCTCCAATGCTCCCATCGAGGGCATCGGCTTTGCCGCAGGCATCGAGCGCCTGCTGATGACTCGCGCGGGGTTGGGGCTGGCGCCTGCCGCACGTACTGCCGCGGACACCTTCATCATCGCCATGGGCGAGGCATCCATCCCCTCCGCGTTGCAGCTGGCTGGCGAACTGCGCCACAAGGGCGTGGGCGGTCGCGTGATGGCGGATGTGACGGGCCGTTCCATGAAGGCGCAGTTCCGTAGCGCCAACAAGTCCGGCGCCAAGAAGGTGCTCATCCTGGGCGAAAGCGAAATCGCCGAAGGCGTGGTCACCCTCAAGGATATGACTGACAGCAGTCAAAAACAAGTCAAGCGGGACGAAATCGCGTCCATGCTCTAGAAATTCCCCAACCAAACCAACGCTCCTAGCATAGGAGAAAAACAAAATGGGCTATCGCACCAATACTTGCAATGATTTGAACAAGGCCAATCTTGGCCAGACCGTCACCCTCTGCGGATGGGTCAATTCCAGCCGCAATCTGGGCGGTATGCTTTTTATCGACTTGCGTGACCGGGAAGGCATCACCCAGCTGGTGATTGACCCCAACGCGGTTCCCCAGGTCTTCGAGAAGGCCAAGCCCATCCGCGAGGAGTGGGTGATCCAGGCCACTGGCGTGGTGGGCGCCCGTCCCGACAACATGGTGAACACCAAGCGCGCCACTGGTGAAATCGAGGTGAATGTCACGGAATTGAACATCCTGAATCAGGCGGCTCCCATGCCCTACAACCTGGAGGATCCGAAGGCTTCCGATGACATGAAGCTGAAGTATCGCTATCTGGATATGCGCCGCAGCGGCCTCCTCAAGACGCTGAAGCTCCGCCACCAGATCACCCAGGTGATGCGCAATGTCTTTGACAAAGAGGGCTTCATTGAAGTGGAGACCCCCATTCTGACCAAGTCCACTCCCGAAGGCGCCCGGGACTACCTGGTTCCCAGCCGCATGAAGGTAGGCGGTTTCTACGCATTGCCCCAGAGCCCCCAGCAGTACAAGCAGATTCTCATGGTGGGCGGCGTGGAGAAGTATTTCCAGATTGCCCGTTGCTTCCGCGATGAAGACCTTCGCGCCGACCGCCAGCCCGAGTTCACCCAGGTGGACTTGGAGATGAGCTTCGTGGAAGAGAAGGATGTGCAGGATATCACCGAGGAATTGATTGCCGCGGTGATGAAGGACGTCAAGGGCATTGATGTGCAGTTGCCCTTCCAGCGCATGACCTGGAAGGACGCCATGACCCAGTATGGTTCCGACAAGCCCGATACCCGCTTCGGGATGCTGATGCACAATATCACCGGCATTTTCGCCAAATCCGAGTTCAAGCCCTTCCAGTCCGTCATCGCGGAAAATGGCACCATTGAAGCCATGAACGGCAAGGGCCTGGCTGCCGCCACCAGCCGCAAGGCCATCGACACCCTGACCGAGTCCGCAAAACTGCTGGGCGCCAAGGGACTGGTCGCCCTGAAAGTGGACGAGAATGGCGAGTTGACGGGCGCCGCCGCCAAGTTCTTCACCCCCGAAGAGGTCGCCGCCCTGAAGGCCGAGCTGGATGCCCAGCCTGGCGACTTGCTGCTGATGGTCTCCGATATCTCTTTCCGTGTGGCGTGCTTCTCCCTGGGACGCGTGCGCCTGGATCTGGCTGCCGCAAACAACCTCATTCCCGCGGATAAGTTCAATTTCCTGTGGATTGTGGAATTCCCGCTCTTCGACTGGGATTTCAACGAAAAGCGCTGGGTGGCGGAACACCATCCTTTCACCCGCCCCATGGACGAAGACCTGCAGTATCTCCAGAGCGACCCCGGCAGAGTCCGCGCTCGCGCGTACGACATCATTTTGAATGGTGTTGAGTTGGGCGGTGGTTCCATCCGTATCCACGAGCCCCAGCTCCAGGCCACCATGTTCAAGACCCTCGGCATCTCCGATGAGTCCGCACGCCATCGTTTCGGCCATCTGCTGGATGCCTTCTCCTACGGCGCGCCCCCTCACGGCGGTCTGGCCATCGGTCACGACCGCTTCGTGATGCTGCTCTGCGGAATGCCCTCCATCCGCGAGACCATCGCCTTCCCCAAGACCGCAAAGGCCGCATGCCTCATGATGGATTCTCCCAGCACGGACGTGGATCCCAAGCAGCTGGAAGAACTCAATCTGGCAGTGGTGCAGCCCGCGACCCCGCAGGCATAAAACCTCCGGGCTCTCGCTTGCGCTTCCCGGCAAGCCGCCGAATACGCCGAAGGTGATATACCATGATAGGTGAAAAGGGGCGCAGCCCCTTTGTAGGTGCCGCCCCTCGTTTCGCAGGGCTGGCGCCCGCTACACGAGGGGCGCACCTACGGGCGGCTTCGCCGCCTTTCGCTTTTCCGCGATTCTGGAAAAATACCATGCGCGTATTGCTTTATCTCATCCTGGTGCTTTCCGCCGTGCTACCCGCGGCGGAGGTCCGGGTGCGGATTCTGCATACCAGCGATTTGCATGGCAACTTGAACGGCGATGACACCAGCCAGGCGGGACTCCTGCGGCTGGCGTCGGAACTGGACCGCCGACGACGGGAATTCCCCCCCGGCGGCGTGCTTGTGATTGATACAGGCGATACCTTCCAGGGATCCCTGGTGTCCTTGATATCTTCGGGAAAAGCCCCCATGGCGTTATTGAAGGCCATGGGCACGGATGTATGGGTTCCCGGAAACCACGATTTGGACTACGGTTTCTCCACGTTCCTGGAATTGGCGGAGTATATGCGACCCCAAATCCTCTGCGGAAATCTCACCCCGAAATCCTCCGCTTACGCCAATTATCCCGCATGGCGGCTCTTCGACTGCAATGGCGCTCGCATCGCGGTCATCGGCGCCACGGCCTCCTTCCTTCCACATTGGTTCCTGGGATTCGATGGCGCTTTCCATATCGAGAGCGCACGGGCAATGCTCCGTCGCGTGTTACCTGAAGTCCTCGCTGCCAAGCCCGACGCAGTAATCTTCGCCAGTCACCAGGGCTGGGTGGAAGCGGATCCCCGGGGCGTCAATGAAATCTCGGATATCGCACAGGAATTTCCGGAAATCGACCTGATACTTGGGGCGCATACCCATCGGGTTTTTCCTGGACGCACCATCGGTACCCATACTTGGTATCTCCAGCCAGGCGCGCACGGTGAATTCTTCTCTCAGGCGGACCTGGTGGTGGATACGGAGAAGCACGCGGTCACAGAAATCGCCTCCAAACTCATTCGCGTTCCTGCGGAAGGTCCCGAAGATGCGACTGTGCTGGAAGCGGTGAAAAATTGGCTCTCCAAGGCAGAGGCAGTTGCCAAAGTGCCCCTGACGCCTCCTTTGCCTGCGGATATCCCCGCCAATGGCCGTCCTGGAGTCAATTGCGCCGTCAGTGAACTCATCTGCCGTGCGATTGCAGAAAGCGGGGGCTGCGAGTTGGCACTCCATGGGACACTCTCCGATGTGGGGTTCCAGGCGGGGGAGGTGGTGACGCTGGAAAAACTCTTCCAGGTGATTCCCTACGAAAATACCATCGTGACCTGCAAGGTGACTGCCGAGGAGTTGTCCCGCATCGTGGCGGAACAGTGGTCCCTCCGGAAGGTCTATAGCTTCTGCGGACTCTGGGGCGCCACCGCTAAGAATTCCGAAGCGAAGACGGAAATCCTCTCCGTGGGGGCAGATGAAGCACCCGTGGATTCCATCCGCCGATATACCCTGGCGCTGAACTCCTTTACTGCGGCAGGAGGAGGCAGGACACCCGTGCTGGAGGAAATCCTCGCCAACCCCGCCTGCGAAACCACCAACACGGGCATCTCCACCCGGAATGCCCTGAAGGACTGGTTCCAGAAACACCCCGGCGTAAATATTGCCCCACGCACCTGGCTGCGGTAGCAATTTTAGTTATATACACACACAGACAATGCGATTTCAGACACGTAAAATTTTGGTAGGTGGTGTGCCCATTGGCGGTGACGCCCCGATTGTGGTGCAATCCATGTGCAACACCCTGGCGGAGGACGCGGAAGCGACGTTGGGGCAGATCCGTCGTCTTGCGGCAGTGGGGTGCCAGTTGATTCGTGTGGCGTTGCCTCGTCCCAATGCGGTGGCGCCCTTTGCGCGGATTTGCCGTGAGAGTCTCTTGCCTGTGATAGCGGATATTCATTTTGACCACAAATTGGCGTTGGCTGCCCTGGAAAAGGGTGCCGCGGGCATTCGCGTCAACCCAGGGAATATCACGGATGCGGAAGGGGTGAAGGAGATTGCCCGTCTAGCGGCATCCACAGGGCAGGCGGTGCGGGTTGGCGTGAATCTGGGGAGCCTTTCGCCGAAGGCCCGTGAGAAATACGGCGCCACCTCTGAGGCGATGGTGGAGAGTGCCCGGGAATTCCTAGGTGTATTCGAGGATGCCGGATGCCAGAATCTCAAGGTCAGCCTAAAGGCATCGGATTTGGCGCTGACTATCGACGCATGCCGGAAATTTCGCCAGGTATCCCAGTGGCCGCTTCATCTGGGAATCACCGAGGCAGGGACGCCAAGCGCGGGTATCATCAAGTCCGCCATCGGTATTGGTGCTTTGCTCCTGGAGGGCATCGGTGATACCATCCGCGTCTCGCTTACCGCACCACCAGAGGCGGAAATCCCCGCCGCTTTCCGTATTCTGGATGCGCTGGGATTACGACCCGGACGACCACAGCTGATTGCATGTCCCACTTGCGGACGGACACATATCGAGCTTATTCCACTGGCAGAGCGGGTTGAGGCGGAAATCAACCGACTCCTGGCAGAAGGATATACCATCCCATTGAAAAAGATTGCCGTCATGGGTTGCGAAGTCAATGGCCCAGGAGAGGCCGCGGATGCGGATATCGGCATCGCAGGCGGCTGGGGCAGGGGAGTGCTCTTCAAGAAAGGAGAGCCCATCCGACGCATGCCCGAAAACGAACTCTTCCAGGCATTGGCGGAAGAAATCCAGGCCGTCGCTATCCCACCAGGGAAAAAGTAATTGCGCGGAAATTGATCCGCCACGCCACGGACGAGCGCCTAGATATCCCAAGCCGATTTGCCGAACGAAAATTCATCCACGCTCTCGCGCGTACGCGCGTCTAGATATCTAGATTATCTAGCTAGAGCTTCTAGATCTTCTCACTAGTGTCCGGTTGACACTACTGAATTTGCTAATAATGTCTTAGG
>DCIO01000090.1 GCA_002315885.1 Lentisphaeria bacterium UBA1724
TCCTATAAGTCCTATAAGTCCTATGGTTTCAGCATGGTAATCGGAGCCACAAAAACGCCATCCGGACTATTTCATTCGGTTAAATTCTCATAGACTGCGCCTTTCCCGATGGTGGGGACGCCGGCGGCCTTAATAAACGATACGTAAATCATGGAGGAAATCTTCCATCTAATCCGGAATATACCGTTTTTATCACACGAATTCGGCGGAATCTTTGCCTAAGACATTATCTTTTCCCCATGACAACAATTTCCACGTCTTTTTTTATGAATTGGGTTAATTAAAATTAGGAACAACGATAATGCGTGTCAAGATTTTGGGTTCAGCGGCGGCGGAGTGCATCCCCGCGCTTTTCTGTGAATGCGATACCTGCACATACGCACGCGAGCACGGTGGCAAGGACATCCGCAAGCGCACGGCATATCTTTTGGACGACGACGTCCTGGTGGATTTTGGTCCAGACATCTTCAACCAGTTCCTGGCATACCACATTGACGAGCGGAAGATCAACCGTCTCTTCTTCACCCACTCCCATGGCGACCACCTGAATACGCTGGATTTGGTCTGGCGCCGCAAGGGCTACAGTCTGGTCACTAAGACGCTGCAGGTTTACGGCGATATGGAGGTCCTTACACGGATGTTCCGTGAGTGGCCCAGCCAGGAAAGCCAGCCCATTTCCCTGGAACAGCTCCACATGGAATACCATACACTCTTTGCCGGTGATACGGTGAAGGAGTCCGACCTGGAAGTCCTGGCACTGCCCGCCGACCACTCCCCCCGTGAAAAACCCCTGAACTACGTCTTCACACGAAACGGCAAATCCCTCCTGATCGCCAATGACACGGGGTATTTCCCCAAATACTCCTGGGAACTGCTGGCGGGGAAAAAACTAGACGCCGTCATCGCGGATTGCACGGGCGGGATCTCTCCCGTGTATGGGCACAATATCCACGGCCACATGGGCGCTTTCACCGATGAAGCGGTCCGCACACGGCTCATTGAAATGGGATGCATCACGGAGAAAACGCCTTTCATCATCAATCACTTCTCCCACAACGCCCACTCCCTGCACCACGAGATGGTTGCTCTGATGGAACCCAAGGGCATCACCGTGGGCTACGATGGATTGGAACTCGAATTGTGATGCTAGAGAACAGAGTGTGTGAAGATCCGCCGGATTTCTTCCTTCATCGGTTGGAGGACTCTGGCGGATAATTTATTTTTCACGAATGCATACACAGTGCCTGTGGATTGGTCGAGCATGATTTCGGAACCGCCGTGTCCCTGGTGTCCGAAGAATGCGCCACGGTCGGGTTCTTTCCCAAGCAGCAGATAGCCATATCCGAAAATTGTCCAGTATTCGTTCAGATTTTCGGAGGGAATGGGCTCGTCTTTGGGACGCTGGAGTCGCGTTGCCTCGTAGAGCATATTTTGTGAAATCAGCTTCCCCTGCAGGAGCGCCGCACCGAATTTTGCCAGGCCCCGGGCATTGCTGAGGCAGTTGAATGCGGGCATGCAGGCGGCGCGAATACAGCGCAGGCGCAGTGCATTTGTCAGGGGATCCAGGAAAGTCTGCCGTGGTGGCAGAAACGGCGCCAAATCAGGTCCATTGACCACCTGCCCCAGGCGGAATTCCTGGTGGGCAGGAATTCCGAAGAAGGTATCGTTGTCTATGCCCAGAGGCGCCAGGAGCTTATCGTGGAAGAGCGCGGGGAGGGATTTGCCTGTGGCGCGAGAGAGGGTCTCCCCCAGCAGCCAGGAGTAGTTCATCGCCTGGTAGCGGGTCCGTGTGCCGGGAACCCACAAGGGCTTCCGTTCCGCAATGCGACTGCACATCAAATCCCAGTCCGCCAATTCCTCGGGATTCGCGGGTTGCGGCATGATGTGCATCCCCGAGGTGTGGGTCAGGATATGCCGCAGAGTCACCCCACGGCGCTCTTCCGCACCGAATGCGGGCCAGACTTCCGCCAAAGGCATATCCAACCCAACCACATTCTCCTCCACCAGCATCAACGCCAGCGTACTGAATAGCGCCTTCCCCGCAGAAAATACCGGGAAAAGCGCATCCGCACTCATGGGACGCGTCCTGGCTTCGTCACAATACCCGCCATAGCATTCCGCCTGAACCGCGCCGTCTCTCCATATCACGCATTGGACGCCCAGTTCGTCACCCGACGATACATGCCGATCCAGGATTTCCTGGACCGCGTTTTGATAGGCGGGAATCATTTGCCGATATAGCCCAGATCCCGGGCCGCCCAGGCAATCATCGCAAGCATAATCGCCACGAAAATCGTTCCGAAAATCGCGTACCAGAAATTCTTGCTACGGCAGAGCCGTCCCAATGGCGTATCGCGGTTTTCTTCTTCCAGCTGCGCCAGGAGTTCCTGCTTCCGGATCTCGCACTCCAAACGCTTGAGTTGTTCAGGAGAAAGCTCACGCTTCTTCTCTTCGGAGAGAGTGGGCATCTCGGCGTTAATGGCTTCTGCGTTCTTGTCGTTCAGTTGTTCAGCGGGGTCCTGGCTCATCGTGTATCCTCCGATGAATAAGTGGAAATGGTTTTGAGTCTAATATAATGCCTTGCGCTTTTTTCTGTTCCGTACCTTTCCCCTAGAGGCAGTGTATGCCAAAATCTACTTGGGGAAGATTACATTATGAAGAAGTCATTCTCCCCCGTTCACCCACATGGAGTTCCGACCATGAAGAACCTCGCTACACGCATTTTCGCGCTTTCGCTTTTCGTCCTAGCCTTCGTCGCCACCGCAAACTTGCTGAAGAACCCCAGCTTCGCCGACAAGAAGGGGTGGGTGCTACAGCCCGCGAGTAATATTGTCGTTGACGAAAATGGTGTGGCGAGCCTGACTGCGGGAGAGACCCGCACCTACCTCCAGCAGGTCGATACTCCGCTGGTGAATGGCATGGAATACCTCTTCACGGTGGATTATCGCAGTGACGACGCCACCAAGGGGCTGGTCTATCTGGAAAAATCGGATCCCTGGCATGGCGGGAACATCTCCGTCAAGGGCGCCCCCCAGTGGCAGACCGCATCCTTCCGCTTCAAGGCACAGAACGAGAGAGGCAAATATTACGCGGTGCTTTCCACGGATCCCAATGCCCAGGGCGTCATGCAATACCGCAATCCCGAAATCACGCTGATTGAGGATTGCATCCCGAGCTACAAGGCCAATGCGGTGAATCTCCTGCAGAATCCCTCTTTCGCGGATGACGGCCGTGGCTGGAGTCGCAGCGCCACCAGTGATGTCACGGTGCTGGACAATGGCATTGTGCGCATGAGTGGCGATGCGGAGAAGCGTGTCTATCTGCTTCAGCATGACCTGGAGTTCATTCCCAGCGGTCACTACGTCTTCTCGGTCTTCTTCCGCGGCACCCCCGGTCTCAAGGCGCAATTCTATCTCGAGCGCGGCGTTCCCGCACACACCGCTATCCAGGATATCTATCCCTCCGAAGACTGGCAGCTGTGCACCTTTGATTTTACCGCCAAGCCCGGAAACAACTACTACGCCGTACTCTCCATTCCCAAAGGCGAAAGCGGCGAAGTGGAATTCACCCGCCCCATCATCGAATTCCAGGCGGGGACTCTCCTCAACGGCAATTTCCAGGCCATGGCGACGGCATGGGATTTCACCAACGCATCTATCCACGACTTCTCCGATGCCAAATACGGCCTCTCCGTGGAACTGGATGGCCGTGAAGAAAATGCATCCATCCGCCAGGGTGGACTGACCATAACGAAGGGAAAAATCTACCGCCTGGCCTACGATGTCCGTGGCGGCACCGACAAGAAATACACCGACATCCAGGGCGCCACCTGGTCACGCATCGCCGTGCTGGACGACCAGGGACAGGTCATCCCAGAATGCGCGGGCTGGCGGGACTGCTTCGCCACCTGGCAGCACAAGGAAGTCACCTTCGTAGCACAGAAGGACATGTTCGTCTCTCTGCAAGGCGAACTCAAAGACCCCGGCGTGGTCTACTTCGACAACATCTCCTTCAGCGAGACCCAATCCGAACTGCCACTGCTGGAAATCGTCCTGGACGCGCCCTTCAGCTACCACAATGGCGTCATCGTTGGCGATGGCGCCACGGATTTCTCATGTGCAGTCTACTCCGCCCTACGCGGCCAGCAACTCGTAATCTCCTTCAATGGAGAAGAACGCAGCTACCCAGGCGACCTGGATGTGGTCTTGCTCAACTTCGCCGTTCCCGAAAAACTCGGCACCACGCCCATCGAAGCGAAATTATTGGACGACAAGGGCAACATCCTCGCCACTGCCACCCTGCCCTTCACTGTGCGCCCCAAGCAACCGCGTTCCTTCTTCTTTGACCAGGACAAGGTCTTCCACATTGACGGCAAGCCCGTCTTCCCCGTGATGTCCTGGGGCAACCGTGGCGACCTACCCACGGCTGACGCCATGAAAGCCCAGGCGGCGATGGGCTTCAACCTGATGCTCTGCACCACACACACCATCGAGTCCGTGGCCGAAAATGGCATGATGGCGATGGTGCAAATGCCCAGCACACTCTTCCGGGATTGCGATGACCAGGAAATCCTCCCCGCTCTCAAAGGCGTGGCACAGGAATACATCCCCCTCAAAGACCACCCATCCCTGGCGGCATGGTTCCTGGTGGACGAACCCGCCTGGCGCGGCGAATCCGTCACGCAATTCCACAAGGCATACCGCCGTCTCCTGGAATACATTGACGACACCCGCCCCGTCTTCCTGAACGAAGCACCCCGCGGTACCATTGAGAACATCCGCCCATACTCCCTGGCTTGTGATGTCTATGGCGTGGACATCTACCCCATTCCCGGTCCCAACACACACTCCGACCTGGAAGACAAGATGGCATCCTCCGTTGGCAAATACACCGACATCTGCCAGGAAGTCGTGCGCGGACAGAAGCCCGTCTGGATGACTCTGCAGGGCTTCGCCTGGGGCGCATTCAACAACGCCACCGAAGTCATCTACCCCACCCGCCAGGAATCACGCTTCATGGCGTACGACTCCTTCGCCCACGGCGCCATGGGACTCGTCTACTGGGGGCTGGAGCTGGGTTCCACACAGAATGACAAATTCGTCCAGGACCTGACGGATGTCATCCACGAAGTGCTGTCGGTCAGCGCAATTCTCATCGCCCCCAACGCCACCCAGGATCTCCCCACCGCCAGCAAGAAAGAGCTGCTGGTCTGCAAGAAATCCAACGAAGCCGGAACGCTGTGGATTATCCTCAACGAAACCGACAAGGCATGCAAGGCAACCATCACGGGAGAGTTCCCAAAGACCCTCCAGGTGTTGAGCGAAAACCGCACCGTCAACGTGAAAGACGATGGCTCGTTCCGGGACGAATTCCCCGCCTACAGCGTACATGTCTATTTTGATGCCGCAAAGCCCCTCCCCGCGCCCCTGAAAATGCCCGCCACAAAGCGCCTCACGGAGCGCGTGGAGCTCCCCCAGGATTACAGAAAAGCCAACTGGATCTGGTATCCAGGACTGGAGAAGACTGACAACGCCCAGGCAATCTTCCGGATTCCCGTGAAGGTCGAGCAGCCCCTGGAACACGCCGTCTTGCAGGTAGCCGCGGATGACGCATTCGTCTGCACCATCAACGGCAAGGAAGTCATGCGCCAGAAGGACTGGTCCTGCGTCTGGACACTGGATATCGCAAAATTCCTCCAGCCCGGGGACAACGAAATCCTCCTCCAGGGCATCGACCTCTTCAAGGCACCCTGCGGCATTCTCTTCGCGCTGGGACTCTCCGATGGACGGATGATTCTCTCCGACGGCTCCATCGAATGCCGTGCTCCCAAGACCTCCGAGTGGATTCCCGCAAAAGTCCTGGCGCCCTTCGGCGGAAGACCATGGGTGCTCCCAGACGCCATCCCCTACACCAAACCCACCCTGGAAATCCTGGAACTACAGTAGCTTCACCCAGATTGCCTCGGAGATTGCATCCCGGGGCTTTATCGGCTGCGCCGAAACATCC
>DCIO01000095.1:0-13091 GCA_002315885.1 Lentisphaeria bacterium UBA1724
TCCTATCGGTCCTATCGGTCCTATCCGTCCTATCCGTCCTATCGGTCCTATCGGTCCTATCCGTCCTATCCGTCCTATCAGGCTTTTGCCTGAATGATATATCCTCCGCCCAGGAGGATGTCGTTGTCATAGAATACCGCGGCTTGTCCTGGAGCGACGCCGCAGATTCCCTGTGGGAATTCTGCATGGACGGTGTCGGGTCCCGTTGGGGTCAAGAGGCATGGCACGGGCTTCTGGACGGAGCGCGCCTTAAGCAGGCACTCCCGTGGTGCATCTAGTCCCGGGATGGACACCCAGTTCATCTGGTCGGCATCCAGCTGGTGGTGCATGACCACTTCGTGCTTGCCCAGGACTACCTGGTTTTTGCAGGGACGGATTTCCGTGACATAGAGGGGCTGTGTGGAGGCCACGCCCAGGCCCTTGCGCTGTCCGATGGTGTATTTCCAGTAGCCTGTGTGCTTGCCCAGGACTTTCCCGGTCTCCGCATCCACGATATCTCCGATTTGGTCATCTTCGCCGATGAGTTCGCTGATGTCGCCGGTATAGAAGTCCTGGCTATCGTGCTTGTCCGCCACCGCCAGTCCGAAGGAACGTGCCAAATCTCGGACTTCTTCCTTGGTCATGGCACCCAGTGGGAAGAGTTGCCTTGACAGTTGTTCCTGTGAGAGTCTACATAGAAAATACGATTGATCTTTGATGGTATCCGTGGCTCGCAGGAGCTGCATGCGACCATCGGGGGATTTTTCGATGCGTGCGTAGTGTCCTGTGGCGAAGCAGTCGTATTGGATGCCCGCCTGGCGTGCCATTTCGGGGAGCATCCCGAATTTCATGGCGGCGTTGCAGCGCACGCAGGGATTGGGCGTGCGTCCTGCCAGGTACTCCGAACGGAAGTATCCGATGATTTTCTCCTCGTATTGATGGGAGCAATCGAAGGCGTAGAAGGGAATCCCCAGTTGGTCGCAAATCTGTCTTGCGGTCTCTTTGGCGACGGCGTCATTGGGACCATAGCAACCTGTGTTGTCCCCGCCTTTGTAGGGAGCATCCGGACGCCAAAGCGCCATGGAGACACCAATCACTTCGTGCCCCTGGGATTTCAGTAACGCCGCGACCGTGGAAGAATCCACGCCGCCACTCATGCCGACGATAATTTTCATAGGGTTGTGGTATGCTCTATTATTCGAGAAGGGGGATTGTGGAGTGTCCGGACTTTAGACTCCACTTTAATTAAATTAACCTCAAAAGCGGAAAGCGGACCGCATTCTTTCTTGTTCCGTACGGGAAAGATTGGCCTTCTGGGCATAAGAACAGAATTGCGCCGCAGTATTCCTGATTCGTTTCAGCATGGTCTCTGCTGCGCTATGGGATAGCCGGAACATCGGAGCTATTTCCATGACAAGATCAAAATCCAACGCATTGTCGATGTCGGAAATATTCAACGATAATCCCGTTCCCTCTGGATTGGGATTGAGGTCGTATGCCGGACTCAAACGCCATCCCTGTTTGGATAGCAGAAAACCATGATTCCGCAAGTGGTCGTCCGTATTGGAAATGGCAACCGAGAATGCGATCCTGCGCCATAATTCGGGCAGATCATCCTGTGGTTTTGCACCGTATTGCGTCAGAAATTGTGCAAGTTCAAGATAGCTGGCACCTCCTTCCGCGTCGGCTCCGTCTGTTTTCCCGAGTAGTGTCATTGCAGAGGCAAAGTGAATGCGCCTTTGTTCCAACCGATCAAAACGCTTTACCAGAAAAGTAGCCCCGTATTGAGAGAACTTTTCGAGGCGGCACTCGGGGACACTCAATCCCGCATCACGTGCCATTAGCATCACGGCATATTCCCATGCGGAGACATTGGATTCGTCGTGATGACTCGGGAACTTGGCAATCCACAAATTTCCATCCTGGTCACTGACATTTGCTTTTGGACGGGCGCCGCCTAAGGAAGATCCAGGAGCAATCAGCATGGAAAGCCACTTTTCATGGTCGCTATCGATGTCTTCCCGTTCGACATGGCGGCAGGCCGCTTCCAGTTCCCGAAGGCTAGTCCATGGCGGAGCGGCCATCAACTGATTATGATTCTGAAATTCACTATCCAGGGAGGATTTAAAGCGCAAAGCACCCATTCTGGTTTCATCAAAGACCCCTAAGAGATAATCCGATTCCATCAGCTTTTTCGGATTCTCCCCAACGCGTTTTGCCCGGAGAGCTTCACGACGCTGCATCAGCTTGCGTCCCCAGCGATCCGGCGCTGAATCCATAAAGAGACCGAAATTCGCTTTGTCCGTGAATTGTGCTCCGGCATAGAATTGCAAATCAGGATCCAACGATGGTAGGGCGGGCTGATTCAAAAAAGCAGGCTCAAACGCAAAGGAAAAGAGTTCTTTCCCGCGGATTATCTGTGTTGAGAGAGTTCCCAACAGAACAGGATCGTTTGCCGAAAGATGGTCAAAATAGACAAGAATATCTTTTCTACTCATTCTTCACCCTTCTTGCTGGCTCGACGGCGGGTTTTTAACCCCAAATCCTGCAACTTGTGCCCGAGTTCATCGTCTGCTGCAACTTTCAATATGTCCCGCTCCAGACCAAGGGTCACCAGGACCTGAATGTAGTTTCCAAGAGAAACCGATGGAGAACCTTTCTCAATCTGCGTCAAAGTCACCACGCTGATTCCGGCACGCTCGGAGGTCAGTTTTGCTGTGACATCCCGACGCAAGCGCGCCATGCGGATGTTCTCACCGAACTCCTTCAGGATTGCAACTGTTTTCGGAAACAAAGGCGGCGTTCTTTTGGGCATATTCTTTCTCTTGTTGTTGGTTAACTATAAATAAAATAATATTTTTTTATAAAAAATCAAGTTTTATTTTGTGTTTATGTGGTTGTAAAGGTGTCCCCGCGAAACGAACCAAATCTCCCCCAATAACTGACGATTCATAAATTGATGGGGGAAAACTATTCCCTTTCTTTTTTGTGTATTTTGTGGAAGAAAATACGTGGTCCTACGGAACAAGGATAGTATCCTTTGGGATATATCGCCAGAGTGCGCGATTAGCGGGCATATCCTGAGGAGGCAGGATTTGGAATACGCCGTCCTTTTCTTCGTAGAGGGTATCGTTGCCATCCATCTTGTGTGTGAATGTGGTCCCTAGGAAGTGAATGCCCTTCTTCAAGGTCAAAGTGGGAGGATCCTCTCCCCATCCGGAAAGTGTGATGGTGTTTTTCTGTTTTGCTTTCACCCAGTATCCCACTCCTGGCAGGAAGCAATCCGAGGCAAACTTGACGAAAGCGCCGTCTTTCCAGGAATAGGCCTCGGAGACCCCCAGGCTTGTGGGGGTGATTCCTTGGAGGGAGATGGCGAGTGGTTGCCAGCCTTCCCGTAACGAAATTGTGGTTTTCTCCTGATAGGTTGGGGCGACCATCACCCGCTTCCAGGAGGTCTGGGTTGTGGGGGTATCCATTATGAATTCCAGGCATGTCTCCCGTTCGGTATTGTCATCCGCGGTTATGCAGATGGTTGTGGTCTCAAGGGGAGTATTGCTGGTGAACGCGATGTCCGCGTAGCCATTTCCCTGGCGCATTCCCACGCAGTTGTCACTGCATCCTTTTGCCTGCCAGTCGGAAGGAAGTAGTATGCGTAGGACGGGTGTTTTTCCCGCGTCGGTCATTGCCAGGGCGATTTCCTTCCCGTATCCAGGCAGGTAGGTGCGTTGGATGGCAGGGAATACGGGTGCCAGATTGGCATTTGCGATCCAATTGATGACGGTTTCGTAGAATGCGTCGTCCTCTGCGTCTGTTGCGGAGACCGCCAGGGCCTGGCATTCCAGGTAATTTGCCATCCAAGTGAGCATTGTTCCGGCCTGTGTACCATCGCAGGTATATCCCACCAGATCCGCCAGGGAATACGCCAGGAATTCGCTTTGTTCGCCTGCATAGGTCACATATTGCTCGCCTTGGCGGAGTTCCATGACGGCGCCGATGGAATGTGCGACCATCCAACGGACAAAGGCGGTCTGTTCAGGCTCGGGAAGATGGGGTGTGGCATCGCTGTATTTCCAGGGAATGTAGAGTTGTGTCGGGTCACCATTGGATAGGGTCCCGCAATTGGCGGGGAAGCCATCGGAGAGATCCACGCCGTTGGCGTTGTATGCCACGCCGTTGGCATATCCATCGGGATTGAAGACGGGCACAAGCCAGACCACGCAATTCTCCAACCACTGTCGTGCGCCGGCATCTGCGCCGGAGACGCCTGCAACCAACGTCTTCAGGACTTTCTGTGCCAGCAATAGCGCCTGTGGTTCGTCGCCGTGGACTTCCGATAACAGCAGGAGGTTTGGCACTGCGGCGCCTTCCTCTGTCAGGGAGATTCGCACGCCGGAAATGGGTGTGCCGTTCACGGAAGTGCCGATGGTGGTGGGGCGGATGTACGGCCAGTAATCATGGCAGAGGGTATCCAGGTAGTCGCAGATGTCAAGGAATGCAAGGGACTCAAGGGACGCAAGGGACTCAAGGGACTCGAGACTCTCTTGGCTGGCATTTTCAACGCATTCAGGCGGGTCGGTCTTTTCCTGCCATTCTGCGATGGCGCGCTCCCGCACCGCCAGCATCTGCGGGGCATTCTCATTTTCGGGGTTGTAGCATGCCTGCCAGAATTCCAGCCATTGGGACATCTCCCGGTTGGTGATTTTCCCGTCACCGTCCGCATCCAGGTCAACTGTGATTTTCTTTTCAAGATAGGGGCCAGAACCATCCAAGACTCTGGCGGATGCTCCAAGTAAGATTGCGGAGCCATCCTGGAGGGTGAAAATGCCGTCTGAGTTGGTTCGTCCGCTGGTGATGCCTTCCTCGGTTTCAATGCTAATTGCGCAATTGGGCACGGGACGTGGGGATTCTGCATCGAATCCCGTGATGGTGATATTAGCGGAACCATCTGTTTGCAAGGCGAAAGCGATATTCAGTGGTGCCTGTGGGCCGACATGGAGGACTGCAGTGGGATCGCCGTATAGTGCCATTTCCCAGGCGTGCAAGACGCCCGTGGCGGCATCGTAGCTTCCTTTCCCACCTGGGCTGCCGGCTGCTCTGTAATCATCTAGGTAATTGATGCAGAAAGTCACTGCGGCATTGAGGGAATGGAGTTCGTATGCGCCCTGTGTGGTCAGTCGCGTGGTGGAGCGGTTGTCGGATAGATCGGTGGTAAAGGTCTCGATTTGTCGGATGGGTGGATTCCAGTATGTCTCGTTGCTGGAGAGTGCCGCGCCTACGACGCCGCCTAGAGAATTGGAGTTTTCGAAGAAGGACTGCCCCAGGGAATGAACGGAATGGGTGGTTGAACCGCATCCAGTGAAATCGGAGGCGGAATAGTGGTCCAGATTTCCCGTGTAGCAAACGGGTGCCATGATAAAGGGGAGCATCCCCTGGTTGTTCAGTGCCTTGGCATTTGCGCTGGCGAATGTGGTGGTGGTGAATCTCGTGCAGTTGCCGTGTCCTAGATAGAGCAGTATGGAGGCACCTGTATTGAGTGCGGTGGATACATTGGCTGCCGTGGGATTGTTTGCGGCATATAATTCCGTAGAGAGGTCTCGTTGGATGATTCCTGCAGAATCCAGTGCACTCGCCTGTCCCTGGATAATGGCAGTGTCTGTCTTGCCTTTATAGGGCCAGTATTTTGACTTGTCGCTTGAGCCGATATAGACTCCCTTTTGTGTCCAGGTGTTGTTCTGGTAGGCACCGTGTTCGTAATACATGGAGTTCTGAAGGACGTTCTCCAGGAAATCCAGAGTGGGTGCTGGAATTCGTCCCAGGAATACATCCATGTAGCCCTTGTCGTATTCTCCTTCCAGGAGTGCGTATGGTGTATCCGTTGCCACGCCGGTATACACTGGGGACCCTTTTGTCATTTTGGAGCCGTGCTGCCAGGGGGGGATGAAAGAATAATCACCCAGGAGAAGCAGGTGCGTCATGCCCTCTGCGTATTGCTGTTGGCTCCAGGCCAGGATATTATCCCTGCCTTCGCCAGTCTCCGAGGGATACTTTGCGACATTCACCGTCCAGCCCACGCTCTCTTTCCAGACAACGAATTCCTTCAGGATTTCGGAGTCTTTCCAGTCATCCGGGACCAGGATGGAGAGGTTCCCGACGATGGGGGCGTCTTCGCCACGGAAAGAGTCGCTGTTGACAAATTGTGTGAGCTGGAGTTGTGCGAAATCCGACTGGGAGGAAAGTATCGCTGGTGTGGTGGAGTCCGAGCGGAGGACAATTTCGCAACGGGTTACCACTTGGACGGCGTTGTTATCCGCATCATATTGGAAGGGCGAGAAGAGGATGCCGTTCCCCTGGATGCCTCGGATTTGGTAGGAGGATGCCACGAAGGCATTCTGTGCGGGGTAGTTGCCTGCCTGGGGGGCGTAGACTTCTTCCGAGGGGATAATTTCCGGTGGTTCCTGGGTACGGAGGTAGGGTCCTCGGGCGGGAAGTGGTCGGCAGTCGGCAAGCAGGGCGGTCTCCTGGTTGAGCACTTCGATGGCGAGGGTGCTGCCGGGCGTTGCGCCGTATGCCAGATGGTAACTTGGCAGGGATGGCTTTCCTGCTATGTCCAGGCTGTCCGCGCCGTTAATGGAAATCACTTGCCAGGTGACGCCTTCTGTGTCTTCCAGGGGCGTCACATTATATTCGGGCAGGGTGAATTCCAGGATGGTCTCTTCTGGCGTGCAGGAGATGACGCGGAACGGGGAGGGGGCATTGGCGGACCCAATATGGGTGACGGTGGGAACGGGGTGGGCAGACGAAAAGTGCAACGGTGCGAAGGATGGCGTCGGGGAGGGCGCGTGGGGCGTGGTTCCGTAGGAGGCAGTGGGGTGTTGCGGTTGTGGTCCCTCCGGGGCACGGTTGCCCATCCACAGCCACACCAGAAGCATGGCCAGCAATATCGCTAGGATGGACAAGATTTTACGCACGATTCTTGATTCTTGATTCTCGATTCTTGATTCTCGATTCTTGATTCGGAGATTAAGACAATTTAATCTCTAATGGGGTTCCTGCCTTTCGGTGCAACGGCGTTCCGCGTTGCCCCGAAAAGGCGGAAGTAATTCCGAATTACTTCCCTTGAGTCCCTTGAGTCTCTTGAGTCCCAAAGATTACGAATTGAGCATTGAGAATTGTGCATTGAGAATTAAAAAAGGCGCAGCCTTTTTTGGGGGCGGCGCCTTTTTTTATTGCGTGGTAGTGATTATGCCTTCGTGATCACGCTGGCATCATAATCCTCGGGGGCTTCGTATCCCAGGAGGTTCATGATGGTGGCGGGGATGGAGGAGATGCCCAGTCCTTCCTTGAGGGTCTTGGAGTATTCGCCCTGGTAGGTGGGATCGTAGATGATGCAGGGAACGGGGTTCAGGGAGTGGCTGGTCTTGACTTTCGCCTTGCCATTCTCGCCCATCTTGGGGGCGCCGTCCTTTCCGTGTTCCAGCATATCATCGGCATTGCCGTGGTCGGCGGTGATGATCATCACGCCGCCCACTTCGTCAATGGCGGCCTTCAGTCGTCCCAGGCAGAGGTCCACGGCCTCGACGCCGATTTGGACGGCCTGGAAGACACCGGTGTGTCCCACCATGTCGCCATTGGGGAAGTTGCAGCGCAGATGCTGGTACTTGCCGCTCTTGATGGCCTCCAGCAACGCGTCGGTGATTTCGGCGCCCTTCATCCAGGGACGCTGTTCGAAGGGGACGATGTCGGAGGGGACTTCCACATACTTCTCCAGCTTCTCATCGATGTATCCGGACTTGTTGCCGTTGTAGAAGTAGGTCACGTGGCCGTACTTCTGGGTCTCGGAGCAAGCGAAGGTAGTGATGCCGGTGGCGGCCAGGTATTCGCCGCTGGTGCGGTCGATGGCGGGGGGATTCACCAGGAAGCGGCTGGGGATGTGGAGATCGCCGTCATACTGCATCATACCTGCGTAGCAGACTTTGGGGACGCGGATGCGGTCGAAACGGCTGAAATCGGCGCCGCCCTCGAAGGCCTGGGAGATTTCGATGCCGCGGTCGCCACGGAAATTGAAGTAGACCACGGAGTCGCCATCCTGGATGGTTCCCAGGGGCTTGCCGTCATCGCCTGCGATGACGAATGCGCCGAGATCCTGGTCGATGGCGTGGGTCTCATTGCGGAGGGTCTCGATGGCTTCCTGGGCGCTCTTGAAGGTACGGCCTTCGCCCAGGACGTGGGTCTTCCAGCCGCGCTCAACCATTGCCCAGTTGGCGTTGTAGCGGTCCATGGTGATGAACATACGGCCGCCACCAGAGGCGATGCGTGCGTCACAGCCCTTGGCACGGAGGCCAGCCAGGAATTCCTCGAAGGGGATCACGTATTCCAGGGCGCTGGTCTCGCCTACGTCACGGCCATCCAGCAGGATGTGTACGCGGATCTTGGAGATGCCGTCAGCGGCGGCGTATTCCATCATGGCCTTCAGGTGGTCAATGTGGGAGTGGACATTGCCATCGGAGAAGAGTCCCAGGAAATGCAGGGTGGAGTTGTTCTTCTTCACATTGGCGGCGATTTCCTGCCAGCCCTGGTCTGCGAACATCTTCTTGGAGTTGATGGAGTTGGAGACCAGCTTTGCGCCCTGGTCGAAGACACGGCCTGCGCCCATGGCGTTGTGGCCGACTTCAGAGTTGCCCATATCCGCATCGCTGGGGAGCCCCACGGCCACACCGTGAGCCTTCAGCTTGGTGTTGGGGCAATTGGCCAGGAGCCAGTCCAGATTGGGGGTGTAGGCGGCCTTCACGGCATCGCCATCGGCGTATTTACCGTAGCCGACGCCATCCATGATGACCAGCAGCACGGGGCCCTTGCGGCCCTTGAACCAAGAGGCTTTCTTCAGAGATTCTACCATTGTTGTTTTTCCTGAAAAGGGGTTGGGTGTTGAAAACTAGTATCCCAGTTGCTTTTGGAGCTCCAGCTGGAATTCCTGGACGTCCTGCTGGTCGGGCTTGGCGGAGCCTTCCGCCAGGCTGAGACCCAGCCGTCCATACTGGTCCACATACCATTCGCCGGATGCACCGGAACCGAAGGTAACCGTTCCGGAGAGGCTTGCGCCCGGGCGGACCACCTTGCTGATTTCCACGGTGGTCTTGCCACGGATCGCGTTGCCTTCCGCGGGGGCGGCGTCCTGCTGAGGCTGTGTGGCTTCCGCAGGCATCTCCTCCTGGACGTAGGCGTCTTCGGCGTCTTCTTCCTGGGGCATGCCTTCGCCGGGCTGTGCAGGGGCGGTGGCTTCGGGCGGAAGTTTTGGTCTTGCGGCCTCGGCCTTCGCGTCCTGTTTGGTCCAATTGACCTGCAGATCCGCAGTGAGCATCCGCAGTTCCATGTATGTCATGTGGATGTCATGCTGCTGAAGGAGCTGGTCCTGGAGTTCCGAAAGGCTCATGCCCTGGGAGAGGCACTCCAGGATGAAGTCGTTGCGTTCGCTTTCAGAGAGTGCCATTGTGGTGCCTCCTGGTGATTAGCACTCGGGGAGGAATGCGGCTGCGGCGGCCTGGCCGTGGCGCTTCTCGCGCTCGGAGGGCTCGTAGAAGTGGATTTCGCCCAGTTCGGGGAATTCTTCCCGGAGGACCTTCCGTGCCAGATCCAGGATGATCTGTCCGCCTTCGCCGGAGACTACGCGACCCAGGACTTCCAGGTGCTTGATGGTGGGATAGAAGGAGCAGTATTCCGCCACGGTGTAGCCGAAGTAGACGCCGATGGTCTCGTAGATCTTGCGAGCGCGCTCGTCGCCCTTCGCCATGAGTTCCTGGACTCGCTTGAGGCGCAGGGGGAACTTGTCGGCGGGGATGTCATCCATCTCGATGCCCGCCACGGGGATCAGACGCGCCACGGCCTGCTGGGAGAAGTAGTTGGCGCCCACGCCGATATCGTGGGACCACTCGTCCATGGCGGCCTCGGGATTATAGTCCACGGGGGCGAAGGCCAGTTCGTTCATCCAGCCCTTGACGGTCATGTTGTCGTCCACATAGCCCGCAGCCAGGCTGGAGCCCATGGCGATACCCAGGACAGCGCCGTCCTGCAGTGCGATTGCGCCTGCCAGTGCGGTGACATCGCCGTCATTTTCCAGGCGCAGTGGCACTCCCCACTGTTTCTGGATTTCCTTGAAGATGGGCGCGGCCTCTGCGTCAAAGCGGCTACGGGGGGTGATTCCGCGGAAGAGAGAGACATTGCGTGCGCGGCCGTCAACGAAGACGCCAGCGGAGGAGCCGCCGATGCCGCGGATTTTGGCTTCGGGATCCACGGAGTGGATTGCCTTTTCTGCTTCCTTCAGGACGAAGTTGATGTGGTCGTAGTGGTACTTGATGTCGGTCTGGGGCTTGGGATCCCAGACATATTCGGCGGAGAGGAGAGGCTCGCCGTCTTCCTTGAGGGCCAGCTTGCCGTCCTTGACCACGGCCACCTTCTCGTCGGAGGCGCCCAGGTCGAAGCCGATGCGCCAGCCACTCCAGTCCATCTTCACCGCGGCGCCTTCGCCATCCCGTTCGGCGGGCACGTCATCGGGCGTGGGAGCATAGACGAAAGTCATGGTGTGTTCGTAGGTGAAGTCGCCCCAGAACTGGGCGTCGAAACGGCGGATGCCGGTCTCGCAGTAGCAGTTGCGGAGATACTGGACCAGCGCCTCGGGGGCGTGCATGGTGACCTTCCAGCCACCGAACTGCCACAGGAGGAACTTCACAATGCGCTCCACGTAGAAGAAGTTGGCGGCGGCATTGGGGTGCTTCATGTCATAGACCACGGTGTCAAAGCGGGAGACACGGCCGCGGTCGCGTTCCACGGCGATGAGGCAGGGCACGGCGCAGCCGGATGCCTTCACGGCGTCAACGAAAGCGCGATTGGCCAGCACGGGGGGGCGGAAGCCGGGGTCCAGGACGGGGACGGTCTTTGGGGCGACTAATGGGAATTCCTGTTTCATTCAGTTCTTCTCCTTTGCGTTATTTGACAAATTGGTTCATTTCGTTCTCGAGGGCTTCCATCTGGCGCACCAGCTCGAACTGGGTGCGGCAGCGGTCCAGGTTATGGCCGTCCCGATGGATCTTGAAATAGACATCGCCTTCCAGGAAATCGGTGAGGAAGCGGAGCCCGCATTCGAAGGTCAGCAGGCGACCAGAGAAGGGCAGGAGGCGTTTTTCCTCGGGGGTGAGGAAGCCACCTGCGGTGGAGAGGTATCCCTTCACCAGCGCCTCGAAGAGTTTCAGGTCGAACTGGACCTTGCTCAGGTCCCGCTCGTCTTCCGCGGCAGTGGCGGTGGTGGTGCGGATTTCGTCACCGAAGTCATAGAGGACGCTACCGGGCATGCAGGTATCCAGGTCGATGACGCAGACGCCTTCGCCGGTCTTGTCGTCCAGCATGACGTTGTTGATCTTGGTGTCGTTGTGGGTGACGCGGGAGGGCAGTCTGCCGTCGGCCAGTTCTTCCACCACGATGGCGCATTCCTTTTCGTGTGCCAGGGCAAAGTCGATTTCCTTCTGGCAGAGCTTTGCGCGGTCCAGCTTGTCTTCCTTGAGGACTGCCAGGAATTTCTGGAAGCGCTTAGGAGTGTGGTGGAAATCCACGATGGACTCGAAGAGCGGTCCGCCGGGCATATCCGCCAGAGCGCACTGGAAGGCACCGAATGCCCGTGCGGCCTGGAAAGCCTGTTCGGGGCTGGTGACGGCATCCACGGTCTTTGCCCCCTCGATGAAGAGGTAGACGCGGTAGCACTCGTTGTCGGCGGGATCCTGCCAGTATGGCTTGCCGTCCTCGGCATTGACGATGGTCAGGGCGGCGCGGGAGTCCTGGGGATTGCGTGCGGCGATGTGCTTGGTCACCCGCTGGATGTTCTCCATCAGCTTGGGAACATTGGGGAAGACATGCTGGTTGATGCCCTGCAGGATGTAGTGGACGGCGAGGCCGCTCTGGTCCACAGTGAGACGGTATGTGTTGTTGATGTGTCCGGAACCCCAGGGTTCTGCGTCAACAAGCACGCCGCGGAGGTCGAAATGCGCCGCGATGGGAGCGATTTTCTGAAGAATTTCCTGAGACATGTTACTACCTCCAGAGACCATTGGGATAGACGCCTTCGGCAGTGAGTTTCTTCACCTGCTCCAGGACGATCTTGCGATCTTCGGAGTAGGTCATGCCGAACCACTTTTCGGGGCTGGTGCGGACCAGGCTCTTCCAGCCGTCCTGCTTGATCAGGGTATTCACCACGGAGGGGATGAAGAATTCCTTCTTGGGCTCGTTGATATTGGCGGCCAGGAATTCCTTCAGCTGGGCATCCAGCTTGGAGAAGAGTGAGCCGGGGAAGCCCCAGAGATTCATGGAGGTGGGTTCCTCGCCAGTCAGCTCGGTCCAAGAGCCGTCCTCGTTCTGGAAACGCGCCTTGCCGGCGGGCAGTGCCTCGATGGTGGTGCGTTCCACCACGTCGGTGAGGAGGCCGTCTTTCACGGTGCAGATGCCGCGGGAGACGGAGCCATTCTCGGAGAGGGTGTTGTTCAGGCGGAATGCCACGATGCCGCAGGCGGTGTCGTTGAAATTCTTGTCCGCCAGGAGCTTCGCCATCTCGGTGAAGGAGTCTTTCCCGTAGAAGTCGTCGGCGTTGACCATGGCGAATGGACCCTGGATTGCGTCCTTTGCGCACCAGACTGCGTGGCCTGTGCCCCAGGGCTTCTTGCGGGTCTCGGGAGTCTTGAAGCCCTCGGGGAGCTTGTCCAGGCTCTGGACCACGTACTTGACCTCCACCTTCCCGTCCAGCCGGTTGCCGAAATGTTCACGGAGGGGCTCTTCCAATTCCTCACGTATGATGAAGACCACCTTGTCAAAGCCCGCGCGCCAGGCGTCATAGACCGAATAGTCCAGGATGAATTCGCCATCGGGACCGACGGGGTCCATCTGCTTGATGCCGCCGTAGCGGCTGCCCATACCGGCTGCCAAAACGAGAAGTGTAGGAGACATGATTTTGTAATCTTTGGTGTTTGGTTGGAAACGAAAGAAATTGGATGCCGTCTGCTGCGCCCACCTGCGGTGGGGCTACGCAGACGGCGCAGCTATTGTAATGCTGGGGAGCCTAGGGAGCCTAGGGAGCC
>DCIO01000095.1:13170-42054 GCA_002315885.1 Lentisphaeria bacterium UBA1724
GCAATCGACGGCGGGGACGCCGTCGGTACACCCGCATTACTTCTGGAGTTCCGCGTGGAATTCCTGGAGTGACTGGACTCCGTCGATGCCATTGAGTTTTGCGTGGATGCCCATAGCGCATGCCTTGGCGGCGGCGACGGTGGTGAAGTAAGGCACGGAGTACTTGATGGCGTTCTTACGGATGTACGAGTCGTCCTTCTTGGAGTTCTTTCCGATGGGGGTGTTGATCACCATCTGGATGTGTCCGTTCTTGAGCTCGTCCAGGATGTCGGGTCGTCCTTCGCCGATTTTCGCCACCTGCTGTGCGGGGACTCCTGCCTCGGTGAGTGCCTTGTAGGTGCCTTCCGTGGCCAGGATGTTCAGGCCTTCGGCGACTAATGACTTGGCGATGGGGACGATGGCCTGGTGGTCGCGGGGTGCGACGGTGATGAGAGCATTTCCCCGGAGAGGCAGGTTGCTCTTGGCGCCTTCCTCTGCCTTGAAGAATGCCAGTCCCAGATCGTGGGAGATGCCCAGCACCTCGCCGGTGGAGCGCATTTCGGGGCCCAGGACGGGGTCGACTTCGGGCAGCATGGGGAAGGGGAAGACCGCTTCCTTTACGCCGAAGTGGGTCAGCTTGGGCATCTTGATGTTCAGATCGCTCAGTTTCTTACCCATCATCACGTCGGTAGCCAGGCGCGCCATGGAGACGCCGCAGACCTTGGAGACCAGAGGAACGGTGCGGGAGGCGCGGGGATTGGCTTCGATGACATAGACCTTGCCGTTGCAGATGGCGAACTGGACATTCATCAGACCCACAACGCCCATTTCCACGGCGATGCGGCGGGTGATGTCCTTGATTTCGTTCTCGTATTTTTCGCCCATGCTGGGAGGCGGGATGACGCATGCGGAGTCGCCGGAGTGGATGCCCGCCAGCTCGATGTGCTCCATGACGGACGGCACGAATGCGTCAGTGCCGTCGCTGATGGCGTCGGCTTCAGCTTCCATGGCGTCATCCAGGAATCGGTCGATGAGGATGGGGCGGTCGGGAGAGACTTCTTCCTCAGCCTTGAGGACGTATTCGCAGAGCATTGCTTCGTCATGGACCACTTCCATGCCGCGTCCACCCAGGACGAAGGAGGGACGGACCATGACGGGGAAGCCGATTCTGCGTGCGATTTCCAGTGCTTCGTCCAGATTGGAAGCCATTCCGGATTCAGGCATGGGGATATTCATCTTCTCCATCATCTTGCGGAAGAGGTCACGGTCTTCCGCCATGTCAATGACGGCGGGAGTGGTTCCCAGGATGTGCACGCCATTCTTTTCCAGCTTGTCCGCCAGATTCAGGGGCGTCTGACCGCCGAACTGGACGATGGCGCCCATCGGCTTCTCTTTCTTGTAGATGGCCAGCACGTCTTCCAGAGTCAGGGGCTCGAAGTAGAGCTTGTCGCTGGTGTCATAGTCGGTGGAGACGGTCTCGGGGTTGCAGTTGACCATGATGGTCTCGTAACCCAGCTTCCGCAATTCCTGGGCGGCGTGGACGCAGCAGTAGTCGAATTCGATGCCCTGGCCGATGCGGATGGGGCCGCCGCCCAGCACCATGACTTTCTTGGGATTGTCGGTGGCGGGGCTTTCATCCTTGTGCAGACTGTAGCTGCTGAACCAGTAGCAGGCATTCTCCACGCCGGAGACGGGGACTGCTTCCCAGGCCTCGGCGACGCCCAGGGCAATCCTGCGCTTGCGGATTTCGTCTTCGGAAACCGCCAGGAGGTTGGCGAGATACTTGTCGCTGAAGCCGTCCTTCTTGGCGCGGATGAGGAGTTGGTCGGGGAGGGTCTTGCCCTTGCAGGCGATGATGGTTTCTTCTTCGTCCACCAGCGCCTTCATTTCATCCAGGAAATACTGCTTGATGTGAGTCAGCTTCTGGAGTTGTTCCACGGTAGCGCCCTTGCGGAGTGCCTCATACATGGCGAACTGACGGAAAGAGGTGGCCTCTTTCAGGAGGTCCATCAGCTCTTCCAGGGACTTTTCGTGGAGGTCCTTGTAGAAACCCAGGCCCGAGGTGGAGCCTTCCAGGGAGCGGATGGCCTTCTGGAATGCCTCTCGGTAGGTCTTGCCGATGCTCATGACCTCGCCCACGGCACGCATCTGGGTGCCAAGCTTGTCCTGGACGCCCTTGAATTTCTCGAATGCCCAGCGCGCGAACTTGACCACCACGTATTCTCCGCTGGGGGTGTATTTGTCCAGGGAGCCATCCCGCCAGTAGGGCAGTTCGTCCAGGGTGATGCCCGTTGCCAGAAGTGCGGAGACGTATGCGATGGGGAAACCCGTTGCCTTGGAGGCCAGGGCGGAGGAACGGCTGGTACGTGGGTTGATTTCGATGATCACCACACGACCGTCCTTGGGATTCCGGGCGAACTGGACGTTGGTGCCGCCGATGACGCCGATGCCTTCCACAACCTTGTAGGCGATATCCTGGAGTTGCTTCTGGACTTCAGGAGAGATGGTCAGCATGGGTGCGGTGCAGAAAGAGTCGCCGGTATGGACGCCCACGGGGTCCACATTCTCGATGAAGCACACCGTGATCATCTTGCCCTTGGCGTCACGCACGATCTCCAGTTCCAGCTCTTCCCAGCCCAGGAGGGATTCCTCAATGAGGCACTCGTGGACCAAAGACGCCTGCAGACCGCGGTTGACGATGGTCTGGAGTTCCTCGATGTTGTAGCAGAAACCGCCGCCGGTGCCGCCCATGGTGTAGGCAGGACGGACAACCACGGGGAAGCCGATTTCCTTGGCGGCCGCCATGGCTTCGTCCACGGTGTGGATGATACGGCTGGGGGCCATCTGGACACCCAGGGTATTCATGGTCTCCTTGAAGGCCTCCCGGTCCTCGCCACGCTTGATGGCGTCAATCTGGACTCCGATCACTTTCACCCCGTAGCGCGCCAGCACGCCTTTCTCCGCTAGTTCGCTGGAGAGGTTCAGGGCACTCTGGCCACCCAGGTTGGGTAGCAACGCATCGGGGCGCTCCTTGGCGATGATTTCCTCCATGCGTTCCGCGTTCAGGGGCTCGATATAGGTGTGATCCGCGGTGCTGGGGTCGGTCATGATCGTCGCGGGATTGGAATTCACCAGGACGATTTCATATCCCAGGCCTCGCAGTGCCTTGCAGGCCTGAGTGCCTGAATAGTCAAACTCACATGCCTGGCCAATGATAATCGGACCGCTACCGATAATCATGACCTTCTTAATATCCGTACGCTTCGGCATAAAAGGACCTCCTAAACAAGGGAAAATGTGTTGGAAAATTTGGTCGGAATCAGTCCGAAACCGGACATTCCTGGGCAAACCTGCTTAATATAATTCCTCACAATGGCCCTGCCGTGGAAGTGCGCGGAAATCACCCCTGGGAATGCGGGGAAGACGTGGATAAATAAATGAAACGTTGCTATTCAGAACCACGAAAAACACGAAAGGCGCGAAATAAATGCATAGTCATACGAATCGAACACCATTTCTCAGCGGTGAAACTGCTCCGGTACCTGCCAGAAATTTCCGTTCTTCTCGTGTATTTCGTGGTTAATAAACGAACCGAAAACGAGCTCTTCCCCGGAAAGCCTTCACCAAAGAAATACTACTTAATCGGGAATGGGAAGCTCTTGCTTTGGTCGGCGGCCTGCTGGACCTGCAATGCGGCGCGGGTGGTGCGCAGGACATACGGCGTGGTAATCTGGAAAGGCTTTGGCTCGCCTTTGATTTCCTGCAGGAAGTCCTTCAAATAACTGGATTCCAGATTGGCGGGGCACTTCAGGCTACGGGGTTTCTTGTCCTTCGCCGTAGCGATGGTCAGGCTGGGTTCCGTGGAATTGCATTCCAGGACGCCATTGTCCCCATGGACGATGATGCGCCAATTCTGGGGTTGACCGAAACCGCCAGCGTCGGGGGAGAGATAGGATACGTCACCGATGACGCCCACGTCATTGGAGAGTCTAAGCATGAACTGGGCGCAGTCCTTGAACCAGGGCGTCGCGGAAGCCTTGCCATTCCACACGCGTGCGCCTGTGACTTCCACCACATCGCCGTTGGTCAGCCACTGGACTGCCTCGATGGCGTGGACGCCGATGTCGTTGATGGTGCCGCCGTGTTTGCCGGGTTCGAAATACCACCCGGGGCGTTTCTTCAGCATCAACGGATGCTGTCCCGTGATGTTGATGGTACGGACTTGTCCGATGGCGCCTTCCTGGATTTTCTTGCGCAGGAGTTGCACCGCGCCCATCCAGCGGAGTCCGAACATGCACCCCACCTTCAGGTTGGTCTTCTGGGCCAATTCCTGGATCTTGTCGCATTCCGCGATGGTGGTGCAGAGCGGTTTGTCCGCCAGGACATGGCGTCCCGCCCGCAGTGCCTGGATGGCGATGGCGCCCCGTCGGCCGTAATAATCGCCGATGCCGATGATGTCACAGGGCGTCGATGCCAGCATGGCATCCACGGAGGAGTGTGTGAAAGTGATTTTGCCGCTTTGCTGATAAGCCAGGCGGGTCTTGGTGTTCTCTTCGCAGATTGCGACCACCTGGACCTCCTTCTTCATCTTGGAGGCCTCTTGGAGTAGCGCGAAGATGTGCTGGTGACGAACACCGACGATTGCGAGTCTCAGGGGAGGCATTTTTGAAATTCTCTTGGTTATGGGACATAGTACATCCCGCCCAATTTTGTCATAAAAGAAGATAACCCATTTTCCATTTTTTTCAAGTACATCGCTTTCGCGTGTGCGTACTTGTGCGGAAATCCTACGTTGTCGTGGTATATTATGCAGTTTCCTTTTTTCAAGGGAATTCCTCCTGAATTTTAAGAAGAAGAATCCCCATTCGGAAATTTTCTTTTTTTCGTTGTTTTTTTCATGCTACACAAATTTTTTTCAGTTTTTGCTTTGATCATGGCTGCATCGGTTATTCTCAATGCCAAGGAAATCAAACTCCTGAATGTGGGCAACAGCTTTTCCTGGAGCCTCTCCCCTTATCTGGTCCGCATGACGGAGCACGAGGGGAAGCACAAGTTGGTCCACTGCCACTGTTCCATGGGGGGCTGCGAGCTGCGCCGTCACTGGAAGTATGTGGAGAATTTCGAGACCAAGGGCATCCGTGACTACACCTGGGCCACCAACGCCGACGGCACTCCCGAGTTGATTTCGTTGCAGGAAGCCCTGAAGAAGGACGCCTGGGATGTGATTTCCGTGCAGCAGGCCAGCCACGAATCCTGGCGCCCCGACACCTACCAGCCCTACGGCGCCAAGTTGGTGGAATACATCCACCAGTATGCACCACAGGCACGGATCATCGTCCAGCAGACTTGGGCCTATCGTACGGACGACAGCCGGCTTGGTGAAAATGGCGATTGGCACATGACCCAGCAGGAGATGTATGAGCGTTTGACGGACGCCTACCAGCGTTTTGCCAATGAGATGGGCCTGCCGTTGGTGCCCGCAGGCAAGGCGGTTCAGCTGGCACGTCAGCGCCAGGAGAAGAAATTCGTGAACTACGACAAGGCGGAGGCGGTGAAGCTTCCCTATCCCCAGTTGCCTGACCAGAGCGGCGCGTTCATCAACGGCCATTTCTGGACCAAGGACGCCGAGGGGAAGAATGTCATGGGCTTCGACTCCATCCATCTGAATGCCCGTGGTCGTTATCTCCAGGCGTTGGTGTGGTATGGGTTCCTCTTCGGCGAGGACCCCGCCACTGTCACCTATCTCCCCGAGGAGATTGACGCCAAGGATGCGGAATTCCTGCGTGGCATCGCCAGCGAGGTGCTGAAGGAAACCCCGAAATTCTAATTCAATTCTCAATTCTCAATTCTCAATTCTCGATTATGGCAATTCGCGTTCGTTTCGCGCCGTCTCCCACGGGGCAGGTGCACATTGGCAATATCCGTGCTGCAATTTTCAACTGGCTGTATGCTCGTCACGAGAAGGGCACTTTCCTTCTGCGTGTGGAGGATACGGACCTGGAGCGTTCCACTCCCCAGGCCATCCAGGCTCTGTTGGATGTGATGCAGTGGCTGGGGCTGAATTACGACGAAGAAATCTTCTACCAGACCACCCAGTCTCCGAAGCACTGTGCGGCGGCCCAGCAGATGCTGGCCAATGGCTATGCCTACGAAGACAAGAAGGGCGGCGAGACTCCCGCAGTTCTCTTCCAGTTCCCCTACGATACCACGGGTGTCCAGGGCGTTGAAGACGCCGGCGAGCAGCGTGTGAAGCTCCACGAGGAAGTGCCTCTGACCATCTCCCGCAAGGGCGTGGATTTCGCCACCATCTCTCCCAAGGGCAAGGCGGCTCCCGCGGGTGCCACTCTGGCCGGCTTCAAGGGACTGGTGGTCTTTGACGGCGAGGGAAAGGAGCTCTTCCGTCTGGAGGAGCATCTGGCTGAAATCCAGAATGGTCAGGTCTTTTCCTTCCCCGAGGCCCGGGAAATCACCTACCTCCGCCGCACCATCTCCTACACCGACCTGGTGAAGGGCCGCATGACCAAGCCCCTGGATGCGCTGAAGGACTTCGTCATCATCCGCTCTGATGGTTCTCCCGTCTTCCATCTGGCAAACGTGATGGATGACATCACCCAGGGCGTGACCCACATCATCCGCGGCGATGACCATGTGGAAAACACCTTCAAGCATCTCTTCCTCTTCCACGCGCTGGGCGCACCCGCACCCCAGTATGCCCACCTGCCCATGATCATCAATGCCCAGGGCAAGCCCTACAGCAAGCGCGATGGCGATGCCTTCGTGGGCGACTTCCGCGAAAAGGGCTTCCTGGCGGATTCCCTCTTCAACTACCTGAGCCTGCTGGGATGGTCTCCCAAGGACGGCCGCGAGAAGATGTCCCGCCAGGAACTCATTGACGCTTTCACTCTGGATGGCTGCCTCCGCGCACCCTCCCAGATGGATATCAACAAGCTCAGCGCCATGAACGGCCAGTATATCGCCGAACTGCCCTTCGAGGAATTCCTGGGGCTGGCCAAGGCGGAAGCCGCCAAGGCGCCCTGGGGTGCCTCTGCGGTGGAGTCTCCCCTCTTCGGACAGGTGGCGCAGTTCCTGCAGAGCCGTGTGAAGCGCCTGGTGGATGTGGACCAGTGGGGTTACTTCTTCACCGAATTGCCCGTGTGGGACGAGAAGGTCTGCGAGAAGCTCCTGAAGAATCCCGACGCGGTGGCCGCCTTGGACGAACTGAAGGATGCTCTGGCGGCGTTGCCTGAGTTCACGTCCGCCGCCATCGAGCCTGTTGTGGAAGCCGCCGCCGAAAAGCACGGCATTGCCCATGGCAAGCTGAACCAGCCCCTGCGTGCCGCAGTCACCGGCACCAACATCGGCGCGGGTATCTTCGAGACCATGGAACTCATCGGCAAGGAACGCTGCGTAAAGCGCCTGGCCGAATTCCCAAGGGCGTAATACCTTGCCCCTCACTGCGCTGGGCTGACGCCCGACTCCGTGAGGGGCGCACCTACGGCGCCTGACGGCGCCACTACCTCCCCGAGGGTTCCTAGGGATTCCGAATTGTCTTGCCCCTCACTGCGCCGGGCTTTCGCCCGACTCCGTGAGGGGCGCACCTACGGCGCCTGCGGCGCCACTCCCTCCCCGAAAGTTTCTAGGAATCCCGAATTGAAGAAGAGGGGGCAGGGGGGATACTTCCCCCTCCTTCATTAAGCATTAAGCATCAAGCATTAAGCATTAAACGCTATGGACCAGAACAACTTACCAACTGTGGCGATTGTGGGACGACCCAACGTGGGGAAGTCTGCACTCTTCAACGCCATTTTGCGCAAGCGCCTCTCCATCGTCCACGAGCAGAGTGGTGTCACGCGGGATTGCGTGGCATCCCCTGCCGAGTACAAGGGCAAGTCATTTCTGCTGGTGGATACAGGCGGTCTGGGCACCTGGAATGGCGACAAGAAGATCGACCTCTTTGACGGCATGATCCGCGACCAGGTGACCGAAGTCCTCCAGGAGGCATCCTGTCTGATTTGGGTGGTGAATTGTCTGGAAGGCATCACGCCCCAGGACGAGGAAGTGGGTGCATTCCTGCGCAAATCCGGAAAACCGCTGATTTTG
Source organism: Lentisphaeria bacterium UBA1724 (assembly GCA_002315885.1). Lineage (GTDB taxonomy): Bacteria > Verrucomicrobiota > Lentisphaeria > Oligosphaerales > Oligosphaeraceae > UBA1724. Next base: position 21,250 of record DCIO01000095.1, read on the forward strand.
TGCTGCAACAAGGCCGACAACAAGGACTTGATCCAGGCGGTTCCCGCACTCTTTGGTCCTTTGGGCGTGAAGGAGATGCATCCCACCACCTGCACTCATACCCACGGCATCGAGGACCTGCTGAAAGGCGTTGCGTCCCATCTTCCCGAAGTGGAGGTCACTCCCGAGGCGGAGAAGCCCCTGCGCATTGCGGTTGTGGGGCGCCCGAATGTGGGCAAGTCCTCCCTGGTGAATGCGCTGCTTGGTGAGAACCGCATGATGGTCTCTGATATCGCAGGCACCACCCGTGATTCCGTGGATCTGCCTCTCGTGCTTCACAAGAAGGACGGCGAGGAACTGAAGATCACCCTGGTGGATACCGCGGGTCTCCGGCGCAAGGGTCAGATTTCCACCGTGGTGGAGTTCTTCAGCGCCAACCGCACGGAGTTGGCCATCCGCAGCAGCGACATGGTGCTTTTCGTGTTGGATTCCCAGGAACCCTGCACCACCCAGGAGCGCCACATCGGCCGCATCATCTCCGATGCCCGACGTCCATGCATCATGCTGGCAAACAAGTGGGACATCATCATCAATGAAGGCAACAACAAGCCAAAGCTCTTTGAGGATTTCGTGCGGAACCGCATGCCCTACATGGCCCATGCGCCCATCCTGAACATCTCTGCCAAGAGCGGCTATAACCTGGAGAGCCTCTTTGACCACCTGAAGATGGTGAAGGACCAGATGAAGGTCACAGTCCCCACTGCGGTCTTCAACCAGTTCCTGCAGGACATCCTTCGCCGAAATCCCCCCAGCTCCGTCAGCAACAAGCGCTTCAAGATTTTCTACGGCACCATGGTCCACAACCCGCCACCGAAATTCGTGCTCTTCGTCAACGACAAGAAGCTCTGCCCGAAGAACTACGAGAACTACCTGGAGAATCGGTTGCGTGAGGCATTCTTCCCACAGTCGGGCTTGCCTATCAACCTGGAGTTGCGCAGCCGTGAAGATCCGGAAGGCGGCAACCAGGGCGCCCGCGCCGCTGCGGCTGGTGTGCACTTGAAGGAGCACCGCTACCATCCCGTCAGCCGTAAAAAATAAGCTCCACTGATACAAGAAACACGCAAATACGAATGCCGTTTTGCGTGTTTTGTGGTTTTTTCATTAGCAAGATCGAAAATGAACGACAGACAATTTGCCGAGAATCTCACTCGTCTTAACACCTTCTTCGACCGTTCCGAAGAAGATATGTTCACCGAATACGCGCCGTTGACGGCGGAAGTCGCCACCACGGATGATCCCGTGGCCTGGAAGGACCGTGAGGCCCTGAGCTATCGTCCCATCAAAGAAGGGCAGACCTGGGGCGAAGATTGGCAGAGTGGCTGGTTCCACTTGAAAGGCGTGGTTCCCAAGTCCTGGGCGGGCAAGAAGATTGTCCTGCGGATGAATTTCGGTGGTGAGGCGTTGATGTTCGAAAAGGACGGCACGCCCCATTGCGGTCTGACCAGTTGTTCCGTCTATCATCCAGGCTACTACAAGGAAATCTACTTCTTTGACAAGCCCGCCAAGGGCGGCGAGAAGTTGGATTTCTGGGTGGAAGGCGCGGCGAACAACATCCTGGGGCCTGCGCAATTCGACTGGAATCCCCATCCCGAGCGCGTGGCCTATCCTGCGGGGCATTCCGTGGGGCAGGTGAAATTCATGCGGATTGCCCTCTTCAATGAGGAACTCTATCATTTCCGCATGGCCTTCTGGCAACTCTGGTATGCGGTGGATTATCTCAAGAGAGACAACAAGAGCTACCGTTGCCGTCAGATTGTCAAGGCTTTGAATGACGCCCTGGATGTCTATTGTGGCGACCCCGCCAATGCGGGAAAGGCACTGGCTACCCTGAAGCCCATCTTGAGCCAGCCCGCCAGCGCTTCCGCTTTGACGGCCTATGGTGTGGGGCACGCCCATATCGACGTGGGTTGGCTCTGGCCCGTCCGTGAATCCGTCCGCAAGGCGGCCCGTACATTTGCCAGCCAGTTGCGTCTGATGAAAGAGTATCCCGGGTATATCTTTGGCGAATCCCAGCCGCAGCTCTATCTCTTCATCAAGGAGAATTACCCCACGCTCTACAAGCGCATCCAGGAAGCCGTGAAGGCGGGGACCTGGGAATGTCAGGGCGGCATGTGGGTGGAAGCGGACAACAACCTTCCTTCCGGCGAGTCCCTCATACGTCAATTCCTCCACGGAAAGAATTTCTTCAAGGAAGAATTCGGCGTTGAAGTGAAGAACCTCTGGTTGCCTGATGTCTTTGGATACAATGGCAATACCCCACAGATCATGAAGGCCTGCGGGTGCGATTTCTTCCTGACCCAGAAACTCTCCTGGAACACCGTCAATACCTTCCCCTACAATACCTTCCGTTGGGAGGGCATTGACGGCACACAGGTGGTGACCCACTTCCCCCCCGAAAACAACTACAATGCCTGGGTTTCTCTTGCCCAATTGGCTGCGGCGGCGGATCGCTTCCAGGAGGGCGCGATCTGCCCCGAATTCCTGTCGTTGTACGGCATGGGCGATGGCGGTGGCGGTCCCAGCGAGGATCATCTGGAACACGCGCTTCTGGCGAAGAACTGGGAAGGCGCCCCGAAGCTGACCTTCAGCAAAGCCCAGCCCTTCTTTGACCGCATGATTGCCATGAAGGACAAGTTCTCCGTCTGGCATGGCGAGCTCTATTTCGAGAATCACCGGGGCACCCTGACCACACAGGCACGCATCAAGAAAGGCAACCGCAAGAACGAACAGCGACTCCTGCAGGCGGAATTCCTCTGCAGCCTCCTGCCTGCCAAGAAGTATCCTCGTGAACAGTTGGACAAGATTTGCAAGACGATCCTCCTGAACCAGTTCCACGACATCATCCCCGGGTCCTCCATCCGGCTGGTCTATGACCGCACGGAAAAGGAGCACGCGGAGTGCCTGAAGGCATTGGAGGGCATCCTCAATGACGCCGCCAAGGAACTGATGGCACCCAAGAAGAATGCCATCACTCTCTTCAACAGCCTCTCCTGCCCATACACACGACCCGTGGAACTGCCCAAATCCTGGGCAAAGGGTACGGTCAAGACATCGGAGGGCAGGGAAGTCGCCACCCAGGTGGAGTCCGACGGCCGTGTCTTTGCCGGCGTGACCATTCCCGCGGACGGCTTTGTGACCCTGGTACTTTCGGGGAAGGGCGGTGCAGTCAAGACCAAGGCCTCCAAGGCGCTGGTTCTGGAGAATGCCAATGTGCGTTTTGCCTTTGACAAGAACGGCCAGATGACCAGCATGGTCACCAAGTCGACAGGACAGGAGTCACTGTCTGCACCTGGTAACGCCTTCAGCCTCTACAACGACACCACCGCAATTTACGACGCCTGGAATGTGGATCCATGGTATCGTGGGGAGAAGACTCCTGCCACTGCCAAGTCCACCGTCGCCGCGGTTTGCGAGATCGGTCCTGTCCGCAGCGTGATTCATTTCCAGTTGTCGATGGATACCTCCGTCATCACCCAGGAGGTCTCCTTGGCGGCGGATGCCTATGCCGCGGAATTCAAGACCGCGGTGGATTGGCACGAAGTCCACAAGATGCTCCGTGTTTCCTTCCCCACCAACGTGGAAGCCACTGAGGCGACCTACGACATCCAATATGGCATGATCAAACGCCCGACCCACACCAACACCAGCTGGGATCAAGTCCAGTTCGAGGTCTGCGGACATCGCTATGCCGACCTCTCCGACAAGCAGCGCGGCGTCTCCATCCTGAACGACTGCAAGTATGGCCATCTCATCCGCGAGGGCGTCATGGAACTCAACCTCCTGCGTTCTCCCAAGTGGCCGGATTTCAATGCGGACCAGGGCATCCAGAAATTCACCTACGCCATTCGTCCCCACGAAGGCACTGTCATTGACGCGCCAATTTACGCCGAAGCCGCGCAGGTCAACCGCGAGCCCTGGAATTTCGCGGGTCTGGATGGCTCCGCTTTGTCCGCGCCTGTCTCCGTGGAAGGCGAGGGCGTCTCCCTGGAGGTCCTGAAGCGCGCAGAGCGTTCGGACGACCGTGTGGTCCGTATCGTGGAGACTCGCGGACGCCATACCGCTGGTGCCCTGAAGGTAAATGGCAAGGTCAAGAAGGTGGTTGTCTCCGACGCCATCGAATGGACTGAAGGAGAGGAGTTGCCCATCAAAGCGGGGAGCTGCTCTTTTGCTCTCAAGCCCTTCCAGATTTTGACCCTGAAATTGAAGTAAGCGATGATACTAGCCTCTCAATCTCCGAGACGGAAGGAATTGCTGGCATCTGCCGGTGTTTCCTTTGGGGTGGATGTCTCCCGTGGTGAAGAAGTCCCCTGGGATGGCGTTCAGCCCCCAGAGGATTACACCTGCGGGCTGGCCACCGCCAAGGCATTGGAGGTCTCTGGACGTCATCCTGGCGAGATTGTGCTGGGTGCGGATACCGTGGTGGCGCTGGATGGTGTCATCTACGGAAAGCCCAAGGACCTGGAGGACGCCACAGGGATGTTCCATGCGTTCTCTGGCCGGGAACACCATGTCTTTACTGGCGTGGCATTGGTGCGGGATGGTGAGGTCCTGCGTTCCTGGTACGCCGATACCGCAGTGCGCTTCAAGACACTGGATGACGAGACCATCCGCCAGTATTTTTCGTTGGTGAATGTGCTGGACAAGGCGGGTGCATACGGCATCCAGGAACACGGTGACCTGATTGTGGACGGCATACAGGGGCTTTTCAGCAACGTGGTGGGTCTGCCTGTGGAGGAGGTTGTGGAAAAACTCCGGGAACTGGGCGAAATTGCGTGAGGTTTTCAGTTTTTGACGGGCGCCGCCCTGCATTACGGTCTGTTTTTGACGGGCGTTGCCCGATAACACATGACATTGAATTATGGCAAACGATAGATTTCAATTTTTGAATGAAGTGGCGGCAGATTTGGATGCCTCCTATCAGGATGGCCTGGCGGTGGCATTCAGCGACGACCAGGATCTGCCTCGTCGCGAACGCGTCATACAGATTCTGAATGACTTGCTGGAGGTGCTTTTTCCGGGGTATTCCGGACGCTTTGGATACTTCCATGCCTCACTGGCGGGTGCGGTGGCGGGACAACTGCCCTATATCTTCCAAAGACTCTCTTCGGAGTTGAATCTTGCGCTGGCCTATCTAGCGCGTGTGACGGACAAGCCCTGCGCGCCTGGCGCTGCAGACAAGGCCGCCCACGCACTGATGTCAAAACTGCCCGGCATCCGGGAGATGCTGAAGATGGATTGCCAGGCCGCATTGGATGGCGACCCCGCTACTCGTTCCATGGACGAAATTGTCCTGGCCTATCCCGGCTTCAAGGCGATTGCCATTCATCGGTTGGCACACGAACTCTATGTGGCAGGAATCCCTCTGATTCCCCGCATCATGAGCGAATATGCCCATTCCATCACGGGAATCGACATCAATCCCGGCGCCACCATCGGAAAGAGCTTCTTCATCGACCATGGCACAGGCGTCGTCATCGGCGAGACCTGCATCCTGGGTGACAACGTGAAACTCTACCAGGGCGTCACTTTGGGCGCGCTCTCCTTCCCGAAGGATGGCTGCGGGCGCCTCATCAAGGGCAGCAAACGCCACCCGAACCTGGAGGACAATGTCACCGTCTACGCAGGTGCCACCATCCTGGGAGATGTGACTATCGCCCATGACAGCGTCATCGGGGGCAATGTCTGGTTGACGGACGACGTGCCCGAGCCATACAGCCGCGTGATCTTCTCTCCGTCGGACATCTCGATTCAGGTGCGCCAGGGGAAGAAATAGTCTTTTGTAATTCAGTATCTCATTCATCCATAATTTGTTGCTAAAATGACACAAAATCAGTTTACGGAAATCATGACCCGCCTGAACAACTTCTACGATCGTTCAGAGGAGGACATGTTTACGGAATACGCGCCCATGACGGCGGAGATCGCAGTCACGAAGGAAGCGGTGCCCTGGAAGGAGCGTCTGAAGTTGAAGTACAAGCCCCTGACCGAAGGCACCTGCTGGGGTGGTGGCTGGGATTGCTGCTGGGTTCATGTCAAGGGAACGGTTCCGAAATCCTGGTCTGGCAAGCCCTTGGTGATGCGCCTGAACATCGGTGGCGAGGCGATGATCTTTGACGAGAAGGGCGTGCCACTGTACAGCCTGACCGACCACTCCATCTACGCCCGTTTCTATACCAAGGACATCTATCATTTCACCAAGCCCGCCAAGGTTGGCCAGAAGGTGGATTTCTGGATTGATGGCGTCGCCAGCAACATCCAGGGACAGCCTGATTTCCCCTGGGCGCCCCACGTGACCCGCGAAGAGCATCCCGCAGGCCAGTCCCATCCCACCGTCAAGCACATGCGCCTGGCGATCTTCAATGAGGACCTCTATCGTTTCCGCCTGGAATTCAGCATGCTGCATCGTTATCTGCGGGATTATCTCAATGGTGACGTGACCAAGTTGCGTTCCCGTCAGCTGGCCCAGGCCTTGTCCGATGCCCTGGATGCCTACAAGGGCATTCCCGCCAATGCGGCGGCCGCTCGTGAGGCCCTGAAGCCCATCCTGAGCCAGCCCGCCTTGGCATCCGCTCTGGATGTGACCGCCATCGGTCATGCCCATATTGACGTGGGGTGGCTGTGGCCCGTCAAGGAATCCATCCGCAAGGCGGCCCGCACATACTGCAACCAGATCAGCCTGATGGAGCGCTATCCCGAGCATTGCTTCGGTGGTTCCCAGCCCCAGCTCTATCAGTTCGTGAAGGACAACTACCCCGAGCTCTACGCCAAGATCAAGAAGGCCGTCAAGGCGGGTCGTTGGGAATGCCAGGGCGGCATGTGGGTTGAGGCGGACAACAACCTGCCTTCCGGCGAGTCCCTGATCCGACAGTATGTCCACGGAAAGAATTTCTTCATGGACGAATTCGGGGTGGATGTCCGCAACCTGTGGATTCCCGATGTCTTTGGCTACAACGGCAATACTCCCCAGATCAGCAACATCTGCGGATGCAATACCTTCCTGACGCAGAAACTCTCCTGGAACAACATCAATACCTTCCCTTACAACACCTTCCGGTGGCGCGGCATTGACGGCAGCGAATTGGTGACCCACTTCCCGCCGGAAAACGACTACAACTGCCCCATGGAGCAGGCTCGCATGGCCGCTGGTCAGGACCGCTACCAGGAAGCCGCGATCTGCCCCGAGTTCGCCTCGCTCTTTGGCTTGGGCGATGGCGGTGGCGGTCCCATGGAAGACCATGTGGAGCGTTATCGCATCATGAAGAACCTGGAGGGCACGCCCCGTGTCAAGATCGGCCCCGTCCAGCCCATGCTGGACCGCATGTATGCCATGCGTGACAAGCTGCCCATCTGGCGTGGCGAGCTCTACTTTGAGAAGCACCGCGCGACTCTGACCACCCAGTCCCGCACCAAGCGGAACAACCGCAAACTGGAGCAGCGCATGGCGCAGGTGGAGTTCCTCTGCAGCCTCCTGCCCGTCAAGAAATATCCCCGCGCACTGCTGGACAAGATCTGGAAGCTGATTCTCATCAATCAGTTCCACGACATCATTCCCGGTTCCTCCATCAAGCTGGTTTATGACAATACCCAGAAGGAGCACGAGCAGTGCCTGAAGGAGCTGGAGGGCGCCATCCAGAGTGCCGCCAAGCAGCTCTTCAAGGCGAATGCCAATTGCCTGACCCTCTTCAACAGCCTCTCCACGGACTACACCCGTCCTGTGGAACTGCCCAAATCCTGGGCGAAGGGGACGGTGAAGACCGCCTCCGGCGAGGCCGTGGTCACCCAGGTGGAATCCGATGGGCGTGTCTTTGCGGCAGTGACCATTCCCGCGGATGGCTTCCTGGTGCTGGTTCGCAATCCCAAGAGCGGCAAGGCAGTCGCCACCAAGTGCGACAAGAAACTGTTGCTGGAGAATAAGTTGGCGCGATATGCCTTTGATGGTGATGGCCAGTTGACCAGCGCGGTGGCAGTCGAGGATGGCCAGGAGACCATGGCTTCTCCCGGCAATATGCTGAACATGTACTCCGACGATCCCGCCGAATACGACGCCTGGGATTTGGATCCCTGGTATCGCAAGCAGTATATCGGCGCCGCAAAGTCCACCGCAGTCGCCACCCGCGAAGTGGGACCCGTTCGTTCCGTTCTGCATTTCAATCTGGGCATCAGCGAGTCTTCCATCCAGCAGGATATCTCTTTGGCCGCCAATTCCGCCACGGTGGAATTCAAGACCGCCGTGGAGTGGAACGAAGGCCGTAAGATGCTGCGCGTGGCATTCCCCACCACCGTGCAGTCCACCTCCGCCACCTACGAAATCCAGTATGGCACCATCCAGCGTCCCACTCACACCAACACCAGCTGGGATTCCGTCCAGTTTGAGGTGTGCGGACATCGCTATGCGGATCTCTCCGACGGCGAGCGCGGCGTTGCCATCATGAACGACTGCAAGTATGGCCACATGATTCGCGAAGGGCAGGTGGAACTGAATCTCCTGCGCTCCTCCAAGTGGCCTGACTACTACGCGGATCTGGGGCACCAGGAATTCACCTACGCCTTCCGTCCCCACAAGGGCGCGCTCATCCAGAGCACCGTCCGGGACGAGGCACAGCAACTGAATCGCGAGCCCTGGTCCTTCGAGGGCATGGATGCCGCCGGCGTGGCTTGCCCCGTCAGCGTCTCGGGGGACGGCGTCTCCCTGGAAGTCGTTAAGCGCGCTGAGAAGTCCGACGCGTTGATTCTGCGCATTGTGGAGACCAAGGGCCGCCATACCACGGGCACTCTGAAGTTGGCGAAGAACTCCGGTATCAAGAAGGTCTCCTTCACCAACGCCATCGAGTGGACCGACGACGGCGAACTGAAGGCCACCAAGGGCGAATACTCCTTCGCTCTCAAGCCCTTCCAGATCATTACCCTAAAACTGGCGTAATTCCAACCCAATCACGAAAGTCAAAGGCTGTTGCAGGCATCCAATCCATCGCAACAGCCTTTGTTGCTTTTTCGTTCACGGATTTCCACGGATTTTGACGATGTCCAGGTATTCCACATTTGATTTCCATCTTCATTCCTGGTGGAGTTACGACGCGTGTACGCCGCCGGAATACTATTTCCAGCGTGCCCGCGAATTGAATCTGCGTGCCTTCGCCATCACCGACCACCATAACAACGACGCACTACCGGAAATTCGGCGTGTGGCAAAATCCTATCCCGAGGTAGGGTATCTATCGGGTGCGGAATTGACTGCGACCACGCCCTACGGCGAGATGGATTTCGTGTGTCTGGGATTGCCTCTGGAGCCTACCCCCGAATTTGCCGCCCTGAAAGAGGAATACCACGACTATCAGCGGAAGATGGGTGCGGCGATTTCCCGTCGCGTGGAGATGCTGGGCTTTTCCTATACGGAGGCGGAACGCAGGCAGTTGCTACTTCAATATCGCCCAGAATACACGGTGGAATTCCAGGGCGTGACACATGTCCGGAATGAAATCCAGGGTGAGTATCTCATCCGCAAGGGCGTGGCAAAGGATATCCAGGAGTGGTACAGCTACCTTTGGGGAGAGAATCGCATCCCGGGACTACTTCCCGAGACCCCCTCCGCCGACCGCGTCGCCCGAATCGTCCACCAGGCAGGCGGGGTGGTCTTCATCGCACACCCGTTCTATTATTTCAACCACGCAGACGAGGCACGCATGGACGCGCTACGGGAATTCGTGCAATTCGACGGCATCGAGTGCGCACACCCCATCATCCCCGCGGAATATACGCCAATCTATCGGCAGTATTGCCTGAAATACCATCTGCTTTCCACTGCGGGAACTGACGTCCATTGCGATCCTCCTCATGCGCACCTCCATCTTTCCGATGGCTCCGATATGGCGGACCACCTGGGAGAAACCACTTGGATGGAGGAAATCCAGGAACGAGTCAACATATACCACGGGTAGCTTCCTTCGATAAACGCGTCTAACCACTACGTTGCGACATCCTCAGGAGTCATTCGTATCATCCATTTTGTCATAAAATCGATTTAAAAATAAATTGAAATTATGACAGGGAACGCTATTTTAATTGCGATGACAAAGAGGAAAGACGCAAATGAAAAACATTCAGATTGGCAGAAACATACATATGCTGCGGGAATTGATGGGGCTCTCTCAGTCGTGCCTTGCCACCTTCCTGGGGATTGATCAGAGCAATCTATCCAAGATTGAAACAGGAGAACGTCCAATTTCCTCTGAATCATTGGAAAAACTTTCGACGGTTTTTGGGGTTTCTGTTGATGCCCTTGAAGGGCAATGTGTTACTCCTGCATCCATGATTTGTGCGTTCCGCAAACGGGATTTTACGCCAGAAGACCTGGAAGTGGTTAGCGCAATCAATCGAATTGCCATGAATCTGGACTTTATGCAGGCGTTAGTTGAGAGGGGAGAAGGAAAGAAATGAATGACATTGAAATTCTGACGAAGGCCAACCAGCTCAGATGCAGGCTGGGATTGGACGCGTATTCACCCGTCAATGTGTTTGAATTGGCGCAGTCAATCGATGGGTTGACGACTGTCTTCTATCCAATGGGGGAAAACATAAGTGGGATGTGCCTGAAAGGAAAAGGGGGGACCTGCGTCATCGCAATAAATTCCGCCATGTCCCTGGGACGTCAGCGTTTTTCCATGGCCCATGAATTCTACCACAAGTTTTTTGATGAAAACATGAAGGCTATATGTGCGATGGTGATTGCCACGGAATCGGGAAAGGACACGGAAAAAATAGCCGACAAGTTCGCTTCTTATTTCCTTATGCCCTCTGTCGGATTTGACAACATGGCAGAAAAATTGGCATCGTCGAACAGCGACAATAAGCTGACCTTTGGGGATATAATCCGGTTGGAGCAGTATTTTGGCGTAAGTCATAAGGCCGCAATGATTCGATTGAAGAACAGCGCATTTTTGGCACGCAATAAGTTCGAGGCATTCTTCTCCAACAACATCGTGTATTCCACTGCGGAGCGCATGGGCTTCAGCACGGATTTGTATCGGCCTTCAGCTGAGGGACAATCCTATGGCAGTTTCGGATATTATATAACCCTGGCCAACAAACTGCATGAAGAAGAAGCCATTTCCGATGGCAAGTACGAAGAGTTGATGCTGTCTGCGTTTCGGCCTGATTTAGTATATGGCGGTGGGGGAGATAGCGAATATGTCATCGACTAGCCCTCTCTTTTTTGACACGGATTGTTTGTCAGCTTTTCTATGGGTGAGAAACGAAAGTATTCTCGCAAGGTTATATCCAGGAAGAATTGTCATTCCACAGGTAGTTTATTCCGAGCTCTCAAATCCGTGTGTTTCTCATTTACGAGCCAGAATAGATGAATTGCTTTCTGCGGGGGAGGCTATGCTTCAGGATATGGACGTTGGGACTCCTGTTTACGATTTCTACAGAAAGTTGATTACAGCGCCGGGTGACGGTCACAGGATTATCGGTCGGGGAGAGGCGGCGGCGATTGCACTTGCCTGGGTAAACGGTGGAATTGTTGCAAGCAATAATCTTCGTGACATTTCGGCATACGTTAAAGAACTCTGCCTTCTTCACAAAACCACGGGCGGAATTCTCAAGGATGCGCTGAATGCAGGAATCATTACGGAATCCCAGGGTGAAGTCATCTGGGGGAATATGTTAAGATGTCGCAGAAAACTAGGCTATTGCACCTTCTCTGATTATCTCAGGGAAAATCCTTGAACTAAAGTGTTTGGCCTCATCAGAACTCTATTGCATTGATGAAGGGCATTCCGTTGAGTTCTTGCAGGAGTGTAAGTGGGATGTATCCCATGATCCATCCCGTCATGATATTGTAAGGTCCCCAGTCGGCGTCGTTTGCGATGCCGTGGTATTCCTGTAGGTCCATATTGTATGCCCTCATCCAGGCGCCGTTGAAGCGCGGGTCGTTGCTGGCTAGCTGTATGTCCAGCAGGTATTTTTGTACGCCCTGATACATCTTTTCGACTTGAGTTCGCATTGTCGGGGAGAGTTTTCCGCGCCTGAGCAGTCCCAGTGCCAGATAGAGGTAGTTGTTGCAGTAGAGTTGGTCGCCGATGCGGTCGTGTCCATTGCCATTAGCCACTGCGGCCTCCACTTCCAGGACGCGCTGGAAGATATTGTCTTCCCGGAAGCCTCCGCAGGGCTCCTGGAGGGATTGGAAGAAATCCAGGATTTCGGTCAGTTTTGCGCTTTGATCCACCTCTGCCAGAGTGTGGATGCTGGCATAGAGGAGCAGCGCGCGACTGAGTACATCGGGCTTGGAGTGCCCCATGCTCTGGTCGTTCAGGTGGATTTGCTCTGCGAATTTCAGGACTGCGTCAGTGGCTTCGGGCGTATTCATACTGAGTAGGAATGCCGCCATCTCGCCGTAGAAGACGGGAGTTCGGCTTTCACCCTGGGTGGGAATTTCGGGGCCGGAGAAGGTGCCGTTGTAGAGGCCGTTGGGACCAAGCCAGGCCAGACAGGCTTTTGCCAGGCGTTCCGCGCAATCGAGATAGCGTTTGTCTCCCGTGGTCCGCCAGAGATAGAGCAGGGCGAGGCCATGGCGTCCGCTGTCATTGGCATAGACTGTCTGGGAGTGGTCATACCAGCGAAGCAGGCCATTGTCTTGCTGGATACCCCGGTCCAGGAGGAAATCTGCCAGGTTCTTCGCGATTTGCAGAAGTGCCTGGTCGTTGGTGTATTTGGCGTATCCCGCCAGGAGTGCGGCAGTCATGAGGACACTGTCCGTGCGGTAGTTTTTCCGCAGAGAGAAGTCCCCCGACATGAGCATTTCGTAGATGCCCTTGCTGCCGTCGGGTTCAGGCATGAGTCCGCAATGCAGATGCCACTCCACGGCATTCTTCAGGGCGGTGGCCACATCGGTGCCATGGGAAAGCTGGTATGGTTTTGGCCAAACGCGGTCCAGCGCGGTGGCGACGGTCTCTTTGGGTTGCTTCGTCAGGTCGCTCCACAGGGCAGTGAGGCATTTGCGCCAGGCGGTGTCGGGATGCTGGAATTCTGGCTGGAAGTCACTTAGGTTCATTACTGACGAAACGCATCCCTCCTGGTCGTCCATAAGGAGCGGGAAGCGATTGCCATTGAGATTACTCCCGACTTCTGCCAGAATGGTCCGCATGTATCGCCGGTTGATTGCGGTCGGAAAATAGAAGTGATTCCGTGCCTGGAGCACATCCTCATTCCAGAAGATCGTCTCTCTGTTGAAGTGGTTTTCGTTGCCCGTGAGGAAATAGGAAAAGACCTCCCGCGCCAGATAGTCCCGAGAGGGATAGTTCTCCACGTAGAAACGAGTGCCACGGCCTTTCCAGTCCAGGAACCCACGGAGGGACTCGGGGGTGGCTTCCTGCACGACACGCCGTCCCTGGGAGTACTCTGGCAGAAGGACAACGAGGATGTGGTCTGCGTAGCCCGCCTGGTAGAGTTCGTCCGCATTGGCGAATACAGTCACCTCCCCAAGTTGCCGCAGGAATGCCCGCATGGCGGGAGTGCCCCCGCAGAGGCGAATGTTGATTGCAGTGTCATTCTTGGATTTCATGGGTGAAGGGCTGGCGGAAACGCAACCAAAGAACGTACAGGCGGCGATTGCCAGCAACAGGCAGAGGAAAGATTTCATTTGCAGAAGAGGTTTGACGCGGTTATGTGTCGCCACGGAATAATATACCCTATGGCAGTAGGTATCTTAATCACGAAAGAAGTGAAAAAAACTAGTTGAATTTTCCCCAAAAAAACGCTTGCTTTATTCTTGTAAATGCCTACAATAAGGAATGAAGAAGTTTTTTGAACAACCCATAACCACAAACAACCCATTTATGAAAAAGTCCTTTACTTTGATTGAATTGTTGGTTGTGATCGCCATCATCGCCATCCTGGCATCCATGCTCCTGCCCGCGCTCTCCAAAGCCCGTGCAAAGGCTCGTGCCATCTCCTGCGTCAACAACCAGAAACAGTGCATCCTGGGATTGTTGCTGTATGCCTCCGACTACGAGGACTATATCATCACCGTCCCTGGCTATGTGAACAATGAGGAATACTGGATGTATCCTGCGTGTTACAATGACAACACCACGGATGTGGCGAACCGCAAGGCCAATCCCACTGGCAATGGTCAGCTGGGTCTGGGCTACTGGCCCACTGGCGTCGAGCACTGCACCAACTACAAGGTCACTCCACGCATTGGCACTTCCGATGATTACATCGCGATTGTGAAGCAGGCATACGCTATGCCTTATCGCCGCCAGCCTTGGGGAACTGATATGAGCGAACCGACTCATGCTACCTGGGGTGGCATCGAACCCAAGATCGTCTGTGGCGTGGGCAATGGCGGCCAGGGATGCCGTCCTGACAGCGGCAGCGTTCCTCCCTCTGTCCGCTGGATGCTGGCATGCTCCGTCCAGTGCGAGAGCAAAGTCCCCACCACCCGTGGTGCATCCAAGGCGGGCCCCCGTGACTATACCTACGATCCCAATATCTTCACCCTCTCCGCCAATCACAGCGACATGTGCAATATCTCGTTCTGGGATGGCCACGCCGAATCCTGCGCCGCCCAGAAGACCGCGGAAATCTGGTGCACTGGCAGCAATGGCGCAGTCAATCAGTGCGCTATCATCGTCGGCTCTATCCTGAAACCCTTCGAAGGCCTGACCATTCAGAAGTACTAATTTCAAAATCTGAAATTCGTCGCAAGAGGCACAAAGAAGGAAATCCTTTTTTTTGCCTCTTTTGTTGTGCTTAACTTTTGTTGTTTTTCCCATGTTTACTCGCGAGCCTTCCTGGCTGAAAGATGCCATTATTTACGAAATCTATCCCCAGACCTTCTTTGATACCAACGGCGATGGCATTGGTGATTTGCCAGGCGTCATTGAAAAGTTGGACTATATCAAGAGTTTGAATGCCAATGCGATTTGGCTGAATCCGTGTTTTGTGTCTCCCTTCCAGGATGCGGGCTATGACGTTGCGGACTACTGCCAGGTCGCACCGCGCTACGGCACAAACGATGACATGAAGCGTCTCTTTGAGGAGGCGCACAAGCGTGGCATGCACGTGTTGCTGGACCTGGTTGCCGGACACACTTCAATTCAACATCCATGGTTCCTGGATTCCCAGAAGGACAAGACGAATCCTCACAAGAATTTCTATGTATGGACGGATGAGTGGCTTCAGTCCACGGGCAGATACCGCTTCGTCAGCGGCTATGCTCCTCGTGACGGATATTTCATGATCAATTTCTTCTTCTGCCAGCCCGCATTGAATTTTGGTTTTGCGCCAGCGGATCCCGAGTTCCCCTGGCAGTTGCCCACGGACCATCCCGAGGTTTTGAAAGTCCGTGAGGCATTGCGTGAAGTGATGAAGTTCTGGCTGGACATGGGCTGCGATGGTTTCCGCGTGGATATGGCCGCCAGTCTCATCAAGGGGCCGAATGCCCACGAGGAGTTGGTGAAGTTGTGGCACGATTACCGTGGCTGGCTGGAAAAGGAATACCCCGAGGCGATTCTGGTGTCCGAGTGGTGTTTGCCACGGGCCGCCATTAGCGCAGGCTTCAATGTGGACTTCATGGCACATGCCTGCGAGTCTGGCTATACACTGCTCTTCCGTAGCGAAAAGAACCGCATCAGCAATTCTGCATTCGCCAATGGCCATAGCTTCTTTGATCGGGAAGGTCTGGGTGACGCGACGCCTTTCCTTCAGCAATTCCAGAACCATCTGAAGAGTATCAAGGGCAGTGGTTACGTGGGGCTCATTACTGGTAACCACGATTTGGGACGTCTCCGTGGCGGACGCCCCATCGAGGACGTGAAGGAAGCTATCGCTTTCATGATGCTTCTGCCTGGCGTTCCTTTCGTTTATGCAGGTGACGAAATAGGCATGGACAATGTCTACGGGCTGGGCAATAAGGAAGGCTCCTATAACCGCTCTGTGGCTCGCACGCCAATCCAGTGGGATGCCACGGAGAAGGCGGGTTTCTCAACCGCGCCCGTGGAGAATTTCTATCTGCCTTTGGATCCGTCCAAAGATCGTCCCGATGTGGCATCTCAAGAGTCGGATCCCAATTCTCTGCTGAATTTCACGCGGAATATTCTGGCGTTGCGCAAGGAATGCCCCGCCGCAGGAAATGCCGGCGATTTCCGGGTGCTCTTCGCGGAAGAGAAGGCATATCCCGTGGTCTACGGTCGCCGGACGGCAGACTCAGGTGTGTTGGTGGCAGTCAATCCCAGCGGTAAGGCGGTGAAGGCATCTTTCGGTCTGGAAGATTGCGCAAAATATCACGCGAAATATGTCAGCCAGGGAGTGAAACTCTCCAGCCGCGAAGGCGTTACCGAAATTGAAATGCCGCCCGCAAGCTACGCGGTCTATACAATGTGTAATGTGGCTTCGCCGCAATAGAATTGCGACGCACAGGACCGACCTCGCCGCAATAGAATTGCGACGCACAGGACTCCCCCCCCATAGGTCCTACAGGTCCTGCTATTTCTTCAATACATCTTCCAAGAACGGGTAGAATGCCTGGCAGAATCTGTAGAATCCCATGTCGGTCAGGTGGACGCCGTCCACGGTGCATTCCCAGAAGTCCTCTCCCAGAACACCATTCAGCGTATCGAAGAAGTAGATATTCTTGTCTCCTGCCTGGACGCGCTTTTTCCATTCCCTCTGCATCACCTCGGATTTTTCGTCGATGACGCGCGAATGGATTTCAGGAATGGAGTTCGTGCCGGGGGTGGGGGCAATCAGGATGATGGGGAGCTCGGGATGATTGGCGCGGATGATGTCAATGAAGCCAGGCAGTGATGCCTCCAGGCCCTTGGCGTCCACATTCCAGCAGTAGTCCAGCAGGAATGCGCTGGCGTCAATTCCCGCCAGGATTTTTGCGATTTCGGGCTCGCCCTTGCCATTTCCGGAGAAGCCCAGGTTGATGATTTCCTGGTCCAGCATCCGCGAGAGGATATTGCTGGAGGCCATGCCGGGACGGGTTGCGCAGCCGCCCTGCTGGATGGAGGTGCCGTACCAGACGATGGGCTTGGGATTCTGGAAGGGTGTGGCGGCCTCCACTTTGGCGCCTTCATCCAGCCCGACTGCCAGGTTTTTCACGCCATTGTAAAGCGGGAAATTGATGATGACGTCGTGCATGGTCTTTTCCACATGGGTGACAATCGTGGCAGAGAATTCGCACTTGGAGTGGTCAGTGCGTGTGACACCGAAGCACTTCCAGGGGCCGCCATCCCACTTCATATAGACATCGAAGCCGCCGCTGCCAGTGAAGGCCATGTGGTCCATGCCGCCAGTCTCCGTGGTGGCGCCTTGCAGAGATACGCTGGTGCTGTCCGTGCGGAAACGGACCTGTGCGCCTGCGGAATGCCGTGCCAGGTGATAGGCGAAGCAGTTTTCCACGGGAATTACGGTGGGGACGCCCTGGGGGAATTGTGTTACGGTGGCAGTGGGCTCCGGTTGTGGCAGGCGCTGGTAGTTATGGAGTTGGTCGAACCAGGCCAAGCCCACGATTTTCATGGGGGCTTCGTAGGGGAGATACCACTTCAGACCATCGCCATTGGCAGGGAGCCAGGCCATGTTGGTGTCAATTTTCTTGATGTCGTTTTCCATTTTTTCAGGAGAGCCGGAAGCCAAAATGCAGGTTGCCCAAAGGAGCACACAAAACGCAAGCAGGACTTTCGTGGTTAATTTTTTCATTGGGGTTATTTTAGAAATTTCTGCATGGGCTGGAAGCCACTCTTGCGGAAGACTTCCTCGGTGATGCGGACGACCTCCAGGGCCTCTTCGTATTTGATGGGGTAGGGCACGCCATTCAGGATGGTGTCGGCGCAGTGTTTCCAGACATCCGTCATCTGGCAGGGTGCGGGATCGTAGTCCGCATCCACGAAGGTCAGCGTCTCGTCGAAATTCCCGTATTGCAGCGGGGGATTTTCGGGATGTGGCTTCAGGGGCTTGAAGGGGATGGAGGGATCCACCATGCGGACATGCAGGCGCTTGGCGCCGTGTTCCATGGCGATGGTTCCCCGGGTGCCGATGATTTCCAGTTCGCGGCCGGGGAGGGTGTTGGCTCCCGTGACCTGCACTTCCGCCAGACGGCCGTTGGCTGCCTTTAGGAGAATCTTGTATAGGTCGTCACCATCGCCGATGGAGATGGAGTGGCGCACATCCGCCCAGATGTCCACCACGGGGCTCTCCAGGAACTGCAGCGCGTGGTCCAGCATGTGTGGTCCCCAGTTGGTCAGCAACCCGCCGTAGAATTCCGTCATGGTCATCCAGTCGTTGCGTCGGCAGTAGCCCACGCTGCGGTTGATGGTGATGTATTGGACTTCGCCAATCAGTCCGCTGTCCATCAACTCCTTCGCTTTGGTGAACTCGGGCTCGAAGCGGCGGTTGTGACGCAGGAAGAGCTTTCCGGGATGCTTCTCTGCACAGGCAATCAAGTCCTTCATTTCGGCTACGCTGGTGGCGATGGGCTTTTCCGTCATGCAGTATTTTCCCGCTTCCAGCACGCGCTTCGCCAGGGGCACATGGTCCAGATGGCGCACTGCCAGGGTGACCAGGTCAATGCGGTCATCCTTCAGCACTTCATCCAAAGAGGCGTATTTTGTGTATTGTGTTCCCCAGTTTGCGGGGAGATTCTCCAGGCGCTCGGGGGTGTTGTCACAGACTGCCACCAGCTCAAAGCGGCTGGGGTCTGCACCCAGGATTTCATTGACGTGTCCACGGCCCATGCGGCCCAGGCCGACGGTGGCAAAACGAATCTTGTTCATTTTTTGTAGGATTCTATTGGAAAACAAGCGGAATTCGGGTCTTTTTATAAATGTAACGCGTTGTTCTCAAATGTTGCTTTGCGGAGCTAGTGTTTCAGGATATTGCACAGCCGGAACACTTCCTCTGCGGTGTCTGCGGCATTCTGTGCCGTGCGTTGGGGATTCATGGCGTCTGCCAGGGAGATTGGCGTGCGTAGGATTGGGAAAAAGGCATCGATCCCCGCATCATGGCATTGGAGGGCGCCGGGGGAGATGCAACCCGCAAATGCGATGACGGGCTTGTGGTATTTCTTGGCGAGTTTGGCGACTCCTGATGGTGCTTTCCCCATGGCAGTCTGTGCATCCAGGCAGCCTTCGCCTGTAACGACGATGTCCGCCGTGGCGATATCGTCTTCCAAGTGCGTGGCATCCAGAACAAGCTTGACGCCTGGCATCAATTCGGCATTGAGGAAGGTCCGTAGCGCAAATCCCATCCCGCCTGCCGCGCCGGAACCCGGGTAGTCTGGGGCCGCAGTGGGAATTGCCTCCTTCGTCAATTGCGCGAAATGTCCGATTGCTTCGTCCATTATGGGGATTTGCTGTGGTGTGGCGCCTTTTTGCTGGGCGAAGATCGCGCTGCATCCACGTGGTCCGCAGAGTGGGTTGTCCACATCGCAAGCCACCTTGAAATGGCATTGTGCCAGCAGTGGGTTCTGGTGGTCGAGGCGGATTTCGGAAAGTGTTCCAAGGCCGTCGCATCCCGAGGCAATTTGCTGTCCATGTCGGTCCAGCAACTGGAAGCCCAGCGCCTGGAGCATTCCTGCCCCCGCGTCGTTGGTTGCGCTTCCACCGATGCCGATAATGAATTCTCGGCGTCCCGCGTCCATAAGCATGGCGATGAGTTCTCCCACTCCCCGCGTGGAGGTCTTGGCGGGGTTGCGTTTTTCCGTGGGGACCAACATCAAGCCGGCAGCCCCTGACATCTCCAATAGCGCACTCTTTCCATCGGAGAGAAGGCCGTATAGGCAGGAAACCACCTCGCCCAATGGTCCATGGACTTGCTTGGCGGCAAGCGTGCCCTTCATGCCCAATGTAAGGGCTTCCACGGTCCCTTCGCCACCATCCGCCAGGGGACGGACGACGATTTCCACGTTTGGAAATACCCGTCGGATCCCTGTGGCGACGGCTTCGCCAATGGCCAGTGAGTTCAGGCTTCCCTTGAAGGAGTCTATTGCGATTACGATTTTCCGCATTGTGGAAGGATTGATTTTTGAGTCTGGATTCTCAGGAAAAAGGGGTAGCTCAGAATGACCCGCCAGAAACTTCGCTTCCTGGGACTCGACCATGTCCAATACGCGCTGGAGCGCGTCGGTGTCGTCCGATACCCCGTCCCCCTTGACCCCGAAATCCCGGACATTCAGGGCAAGCAACGGCAGGCACAATATGTATAAAAAAAGAGGAAGAAACGCATGGTAGTAAGAAAAATGCACAACGACTGAAATTCGTCAGCAGACTTACTATACCACCCGACGAATCACGCGAGGAACTAGTGGCTCATCCCGTTCTTCCAAAGGCAGGTCCACGGGAAGAATACCGTCCACGCCGATGGATTTCAGTTGGTCGCTGAGTTCTCGTCTCGTCCGTAATCACTTTCTCCCAATCCCATTGGTCGACATACAACGAATGCAGGTTGTCCAATTCCTCGTCGGGACGGATGGCGTTCATGTCAGTGTAAATGCCGTGGCCGGGCTGGGTCTTGAGGGAGCCCAGTTTCATGCGCTTCCATTTGGCAAGAGAATGAACGACCTCGGCACGACGCTCCTGGATGTCCTTGATGGGGAAAACAACGGGGCGCTCAACGCCGTTCAAATCATCGTTGATGCCAGTTCCAGAAAGAACGAAAAGCGGCGCAGTGACACGCTGGAGTTGCAGGTTGAAGGAAAGATTGCCCTGGAAGGATTCCTTCGTCTTGCGTATCGTCCTCCATTGTATTTTTGAACTGTGTTGTTCC
>DCIO01000063.1 GCA_002315885.1 Lentisphaeria bacterium UBA1724
CAACGCGGAAGCCACCGCCATCGCGGCCCCCCTGCCTCAGGCGACTCCTTTCGTAAACGAGCTTCCCTCCGGCTCCCAGAGTCACCCCGTCGCCTCCGTCGTTGTTACGGATGCAGGCGTTGCAGCCCAACCCCAGGTGAAGCATTCCGCCGTTTCTACGACGCCGATGCAAACCACAACTGCCGATGCAATCCCCGTTCTGCCTGAGGACGCCGTTGTATCCGAACCTGTTGAAGAGGACACCGCGGCAGTTTTCTCCAAGAAGCGGATTCTTTCCGTGGACACCACGGGAAGCGCCATCGCAAAACAATTCGTGGTAGTGCCCATGACGGTCGCTTCCACGGAGACCACACAGCTCTACCAGGTCACCCTGCCCCCTATCGAAGTCATCACAGCGCAGGCACTGCGGGCAAATCTTCCTCCCGAGCTCTTCCAGGCAGCCGAAGGTGTCGTGCAAACCATGCAGGTGGTGGAAAATCCCTTGACGAACACCAGCGAAATCAAGATCCAACTCCAACCCAACGTCCTGGACGGCGCCGCCATTTCCATCACAGTCTCCGATGGCACCCTCGCCGTAAGTTTTTCCACCACGCAAAACAATGTCGCCCTGTTGCTGGAACGCAATCAATCCCAACTGGTTGAGCATCTCACGACACAGCTGTCCACCTTCCCGAATGTCCGTATCAGCATTCTTCGCGCCGCCAACAGACGCACCGAAGAAAACGCGTAAATCGACACCATTTTTCCTGTCGCAACCATGATTGTTTCTGAAATCATCGCCAACTGGCCAGAGTTCACAAAACTCAACGCAGAGAGCATCCTCGCCTCGCCTGGATACGCCGCAAAATGCAACTGGCCTACCCCGGAAAGCACCTTGACCTTCGGGGGCAAACGTCCTGGCATCGCCCTGGCGCTCCAGGTCCGCTTCGGCAACAACAACGCGTTGCTCGGCATCCCAGACGATGAACACTGCGCCGAACTCTTCCCCACCCTGGCAAATGTTCTCCAATCCCAGGAAGTCCCCGAACCCCTCCTTTTGGCTGTAGTGGAAAACGACCTGGCACCACTCTTCCAATTACTGGAGGAAATCTCTGAAGAACACCTGCAAATCCTCGGTATCGCCCCCGCAGACGATGGTGCCTTCGGAAATGCACGTGTCTTCCGCATCCTGTCCAATGGGCAAGAACAAATCTCATTCCTGCTTACCCTGACGCCCGAACTCATCCACGATTTCGGACAACTAAAGCATCTCAATCCCATGACCCCGGAAATCGGCGACAAGACACTTCCGGCTCAAGTCATGCTGGCAAAATTCAGCCTCTCCCAAAAGGAATTGCAGGACTTGGCCCCGGGAGACCGAATTCTCCTTCCCGAATGCCCTCCAGACTCCACGCCCTGGAAAGTCCAGGTCATCGTGGCAGACAAATTCCAAATCTCCGCTACCCTCGACGGCGAAAAACTCACCTTCCAAAGTGTCCCTGTCCTATGGCAAGGGAGTGATGAACTGGGAGTCTTCGCAGGAAACCCCATCCCCGTCACACTGCCGGACCTGTTGAAAATGCTCCAGAAAGGCGCCACGTTGGACAAATGCCTGGAAGACGCAGGGCATCTGCGCCTCTGCACCCTCGCCACGAATCAAAAGAAACTCGTGGAAGGCTCCCTACAACCCTTGGAAAACGGAAACACCCTGGCGGTTGAATTCATTGCCAAGTAATCTCTCCCTATGTTCAATACCGACCCATTTGGATTAATTATCCTCCTGGCTGGACTGTCGTTGCTGCCCTTCGTGGCAATGATTGCCACTTCCTATCTCAAAATCGTCGTGGTGATGTCGCTGATCCGAAATGCCCTGGGCATCCAGTCCATCCCACCGAACATGGTCCTCAACGCCATCGCGCTCATCCTGAGCTTCTATCTCCTGGCGCCCGCAATGGATCGTTCCTGGGAAATCATCAAGAACGCAAACGCAACGGAAGGCACCGCTGTCGAAAAACTCGAACTCTTCCGAGAAGCCGCAGAACCATTCCGGGATTTCCTCCTGAAAAACACCGAGGAAAAACACCTCCTCTTCTTCGCGGGAACTGCAGAAAAACTCTGGGCGGATGAAAATGGCCAGACACCCGACATCAAAACCGATAGTTTCTATATCCTCCTGCCTGCGTTCACCGTATCCGAATTGACCAGGGGCTTCCAAATCGGTTTCCTCGTCTATCTTCCTTTCATCGCCATCGATATCATCGTCTCCAATATCCTGCTGGCAATGGGTATGATGATGGTCTCCCCCGTTACCATCTCACTGCCCTTCAAACTCCTGCTCTTCGTCCTCGTCGACGGCTGGGCAAGATTGATCCAGGGACTGATTCTGAGCTATCACCTGTAAGGAGAGAATCACATGGACCAGGCGATGCTTCTCAATTACGCCCAGACGGCACTCATCCTTATCCTCGAACTCTCCATGGTGCCCATTGTGGTTGCGACGGTCATCGGGCTACTCGTCAGCCTTTTGCAGGCATTGACGCAGGTCCAGGAACAGACTCTGGGCTTCGCCATCAAACTGATTGCCATCTCCATCACCCTGATGTTCTCCGCACAGTGGATGGGCTCACAGATTATCCGATATACACAGGAAATCTTCTCACAATTCCCATATCTCTCCAATTAATCAGACGATGGAGGAATTCTACAGGCATATCATGGCGTTTACGCTGGTCGGCGCACGCATCGGTGGAGCAATGGCAATCTGCCCCGCACTCACCGACAGCATGATCCCAGGCTCCGCGCGAAAATGCATCGTGGTGGCATTCTCCGCCATTGCAGTGCCTTTCATCCTCCGACAAATGCCTCCCGACATCACCATGAACGCCCTGATGGTCTACGGGGCCAAAGAGGCTGTCATCGGCTTCCTACTGGGATTCTTCTCCGCAATACCCTTCTGGATCGCGGAAAACGTGGGAAATTTCATCGACAACCAGCGCGGCGCAACAATGGGTGAAGTCTACTCGCCACTCAGTGGGACACAGGTCTCCACCACAGGTATCTTCTTCACCCAAATCATGACAACACTCTTCTTTATCTCAGGCGGAATCCTTTTGCTACTGGGAGCCATCTACGGGAGCTACAAGATCTGGCCCGTCTTCGAACATTTGAAAGGCATGTCTCCCGATACGCCAAAATACATGCTGGATACCCTGGATCACATGATGGGCACCACGGTTGTCCTGGCGGCTCCCGTCATCATCGTCATGTTCCTGGCAACCCTGGGCCTGGGCTTCGTCAACAGAACCGCCCCCCAGTTGAATGTCTTCTTTCTCTCCATGCCCATCAAAAGCGCATTGGGTATCTTCATGCTGATTCTATATCTCCAGTATATTTTGAATGTATTGGTCTATCCTGACGAAGATTCCCTCCTGACGCCCCTTCGGCATCTATTAATCGGGTAAGACACACATGGCGGAATCCTCAGGCGAAAAAACTGAACTGCCGACCCCGAAGAAATTGCGGGACGCCCGCGAAAAGGGTCAGGTCTGCTCCAGCAGGGACATCGTCTCCACCGCACTGCTGATTGTACTCCTGTCCGTGGCGACCATCCTGGGGATGGTCCTCGTGGACGACTTGGAAAAACTCATCGCATTCGTCGGCGAGGCATGCAGAATGGAGAATGCTCTGGCAATTCAAGAGGCCGTCAAGGCCACCATTATCATCATCGTCAAGCATACCTTCATTTTCGTGGGAGCGGCCATGGTAACGGGTGTTGCCGCAAACATGGCGCAAATCGGTTTCCTCTTCACCTTCGAACCCATAAAACCCAATCTTGAGAAAATCAATCCCGTCTCGGGCTTCAAGAAGATTTTCTGCAAGAAGAATCTCTTCGAATTCGTCAAGAACGTCGTCAAAGTATCCTTCCTGGGATATCTCATCCATAAGTTGATTATCAGGAATATCCCTGCATTGCTGCCCATCTGCTTTGGAGAAGAGACGGATGTGATGCCAGTACTGAAAGTCGTCCTCAAGGACCTGGTCCGATATACGATCTTCGGATACGTCGTCATCGCCGCCGTTGACTTCTTCTTCCAACAGAAGAACTACACCAAGGAAATGATGATGACCAAGGATGAAGTCAAGCGCGAATACAAGGAAATGGAAGGCTCCCAGGAGGTGAAACAGGCCCAGAAGCAATTCCAGCAGGAAATCCTCAATGGCCCCCCACCCGCCCAGGCAGCACGAAAATCCACCGTCATTGTCACCAACCCCACCCATTTGGCCGTGGGCATCTATTATGACCCCAAGGACATGCCCATGCCAAAGGTAACGGTCAAGGGAGCAGATGCAATCGCCGCACTCATTCGCCGTGAGGCATATCTGGCGGGAGTCCCCATCATGGAAAATGTCCCCCTGGCACGTGCGCTATATAAAGACGTGCAACCAGAACAATTTATTCCGGAAGAACTGGTCGACCCCGTGGTGGAAGTCCTAAAGTGGGTGAAACAGCTGGAAAACGAACGCAAGGAACAACAAGAACTAGACTCAATCCAGCTGTAATGCAATATCGCCCGAATTGAGAATTGAGAATTGAGAATTAGACTAGACTATACCCGAATCCCCCGATAGGCTTCTGCACCACTATCCTCAGTCTCAGCAGCAGCGGTCTTCGCATTCACACCAGAACGGTAGTCCTGGATGAAATTCCGAAGGGTCTCCAGCGAGTTGACGAAGGACTCCAGGATTTTCAGCATCTTTTCCATGGAACAATATGTGAAACTGGGAAGCAGAATCGCCAACTCAAGCATCTCGCTTTCTGGCTTCAAGGAGAGCGTCGCCCCACGCGTGCCAGAAAAGAGATAATTCATCTCCAACAGGGCACGGAAGAAATCTTCGCCGCATTCCGGAGGCAATTCACTGACTTCGCCGTAAATCAACAGCGCGTCGTGGAGTTTGTCCGCCTGCAGATGGACCACCATCTCATCTACGGAGAGAGCGCAATGTTCATCTTCGTCAACACGCAAATCCGGAACTCCAACGATCTTTCCAAAATCAACCAAAAATTCATTCAGTTCCATAAGATGCAATCCATTGCAAAAACAAGACGAGAACGACCCAAGCAAAAGCATTCGCCGATACTATATACGAAAAAAAGAATACATCTATTCTTTTCCCATACTTCCTTTATCTTTTTCCATTGACACGACAAAGAGGAAACATGCATTATTTTATGGGTAGTGCTTTTCTATAACCCCATTGGGGACCACTCGATGAACTCCCTTCCATTCAGAGACCCCCACTCCAAAAGATGAATTTCAAGGAAAAACATCTTACTACCCAAATGCTGGTTTGGTTGACCACTTGCCTTGTGCTGGTCTTCCTCGGAACCTCATTCCTGATTTACGTCCTGCTTACTCACATCTCCTGCAGGCAGGCGGAAAAATGCCTGACCATCGTCACTGAAGACATCGACCGGGTCTATCAGGAATGCGCAGAAGGATACGTATACATGATATGCAACTTCATCGCAAACAACCTGGAGACGACCACAAGACCACATCCGCAGGAAGAACTGCTAAAATTCCTGACGCAATATACGATTAGCGAAATCAACCTGGTCAACCAGCAGGGCATCGTCATCCAATCCACGGAAAACAAATCCCTCGGCTTTGATTTCCACGATACCGAGGAAACGAAAAAATTCCTGGAATTGCTGGATGGAAAGACCTCCTTCGTCACCCAACAACTCCGACATAATATCACCATAGACAACAACGAGACAAAAAAACAAGAGGACGTCACTCGTAAATTTGTGGCGCAGACATTGCCGGACAATTCGGGATTTGTGGAATTGGGCATAGACAAGGAGACCTACCTGAAAATCCTGGCGGCGCAGTCCATCAGCCTGACCACCAACTGGCACACCGCCATGCAGGGGTATGTCATTGTCACCGATGAAAACTACAATATCATCAGCAACCTCCATAACAAGCACATCGGCAAGAATCTGGCGGAACTTGGCCTGAATGTAGAGGAAATCTCGGAAAATCTCCACACGAGAGAGATGCTGATACAGGTATTGAACGGCAAGAAGGTCCTCTGCATGCCATCCCTCCAGAATCACGGGCATATCGTCCTGGCCGTCATTCCCTTCCAGAATGCCCTGCAAGTCCGAGACATCGCCGCAATCTGCCTCTGGGTGGTGATCCTACTCGTCCTTCTGGCGCAAGGCATTTTCCTACTGATTTTGTTGCGCAGGACCGTCATCGCGAAAATTCTCAGCCTCAATACCTCTCTCAAGCGCATCACAAACGGCAATCTGGATGAAGTCATCAACCTATCGGGTTCACAAGAATTCGTAGAATTGGGCAACGACATCAACTCCACCGTGAAATCCCTGCGACATTACATCGCGGAGGTAACGGCTCAAATCGGCAAGGAACTGGTCTACGCACGAACCATCCAGCATTC
The DNA here is from genome assembly GCA_002315885.1 of Lentisphaeria bacterium UBA1724. Classification (GTDB taxonomy): domain Bacteria; phylum Verrucomicrobiota; class Lentisphaeria; order Oligosphaerales; family Oligosphaeraceae; genus UBA1724. The sequence continues at coordinate 6,451 of DCIO01000063.1, forward strand.
CATCCTGCCTTCCGTCTTCCCGCCCTTCCCTACGCGACAGGAATTCGATGTCTTCGCCAATATGCAGGCCGCAAAAGAAGTGGGCGGGGACTTCTACGATTTCTTCTTCGTCTCCCCCAACCGCATTGCATTCCTGGTAGCCGATGTCTCGGGGAAAGGCTTCCCTGCTGCCTTGACCATGATGCATACCAAGACACTCCTGAAAAGCTACGCACAAAGCAACCACGAAATCACCGAAGTCTTCGCCCTGACAAATCAGGACATCTGCGAAGGAAACAAGGAGATGGTATTCATTACCGCATGGATGGGCATCATGGACTTGACCACAGGAAAACTGGAGGTGGTCAACGCGGGACATGTCCGTCCCGTAATCTATCACGAAACCGAAGGGAACTGGACGATCCAGCACAACGAGGCAAATCTCGTGTTGGGCGTTATGAAGGATTTCAAGTTCAGGAAAGAAGAATACACACTCCACCAGGGAGACAAGATCTTCCTGTATACCGACGGCATCACCGAAGCGAAGGATGCCCAGAACCAACTCTTCGGAGAGGAACGACTCCTCCAAACCCTGGAGGAAATCACTGCATCGGAGAAGAGCGCCCCCACCGCACAGGTGATCTGCGAGAAGGTCATGGAGTCCGTCATGACCTTCTCATACGATGTGCCCCAGGCAGATGACATTACCATGCTGTCTTGGTGCGTGCAGACTCTTCCAGGACAAAAAGTCAGCGAAGGACTAAGGAGTAAAAAATGGCATCTCCACTCCCAAACAAAACCCCAGACGAAATAGCGGAATACCTGGCGGGGATTCAGAAGACCATCCGTGATTCCGAAGAATTGATGAGACAGGCCGATCTCCGGATCCAGGAGACGGACCGATTCCTGGCGGAACAGGGACTTACCAGGGAGGAAGTGCCGCATCTCCTGGATGATGTCCAGCTGACCCCGGAACAACGAAAGGAGCTGGATGCCCAAATGGACCGCTGGGAAATGGAATGGAACCAGGAACGCCTGGAGGCCGAAGCAAAACGAAATGACCTCCGACGCGCACAGGGAAATGACCCCGACCAGGACGAAATCAACAAACGACAGCGGAAATTCCGAAATCTGATGAACCCATACAGGCTGTAGATTTTTTTTCAAAAAGCAGGAACCTGCATGGTCTTTCTTCGTCATATATAGTATGCAGGACAAACAACGAGCAACGTGAAATCGCTCGTTTCAACAAAAGGAGACAGAAAATGCCGACTCAATTTGAAAACACGCTAAAGGAATACATGGATATCTCCATGGAACTGATGAAAAAGAACGGCTCCGTCGCCCTGCGAGACCTCAAAGGAATCAGCAATGCGGAATTCGACGCCATCTACGATCTCGGCGTCAATCTCTATAATGCCGGCAAATTGGATGACGCGGAGAAAGTCTTCCAGGGGATGGTTCTTCTCGACCAGCTGGACGCCCGCTCCTGGCTGGCCTTCGGCGGTGTGGCACAGCGTCAGAGGAAATTCGACGAGGCAATTCGCAGATACGCAATGGCGGCATTCCTGGATCTGAATACCCCCGATGCGGCATACTACTCTGCGGAGTGCTTCCTGATGAAAAAGGACTACGCCCAGGCACGATACGCCGCCATGGCAGCCTTGGAATACGCCCCCGAGGGAAAGGCGGAAACCAAGAGCATCCGCGAAAAGGCGCTGGTCATGCTGGCCGCCATCAATTCCACGCACCCCGAATTGGCCAAGGCAGACGAGGAAGAGGAAAAGCAGGAAGCGTAATCATAATTTCAGATATTAAGGAGAACGAAAAATGCCAATCGAAGCAATCAACGGCAACGAGAAGACGAACAGCAAAGAACTCTACGAGATGATGCTGAAGTTGATGGGACAGGATTCCACCAACGCCACCGAGACGGAAAAGGTCATCAGCCAGATGACGGAAATCCTGGCTCGCGAAGGACTGAAAATCTCCACCAACGGCACCAACGGGGCCAAGAGCGCCAGCGGCATTCAGCCCATCGCCAACGGTCCAACGCTGAAGACCTCCGGCACAGACAAGGCCATCACCACCGAGTTACTGGAAAAACTCATCGCATTCCTCATGATGAAGAGCACCGACAAGCAAATCGAACTCTCCAGAAAGCGCATCGAAGGAAACCAGGCCGAAATCTCCGCACGCCACCAGGAACAGGTCAAGAAACTGGATGAAAGCATCCAGAAGGCAAAGGAGGCCGAAAAGCAGAAGAGACGACGCAAGATCTTCGGCTGGCTCTTCGCTATCGTGGCGGTGGTCGTGGCGGCGGTCGTATGCGTGGCCACCGGCGGCTTGGCGGTAGGGCCCGTCGTCGGCGCACTGCTCGCCGTAGGCAGCGCCGTCCTTACCCAGACCGACTGCATGGAGAAACTCCAGGAAAAACTGATGAAGCATCTCATGGAAAAGCATGACATGGACAAGAAGGAAGCCATGAAATGGGCGGGCATCATCATGCTGGGCATCAACCTGGCCGTCATGGCCGTCACCGCCGCCCTCACCGGTGGCGCAAGCGCCGGAGAGGCCTTCCAGACCGCAATGAAAGCCCTCAAAGTCGTTTCCCTGGGACTGACCGCCGCCAATGCATACACTTCCTTCGAGAGCACCTTCACCAACAAGGCGGCCGCGGATGCACAAGTCGACCTCACCCTCCTGAATAAAATCCTCCAGCAACTCCAGCAGAGAATGGATGAGGAAGAGGAGGAACTCAAGAAACTCATCGATTTGCTCCAGAGCTCCTTCACCGGACTGGCCAGCCTCATTGAAAAAGACGCCAACGCCATGGACGAAATCTCCGCAAAACTGGGAGCCATGGGAGTGTAATCACACACGGCGCGACGGACAGGGACAATCTCCTGGCCGTCACGCATTCCTCCCACTTGAACTATATCCTCACAACTTCATAAGGGAAAGGACAATACCATGGGAATTCAAAACGTTAATGGGGGCACCCAGAACAATGCAAACGTCGGACAATACGACGAGTTGATGAAGAAACTCAATTCCCAAGGGGCCACCCAGGTCGCCCCGGGAACCAAGGAAACCAAGGCTGCCGCTCCTGGACTGGGAATGAATGGCCCTGCGGTCGTCATCACTGACGCGCCACAAGACCCCGCAGCTCCCGCAAACGCGGACCAAAAGCAATCCACGACTTTCACCGAACTGGCACAGGCAATGCACTCCTTCCGTGAAGCCGATGCAAAACTGGGAACCGCGATTCAGCAATTCATGGCGAAATACAACCTGACCGAACAGGATTGCATCAATTTCCTGGAGAAGGCCCTCAATGAAGGAAAAGGCAACGCCACGGATAACTCCGCCACCCAGGCCGCCACGACAAAAATGCTTGCGTCCACTGGTTCCAGCGCCATGGGCAAAATCATGTTCGATCTCTACTCCTTGCTGGCATTGATGCAGGAGACCGCCCAGAAAGAGCGCAATGCGGCACGTCTCATCCGTTCCGAACAAAGCCTGCAGATCCAGCAGGCAATCACAGAACAGGCCGACATGCAGCGATACGCCGCAAAGTTGGGGCTGTTCTTCGGTCTCGCGTCCGCCGTGATTTCCGGCATCCAAGCCCTCCACGGCTTCATCCAGACTGGAAGAGGCATGACGCAGGAAACAAACCTCCGCAATGAATACGGCGTCAACCAGGCAGGAAAGGATTTCACGGCGGCCTCCACCGCCGCCAAGCCCGCACTCGAAGCCAAAAATGCCTTGAGCCAGGCGCAGGTGAACATGGAGAAAACTCTTCCCGAACCCCAATCCACTCAGGTCAAAACCGATTGTGCGGGCGGCGCCAAGACAAAGGCTGAAATCCTCGGAGAAATTGACCAGAATGCGGAATTGACCCCCGCGCAGAAGGATCTGGCAAAGGCATACACCGAGGCATTCTTCACCAACAAGGAAGTCCTGGACAATGGCGGTGCGGTCGCGCTCCAAAACTACACGAGTGCAAAGACGGAACTCACCGCCAGGACCGAATCCATGAAGATGGATGCCGGCTACGCAAAGGCAAACCAACTGCAGGACATCCAGGGCATCCGCGCCTTGAGATACGGAGCACTCACAAAATTGGTAGAATCCGTCGGACAGGGCTGGGCGGGCATCAAGAACGCCGAAGCCACAGAAAAAGGCGCAGACATCAAGCGCGCCGAGGAAGAGATGGAACAAATCAAGGATCTCTTCAAACAGCATGAGGACATCATCCAGACCGTCCTCTCCACCCTGAAGGCTATCCAGCAGGCGGAATCCCAGACCATCCAGGGGATGTTCCGAGCATAAGACACCAACCTCTGAGCAAAATCCGGAATATCAGGCGACCATGGGGCAAAATTGCCCTGTGGCCGCCTTTCGTGTTTATATATCACGGGCCGTAGTCGCATTCCGTATTATAGTATGTCTGTTTATGTCTTCTCCTACGGAGAAAGGCTGTCGAAATTGAAGGAATGAACTACAATGGAAAATACTGCCAAGCCTTCCAACCCATTGTCTCAGAAGGATTTCATGGAGCGTCCCCAGCTGGAGGCGCTCCAGTTTGAGCGCCTCCAGAAGATTGTCAAACACGCCTACGAGCACAGCCCCTTCTACACCAAGGCATTTGATGCCAAGGGTCTGAAGCCCGAGGACATCCGTTGCCTGGCGGACATCGTCAAGCTGCCCTTTACCCAGAAGACCGACCTGCGGGACAACTATCCCTACGGTCTCAACGCGGTTCCCCGCTCCGAGATCGTCCGTCTTCATGCCTCCAGCGGCACCACGGGAAAGCCCATCGTGGTTTCCTACACCCGTGGGGACCTGGAGACCTGGAGTGAGACTGCGGCACGGTGCTTCCTGATGGGTGGCGTCACAGAAGAGGACATCGCGGTCATCGGCTATGGATACAGCCTTTTCACGGGAGGCATGGGTGCTCATCAGGGTATGGAACGCGTGGGTGCCACTGTCATTCCCCAGGGTGGCGGCAACACGGAAAAGCTCTGCATGCTCATCCAAGACCTGGGCGTCACCACCATCTGCTGCACGCCCTCCTTCTTCATCCACTTGATGGAGGTCGCGGAGAAGCTAGGCATCGACCTACGCAAATCCACCCTCAGACACGGCTTCTTCGGAGCGGAGCCCTGGACTGACGAAATGCGCCAGCGCATGGAACAGGGCACGGGCATCAAGACACACGACATCTTCGGACTCTCCGAAATCATGGGGCCTGGCGTGGCAGGCGGCTGTGACGGACGTCCTGGCATGCACATCTTCGAAGACCACTACTTCCCGGAAATCGTGGATCCGCAAACCGGCGAACAACTGCCTCCTGGCTGCGAAGGCGAGCTCGTTCTCACCACCCTGGACAAGTGGGCCATGCCGCTGCTGCGCTACCGCACCCACGACATCACACGGCTCACCTACGAGCGCTGCTCCTGCGGGCGGACCCTCGTCCACATGGACCCCATCCGCAGGCGTTCCGACGACATGCTGATTGTCCGTGGCGTCAACCTCTTCCCCTCCCAGGTGGAGGCGCTGCTGTTGCAGGTCAAGGGCATCGTCCCCCACTACGAGTTGGTGGTCACCCGGGAAGGCGCCATGGACGACCTGGAAGTCCGTGTGGAAGTCACCCCCGAGCTCTTCGGCGACCAGGTCTCCGTGCTGGAATCCCTGCGGAAGGAGATTTCGCTGAAGATCAAGAGCATGATTGGCATCAACGCCAAAATCACTTTAGTGGAGCCCGGTTCCATCGCTAGAAGCGCAGGCAAGACCAAGCACGTCATCGACAAGCGCCAGAAATAACCCCAACCGAAGGAGCACGCAAATGGAAATCAAACAGCTCTCCATTTTCCTGGAAAATCGTGTCGGCAGACTGGCCGAGGTCACGAAGATCCTCGGCGAAGCCACCGTGGACATCCTGGCCATCTCCATCGCAGATACCGCGGATTTCGGCATCCTCCGATTGCTGGTGGATGATGTGGACAAGGCAGTCGCCGCCCTGAAAGCCCAGGGTGTGGTCTGCGCGGTCCACTCCGTCACCGTGGTCTCCGTGGATGGCGTCCCAGGCGGCCTGGCGAAAGTGCTGGGGACTTTGGATGCCGCGGGCATCAACGTGGAATACATGTACACCGTCTCCCAGAAGAAGACTCCCGACCCGATGATGGTCTTCCGTTTCGGCAACGAAGCCAAGGCACTGGATGCCCTCAAAGCCGCAGGCATCAAAATCCTGGCTTTTGACGAACTCTAGAAACGGAACGGGATGGACTGGATTGGTCTGGCATCTGGCTTTCTGACCGCGCTACTCTCCGCAGGGGCGTTCCTCTCCTCCACCTGGGCGCTCAAACGCACGCCGGGACTCACCTCCAGCGGGCTGATGTTGAATGCCGCGCTGGTCATGGGACTCCTGGCATGGGCGCTCCTGCTGGGCTTCTGGGATAGCAGACTCTTCACCGAGGGATTTCTGGACAGAGTCCCCATCCTGATTGGCTCCACACTCTTTTTCAGCCTGGGACAAATTGCCATCTTCGCCGCCCAGAAACACGTGGAGGCCTCACGCATCGTCCCGCTTCTGGGTCTGAAACTGCCGTTGCTGGCGGTCATTTCGGTCATCTGCTTTGAGGAGCACATCGGGATTTTTCAGATTCTCGCCATCGCCCTGGCCATCCTGGCGGCATTCGTCCTGAACAACGCGGGGAAGGCGATTCCCCTCAAAGCCCTGGGATACGTCCTGGGCGGCTCCTGTGCATTCTGCCTTTCCGACATCTGTCTGACTTTGCTGACCAAGCGTCTCCACAGCGAACTGGGCTTCTCCATGGAACTGGCCGCACTGCACTGCACTGCTCTCACATACATCCTGCTTGGCATCACTGCCGCGGCAATCCTGCCCCAACAACGGAAGGCATTCACCCGCTCCGCAATCCTTCATAGCATCCCATACTCTGTCTTCTGGATTACTTGCATCGTGGTGCTGAGTTTCTGCTTCGGCAGACTGGGCACCGTCAACGGCATCATCCTGCAAAATACCCGCGGAGTTTTTGCCGTCATCTTGACGCCCATCTGCATCTGGTTTGGATGCACCGCTCTGGAAAACAAGATGTCCCCCGCCATCTTCTGGCGCCGCATGGCAGCCGCGCTGATGGTCCTGGGCGCAGTCTTCCTCTACAACTTCCGCTGAAAAGAATTTTTCTTCTACACATGCCTGAATATCCGAATCAAAATCTTCTTGACCTGGATGGAAACGACGAAAAGAACCAGGCCTTCCGCATCTACCGCGTGGTCCTGCTGGTCCTGCTCGTCATCGCCGCATTTTCCCTGCTTCCCTTCTATCCCGCCGATATGGATTACTTTGCGGGAGGCGTGGATAGCGTCGCCTACCCCAACAACCTCATTGGCGCCGTGGGAGCGCACTTCGGCTGGGCATGCCTGGTGACCCTGGGCCTGGCCGCCTATCCACTGCTTTTCCTGGCCATCGTATGCTGCCTCAGACGACTCCTGTGGCGCAAAAAACTCCTCCCCCGTAAATGGGACTACCTGCTGGCGATTCCGCTCTTTGGCGTGGGAGTCTCCCTCATGCTGGGCATTTGGCCCACCGCATTTGAAGGCCTGACAACCGCCCTCAACATCCGCAGCATCCCTGGCGGCGTCGTGGGGCAGCTCTTCTGCGAGCCAGGGCACGGTCTGATCCACAGGCTCCTTTCCACCTTCGGATGCTTTGTCATCGCCGCTACCATCATCATCCTCACCCTGTCCATCATCTGGAAATACGACTGGATGGAACTCCTGATGCCACAGTGGGAGAAGTATCTGGAGAAGCGCCGTGCCGACCACGAAGCCATGCTCAAGAGAGTCCAGGAAGAAGAACTGGCCCGCATGCAGCAACAGGCGGAATTGGCCCAACAACAGCAGGCCCAACAGCCCTGGCCACAGCAACCCCAGTCCCCGCAATTCCAGCAACCGCAGCAGCCCTGGCCTCAGCAACCACAGCCCGCGCAATTCCAGCAACCGCAACAGCCCTCCTGGCCACAGCAACCCCAGCCCGCTCAATTCCAGCAGCCTCAGCAACCCATAACGCAGCCCCAGGAGGTATTCGCCACACAGATTTCCGTGCCGCAGCCCTCCGCGGAGGCGGGCTTCCGAATGCGCCGCGGCCAGGCTTCCATTGACGCGGCACGGCAAGCCGCCGAGGCAATCTACGGCACTCAGCCGCAACCTCAGCCCCCTGCGCCTCCCCGCAGGCCCTACGAGCCCGTTGTCCAGCAACCGCCCCTGATGCAGCCCGAGTTGCCTCAGCAGCCCGTGACGCCCATGCCTGCTCCCGCGCCCGTGGTTCCGCCACCCCAGCCGATGTCCATGTCGTCCCAGCAGCCCATGCCTTCCGCCGCTGGCGCGTTCCCCGAAGCGAACGCCTATACCCTCCCCCAGGCGCTGGCCTTCTACCAGCCCCTCCAAAGCAACAAACAGGAACTGGATAGCGCAAAGGAAATTTCGGACAGCCGCGAGACCCTCCAGCGCACCCTGGATGAATTCGGGATGGACGCCGAGGTGGTGGATGCCATCCCTGGCCCCCAGGTCACCCTCTACGAGATCCAGATGGGCTCTGGCGTTCCCCTTTCCAGGCTGGGCGGTCTCCAGGACAACCTCTCCATGGCCCTGAGAGCCAGCCGCGCCATCCGTATGCTTCTGCCCATTCCCGGCAAGGACCGGGCGGGCATCGAAGTCCCCAACCGGGTCCGCAAGACTGTCTGCGCCCACGAGCTCTTCTCCTCGGACACCTGGACCAAGACTCGCATGCACATCCCACTGATGCTGGGCAAGAACATCAATGGCGGCGTCTGCATGCTGGACCTCCAGAAAGCCCCACACCTGCTGGTGGCAGGCGCCACGGGCAGCGGCAAATCCGTCTGCATGAATCTGATGATCCAATCCATGCTCCTGCGCTTCCCGCCAGACAAGCTGAAGCTCATCCTCTTCGATCCCAAGTTCCTGGAATTCGCGCCATACAGCAAGCTCCCGCATCTGGTCTCACCCATCATCAACGAAGCCGACCAGGTCGCCATCGTCCTCAACTGGGCGTGCCGCGAAATGGACAAGCGCTACAAGCAGCTGGCCGCAGTAGGCGTCAAGCAGCTGGATGAATTCAATGCCAGACCCAATCCTACCGCAGAAGTGCGAGACGGAGACGGGGACCTGGTGCCCGCCTCCCTTCCCTACCTGGTCATCATCATCGACGAGCTGGCCGACATCATCGCACGCGCCAAAAAGGAAGTGGATGTGGCCTTGGGACGACTGGCAGGAAAGGCCCGCGCCGCGGGTATCCACATGATCGTCGCCACCCAGCGTCCCTCCTCCGATGTCATCACTGGCGTCATCAAGAGCAACTTCCCACAGCGCATCGCTTTGCAGGTTACCGACCAGGTCAACTCCCGCGTCATTCTGGACAGCAAGGGCGCGGAGAACCTCCTGGGACAGGGAGACATGCTCTACAGCACAGGCGCCGCAGACTGCGAACGCATCCAGTGCGGGTGGGTCACCAATGACGAAATCGCCTCCGTGGCAAATGCCTGCGCATCCCAGGATGAGCAGCATTTTGACGAAAGCCTCATGCGTGCCCTGGAAGCCAGGAACATCGAGGGCGAAGGCGCCGGCGCGGAAGGCGGCGACCTGGTGCCTGGTGGCGAATACGACGAATACACCAGCGAAGACGCGGATCCCATGGACCGGCTGGTCAAGCAGGCCCTGGGCGTCCTGGAACGCACCAAGCGCCCCACCATCTCCATCATACAGCGACAGCTCCGCATCGGCTACAACAAGGCCGCCGATGTGGTGGACGAATTGGAGACCCGGGGATACATCGGCCCGCAGCCCATCTCCGGACTCCGGGAAATCTACTGGGACAACTTCCCTGGCCACGGCGGCGGGGCACCCCAGGAGACCTACGAGGAACCCACCACGAACGACGGTGTGGTCCCGCCCTCGGATGCGGAAGAACCTCCGGAAGAATTCTAGGCACACAGCCATTACATGGATTTTCAGCCAAACAACCTAGCTTCACCCCAGGAGAACCTCCCGCCCCAGCAGGACTTTTCTGGCGTAAGTCCCGCAGTTCCTCTGACCATGCCAGAGAAGAACTTCGGGGAGTTGCTCCGGATGTATCGGCTCGACTACGCGGAATTGTCCCTCTCCGAAGTCCATGAACGGACCAAGTTGTCCATCGGCACCCTTCAGAATCTGGAGAATGGCGATTTTGCCAGAATAGACCGTTCCCCCCATTACATCGAGGAGAACATCAAAGTCCTTTGCACCCTCTACGAACTGGATGCGGAAGAGACCTCTAAGGTCCTTCAGGCCTTCGATGCCGAGTGGCAGAACTACGCCAATGCCAGGGGCTATGCCTCACAACCGGACAACCTGGCGAAGGCCATCGAAGATGCGGCCCCCAAATCCCATCAGAGCATTTCCGCCATCCTGATTTCCATACTGTCCATTTTTCTCGTGGCTTTGATTATCGGTGGATACTTCTATCGGACATACCAGCAAAGCCGCCTCAAAGGCATCGATACGGATTTCGACCTGCCGTCGGTCATCGAACCACAACGACTGCCTTTGGATGTAATCCCTGTCCCGAATTCCTGAAAACCGGACGCCAATCATGAGCACCCCATATTCCATCCCTACTGACGCCTGGCTGAACACACAGTCTGAGCCTCAAGTCAGCGCCACCTTGACGCAACTCACTCCCGCAGACATGGATTTTGCCATCCAGGGCATCAACGCAGTCCTGGCGGAAGCCGCCCTGGGCGCCACCATCACCGCATCCATCACGGGACCACAGGTCACGCGCTTCGAACTCAGCCTGGCGCCAGGCGTCACACTGGACGAATTGGCACAACGCAAAAATCGCTTTGCCGAAAAACTCAACCGCTTCGGCGCAATCCGCATGCTCCTGCCCATTCCGGGTCGGGACCGCGTCGGCATTGAAGTCCCCAACCGCGTCAGGAGTTTCTTCCCCACGGAGGCACTCTTCCAGGATCCACTCTGGCAACGGACCGCAGGCAATCTGCCGCTCCTCCTGGGACGGGATGCCACACAAATCTATTCCCTGGATTTGGCCACGGGAAGCCATCTGCTGGTGGCGGGATGCGATGGCGCAGGAAAATCCACCCTCCTGCGGCAACTCCTCATCTCCCTGCTCTCCCGGAAGACACCCGACGAACTCAAGCTGCTCTTCTTCGAAAACAAGGGCGATACCTTCAAGCCCTTCGCTGGTATTCCACATCTGCTGGCTCCACTGGTGAAAGATGTGGATGCCGGTACGGCACTTCTGGAGTGGTGCGTGGCAGAAACCAAGCGCCGCAGGAAACTCCTGGCACAGGCGGGTGTCAGAAACCTCGTGGACTACAAACTCCTTCCCAATGGAGAACCACTCCCCGACATCATCCTCTTCCTGGATGAAATCGCACCTCTGCTCACGCCCAAGCGCATGAGCCATATCCATGAACTCCTGCAGGGACTGGACTCCGCCGGAAATGTGGGCTTCCATCTGGTGGTGGCAACCGCCACCATCCCCGACGAAGAACTCATGGGGTCATTCACATTCCGCGTCTGCGGAAAATGTCCCCAAAGCGCACTCTCCCTGGAGCTCCTGGGCGAAGAAGGCGCAGAGGCTCTCCTGGCACAAGGCGACCTCCTCCTGAAAATCGGTGACGCACCAATTCGCTGTCAAAGCGGCATGGTGGCTCCCACCCTTTGCGAAACACTGGCAAAACAGTGCATCGCCCAACAACCCGCAAAATACGACGCAGATCTTCAAAAAATGCTCAAAGACGCCATGGAACAGCGGAAAGCCCAGAACGAAGCGGAGCTGCCGCCACAACTCAATTTTGTCGAACCCACGGCCAATGACGCCCTCCGGACCGTCCTGGCCGCCAAGAAAGCCACCCCCGCCGTGGTGGCCGCAGCTCTGGGAGTCTCCTCCGAACGCGCCAGCAACCTCTTGGATGAACTGACGTTCCACGAATACCTGGCCACACCTGACGAAACCGCCACACGGGAAATTCTCTGGGAGAAGATTCCGCCAGAATTCCTGGGAAAGGGCGTCGAGACCCGCAAAACCCTGGAATCCCTCCTGAAGGAACTGGGAAAGAAAATCGCCGAAGGGGATCCCAATAGCCGCACCGTCGCCGAATACAACAAGGGCGTCCATGCCATCGGCAAGAAAATCGTGGAAGAAGCCGCGGAGGTCTGGATGGCCGCGGAATACGAGGGTCCCGAGAACACCTCCCTGGAAATCAGCCAGCTCTTCTACCATCTGCTGGTGCTGATGCTCAAAAAACAGATTTCACTGGAAGACATCTACAAACAACTGTAACATCATAACACACGGTGACATAACATGATCAGAATCGCACTACCCAATAAAGGCGCTCTCTCTGATGAAGCCGTCGGCCTCGTCAAAGAGGCGGGATACAAGGCCAAGCGGGAGGCAAAGGAACTCTCCGTCATTGACGAAGCAAACGACATCGAATTCCTTTTCTTGAGGCCGCGGGACATCGCAATCTATGTCTCTGGCGGAATTGTTGACGTGGGCATCACGGGCCGCGACCTGCTGGCGGACTCCCGTTCCCAGGCAGTGGAACTCCTGCCGTTGGGTTTCGGCAAATCCCGCTTCTGCTACGCGGTCCCCGATGGTTCTGAAATCACGGAAATCGCCCAGCTCAATGGCAAGCGCATTGCCTCCAGCTATCCCAACATCGTCCTGGACGACATGCAGAAGCGCGGATACCAGTGTTCCGTGGTCAAGCTGGATGGCGCAGTGGAGATTTCCGTGCGTCTGGGCGTAGCGGATGCCATCGCCGACGTCGTTGAAAGCGGCACCACCATGCGTCAGGCGCGCCTCCACACCATCGGCGACCCCGTCATGCGCTCCGAGGCACTGGTCATCGGACACCCCAATGCCACGGAACAGCCCCAAGTCAAGGCCCTGCTGAAACGACTCCAGGGACTCCTCACCGCAAAGAATTTCGTGGTCGTGGACTACAATGTCCGACAGGAAAATCTCGATGCGGCCTGCAAGGTCACCCCTGGCGTGGAATCCCCCACTATCACGCCGCTCTCCCAAGAGGGATGGTTCGCTGTCCGTTCCATGGTGAAGCGTTCCGAACTGAACGTCGTCATGGACAGCCTGGAGACCGTGGGCGCAAGTGGCATCATCGTCTCTACCATCTGCACTTGCAGACTGTAACTTCTTCCCTTATCCAAACCAACGAGTCAAGGAGGCTCATCTATGGCGACTGAAAAGAAAAACGGAAAGAAAGCCCCGGCGGACAAAGTCCAGCTGTGGAAGCGTGAACCAGGCTGGGACAAGCTTCGCGAAGGCGAAGAGGCCATCCTGGATGGCTACTGCGCAGACTACATCGATTTCCTAAGCACCACCAAGACCGAGCGCCGTGTCCACGCCCAGCTGGTGGAATTGGCGAAGAAGCGCGGTTTCCTGGATTTGGACGAAGTCAACAAGCAGGGCAAGAAGCTCAAGCCCGGCGATGCGGTCTATCGCGCCATTGACGGAAAGACCGTCCTGATCGCACGTATCGGCAAGGCCCCCCTGGCGGAGGGACTCAACCTGGTGGGCGGCCACGCGGACTGCCCCCGTCTGGACCTGAAGCCCTACCCACTCTACCAGGACGAAGAGCTGGTGTTGCTGGATACCCACTACTACGGCGGCATCAAGCACTACCAGTGGACCACCATCCCCCTGGCACTCTACGGCGTCATCATCCGACGGGACGGCAAGAAACTCGACATCGCCATCGGTGACAACCCTGGCGATCCCGTCTTCTGCATCACCGACATCCTGCCACACCTGGATGTGGACCAGTCCAAGAAAACCATGCGCGAAGGCATCGCCGCCGAAAAACTCAACGTGGTCTTCGGCTCCCGTCCCGTGGACAAGAAGAATGACGACAAGGAAGTCTCCCAGAAGGCAAAACTGAATATCCTCCGACTCCTCAAGGCCACCTACGGCATCGAAGAAGAGGACTTCGCCAGCGCGGAACTGGAAGTGGTCCCCGCCGGAAATGCCCGGGACCTGGGCTTCGACCGTTCCATGGTCCTGGGTTACGGCCAGGATGACCGCGTCTGCTCCTACGCCGCCGCACGAGCGGTGCTGGACTACAACGACATCCCCGAAAAGACCATCGGTGCGCTGGTGGTGGACAAAGAGGAAATCGGTTCCTACGGCCGCACTGGCATGGACTCCACGTTCCTGCCAAACTGCATCGCTGAACTGGTGGCCGCCTGCGACAAGAACTACAGCGACCTCACCGTCAGACGTGCTCTGGAACACACCAAGATGCTCTCCGCTGACGTGGGAACCTGCGCTGACCCCGACTACAAGGGCGTCAATTCCGATGGCAACATGGGCCGTCTGAACTGCGGTCTCCAGGTCAACAAGTATGACGGCGGTGGCGGAAAGGGCGGCGCATCTGACGCCAGCGCGGAATTCATGGCCGAAATCCGCAAGGTCTTCAACGACAACGGCGTGGTCTGGCAGGCCTGCGAGCTGGGCAAGCCCGGTGTTGGCGGCGGCGGCACCATCGCCATGTACATGGCACGCCTGGGCATCCAGGTCGTGGACTGCGGCGTGGGACTCATGTGCATGCACGCACCCTGGGAAATCGCCGGCAAGATCGACATCTACATGGCCTACAAGGGCTATATGGCATTCCTGGTCAACGCATAATCCACACCCCGAAATATCCATGGTGAAAAAGCGCCCAACCGACACCATCCCCGCGGCCGAGCCACCCTCACAGGAGGAGCTCGACACCCGGATGACGCAGTTCCGCGAAGGCCTGAAGGCCTCTTGCCAGGAATCCCTCGCGCGTTCCCGGAAAGACGGCTTCTGGCTTCTGCAATTCCTCAACAAGGAGAACTGCATCGGTGCGCTTCTCTTCGCCCTGGTCTGGCTGGCAGGAGGCTTCTTCCGCTTCCTGCTAGTCCAGGGGAACACCATCTCAGAAAGACTCTGCAATCGGGAATTCCTGCTCTTCCTGCTAATTCTCGCACTCTTCCAGGCTTTCTTCATCTGCGCATTGAACGCGCCCTGGAAATACTCCAGGAACATCCCGAAGCTCAGGGAATTCCTCCTGGTATCCATCCTGATGATCGTGGAATTCGCGGCCGTCTACCTCATTGTCAAGACGGAACGGATTCCCACCGACCGCCCCTGGCAGGTCGCCACCGTCATGCCCCTGGCGCTGGTTCCCGCATTACTCATCAACATCCTGGACGCGCGAACTGCTGTCTGCACTGCCGTTCTGGAAGCGATTCTCCTGCCCATGCAGGTCACTGGCACGGCAGGCGGCGACCACTATCGGCTCTTCTGCTTCGCCCTCATGATATCCATGGTGGCAATTCCCTGCTTCCGAGACATCCGCCTCCGCATCCATTACATCAGCCACGGCGTTCTCCAGGGCGTATTCATCTCTTTGGCAGGACTCATCTTCTACCTTACGGAAGAGACCGTACCCACTGGCACCGAATGGCAGGACATCCTACGCCAGACTACTGTACCAGGACTCTCACAGGGTATCCTCACGGGTATCGTATGCATGCTCTTCCTGCCAATCTTCGAAAGCATCTTCCATCTCCAGACACCCATGACGCTCTCGGAATTGACCGATGTCAATTCACCCCTTTTACAGCGCCTCCGCAATGAAGCGCCAGGCACCTACCAGCATTCTCTGGATGTGGCGGAAATGGCCACAAACGCCGCCTCGCAGATTGGGGCTGACGCGAAACTCGTCCACGTCATGGGTCTCTACCACGATGTCGGGAAGCTCTTTGCTCCACAATACTTTGCGGAGAACATGAATGGCCGACAGAATCCCCTGGAAACCAGCCTCCGTCCCGAAGAGAGTGCCGACCTGATTTTCGAGCATGCCAATCACGGTGTGCAGTTGGCCAACAAATACCACCTGTCCTCTTTGATTATCCCCGCCATCCGACAGCATCACGGCAACACCCTCCTGGAGCACTTCTACCGAAAGGCTTGTGACCAGGCAAAAGCCGAAGGCCTCCAGCCGCCGTCCCCCGAAGATTTCCGCTATCCCCAGAATCCCTCCGCTTCCAAGGAAGTCGCCATCCTCAGCCTGGCTGACAGCTGCGAGGCGGGCGTGCGGGCGTTGCTTTCCGCCAAACCCGACCTGAAGAACATCTCCCAGAAGATTGTGGATGAAACCAAAGACGCGGGAGCCAATGCCGCCACAAAATGCGCTTCCATTTTGGAAGAGAGCCTGGAAAAACAGGACACCAACGCCATCATCCAGGCCATTGACGCGCGTATCGCGTCTATCATCCTCAAACGCTTTGAAGACCACCAGCTGGACAAGGTGCCTATCACCACCCAGGAATTGGCGACCATCGCAAAGAGTTTCCGAGAAACCATCCTCTCCCATTTCCACACACGTCCCGAATACCGCTTGAAATGAAGCTCTTCGTCTCAAAAATGCCTTCCCTAAGAGGCGTAAAGAACATCGCACGCTTCCAGCAGGCTCTCAATGCCGCACTGCCTGCAACAGGACTGGACCTGGACGCGCAGGGTGAAATCCACATCATCTTCGTCACCACTCCTCGGATGATTGCCCTGAATGCTCTCCATCTCCACCACCAGGGCGATACCGACGTCATCACCTACGACCTGCGAGCCGAGGAGGATGACTTCCAGCTGCCGCCCGAAGCCGGCGAAAAGACCCTGGCGGAAATCTTCGTCTGCCCGGAAGTCGCCAAGCGTCAGGCGCCCCAATTCAACGAAACGCCCTCCCGGGAGCTCTTCCGCTACGCCGCCCACGGCCTCCTGCATCTGGCGGGGGAAGACGACCTGACCCCCGAGGCACTGGCCTCCATGCGGCAAGCCGAACAGCGCGTTCTTTCCTACGCGGAAAAGCTCGGCCACGACTTAAGCATCTTCCTGTAATCTTCCTGTATGCCACATATTCTTCTCATCCTAGGTATCCTCTGGGCCTTCCTGGCGGACTTCTTCGGATTGGCCGCCCTGAAAATCGCCCTCTTTGGTCGCCCGCAACTCCGACGGCTGCGTGAGAACCACAACGATCTGGCCGAAAAATGCGAGGCCTTCCTGGAAGGAAGGGTGATTTTGCGGATTGCCTGGCAGTGTGAGGCCGCCATTTCCGCCACCACCGCCACCGCATTGGTCACCTGCTGGTTCATCCAGGCCACCGCACTGCCCCTGTGGGCGCGTTGGCTCATCGTAGTAACACTCTTCCTGACCACGGTCATCGCGCTACTGCTTCTGGATCAACTGACCACACTGTCCTTTACCGCAAAGTTCCTCCAGTCCGCAGCACCATTCGCAAAACTGCTCTCCTTTGTGGGCGGACGATTCCAAAAAATCGAGGACGCATTGGACGACCGGAATTCCGATGACCAGGATGCCGTCACCGCAGAGGACACCATCCGTTCTCTGGTGGAGGAGGAAGACCAGGAGGTGGATGACCCCGCCGCACTGGAAGACGACCTGGGACAGGATGAAAAACGAATGCTCACGGGTGTCATGAACCTGGACAGCACCCTGGTCCATGAAATCATGACACCACGGGTGGATATTGACGCCATCAGCCAGGACGCAACCATCACCGAGGCAAAAGCCGCCATCACAAAAAGCGGCCACTCCCGCATCCCCGTATTCGCCAACTCCGTGGACGCAATCTCTGGCATCCTCTATGCAAAGGATCTCCTGGATGACCACCGCACGGCAGACACCAAGAGCATCCGGGAATTCATGCGTCCCCCCATCTTCATTCCCGAATCCAAAAATGTGGCCGACCTCCTGAAGGAATTCCGTAGCAAGCACAACCACATGGCGGTGGTACTGGACGAATATGGCGGCACCAGCGGCATCGTCACCATCGAAGACATCCTGGAGGAAATCGTGGGTGAAATCGAAGACGAATTCGACCGTGGCGCGCCGCTTCCCGAGGCCGTCCTCGATCCCGATGGCACCCTCACGCTCGACGCCAGGACCACAATTTGGGAAATCAACCAGCGACTCGACCTGGAAATCTCCGAAGACGAGGGCTACGATACACTGGCTGGTTACATTATGGCCACAATCGGACGAATTCCCAGAAATGGCGAACACGTGGAGACGCCCGAACTGGAGGTGGATATCCTCTGCGCATCCCCACGACGACTCATCACACTGAAAGTCCGAAAGAAAATTTCCGAAACCACCAAGGACTAAATCATGATCCAGACTCTCATCCTCATTTTCGTCATCCTGGTCCTGCTGGGCCTGGAACGCTGCATCACCACCTGGGCAATCAAATCCCCCGACCGACAGCGCTTCATCCGACGTCATTTCATCTTCCACCCCAACGGCATCTCGCTGCTGCGTATCCCACAGGGCATCATCGCCGTCATCCTGGCATACTACGGCTTCTGGGGAACCGCCATCCTATGGTTCGCCTTCTGGATGATCACCGACTTGACGGACGGAACCATCGCCCGTGGATGCGACCTCAAGACACCAGCGGGAGCCTGGCTGGATCCACTGGCGGACAAGTGCATGTCCTTCCCCGTGCTCTTCTTCCTGGCACTGGCGGATGAACACACCGTTAGTCCAAGACCGCTCCTGACCTGGGTTATCCTCTATTGTATCATCGATACCGTCGGGCAATGCTCACGTTTCTTCTGTGAAAAGAAGGCCGCGAACTCCTTCGGCAAAGTCAAGACCGCCCTCATTACCGTCCTCATCGCTGTGCTGGCCGTCTATCAGTATTGCGCATACGAAAAATTGGCGAAACTGCCGCCCTTGACTGACTTGAGCCAGGAAGTGGTGAACTACATGATGATTGCCAGCACCATCCTCGCATTCCTCTCACTCTATTGCAAGGTCATCCCAAGCCACCTCTATGCCAATTCCCTCACACTCCTGAATTTCCTCTGCGGACTGATTGCAACATACATCGCATGGACTCACACGGGACGATATTTCGTCCTCGCATTCGTCGTCATCTTCCTGGGACAATTCTTCGACCTCTTCGATGGAAAGATGGCGCGAAAATTCGGCTCAACGCCACGGGGGGCACTCTATGACGACATCGCCGACGGGACCAATTTCGGCCTGGCATGCGGCTCCATCATCTACCGCACACTCACCTGCACTGACGTGACAATCCACTGGGCACTGGCCGCAATCATCGCACTCTTCTACTTCGTCTGCGTCATCTATCGACTCCTGAGATTCATGATGCCCACACGAAAACTCCCCGAGGGAATCTTCCAGGGACTACCTTCCCCCGCAGGAGCACTCCTGGCAGGCAGCGCCGCCATGTGCGCCGCACTGCTCACGGGGCCAATCCCCACCTACACCTGCGCAGTCATCTGCATCCTCTCCGCATTGCTCATGGTCTCCAATCTCCCATATCGGCATTTCGGACGGGATCTCTGGCCTTCCGTCCCCAAAGCCATCCGCGTATTCTTCCTGATTCTCACCATCCTCATCACCTGCTTCGCACTGGTCAAGCAGGGGTGGTCACAGGCATTTACTGTCCTAATCTGCTTCCTATCCGTCGTTTACGCCATTATCGGCCTGGCACCGAAGAGCTATATCCAAAAACTGGAACGCGATCAGCAGAATCCCGTCCCCCAGACCGACTCCGAAGACCAATAAAATCCCTTTTGCTTACCATCACTACGAAGGTCAAATAAAATGAAAAACACTCTTCTTTCCCTTCTCACGCTGGCACTCCTGCCTGCAAGCCTCATGGCACAGGAAGCCGAAGCGCCCTCTCTGACCTTAAAGCAGATCATCCTCCAGGGCGGCGACATCATGTGGGTGATTGTGGGACTCTCCCTTCTGGCGGTGATGCTGATCGTCTACTACCTGCTGACCCTCCGCCGCAATGTCCTGGCACCCGCAAAATTCATCCGTGCGGCCCAGGATGCCGCGGAAGCGGGTGATTTGGACACCCTGAAGGAGTTGTCCCAGAAGGACGGTTCTGCCGCCGCCAAGATTCTCGCGGCAGCCTGGGAGGCCTCGGAAGAGGGTCCCGAGGCCATGCGTGCCGCCATGGAGGAAGAAGGTAGCCGACAGGTGGCACTGCTTTGGAGCCGTATCCAGTATCTCATGGACGTAGGGACCATCTCGCCCATGTTCGGTCTTCTGGGCACCGTCTGGGGAATGATGGTTTCCTTCCTGGCGCTGGATACCGACCTGGCAATGGCCAACAAGGTCAGCAACCTCACCAGCGGTGTCTCACAAGCCATGTTCACCACCTTCGGCGGACTCATCGTGGGCATCCTGGCAATCGCCGCATACTCCATCTTCCGCGGACACTTGAATCGACTGACGGGATACCTGGAAAGCGACTGCACATCCGTCTTGAGACGACTGAAGAAATAACCACGCCTTCACGGAGGGAAATTCAACATGAACTTCCGAAAAAATATCCAGGAACGCTCCGCGGGCTTCCAGATGGCGCCAATGCTGGACATCGTCTTCATCCTGCTGATTCACTTCATGGCGGCCACGGTCTTCGCACAATGGGAAAAGCAGGTGGACATCACGGTACCCACCGCCTCCACCGCCACCGAACAGCAACGCCAGATGGGCGAACTCATCCTCAATGTCAATGCCGAAGGACAAATCTTCATCAATGGACAGATGTATTCCGACGAGACCGCGCTGAGTCTTCTGAAGCAGATTGCGGGTGCCTTCCAGGACCAGCCCATCATCCTTCGGGCAGACCAGGCCACCAGCGTCCAGCAACTCATTCACGTCATGGATTTGTGCCGACAAGCAGATGTCTGGAATATCGCACTAGCCACAGTCACACCACAAGAATGACACGTCTCTCCTCCCTCCTTGCACTCCTTTTCCTCCTGACGCTAGGCACTTACGCACAAATGCCAGGCGACCTCCCAACGGATGGCCTGCTCTCTCCCGAGGAAACCGCCAGCTACATCCAGGGACTCTCCACACGGGGACTTTATGACGAAAGCGTCGCCCAGGCGAATACCTTCCTGGAACGCTATCCAGGACATCCCTTCACGGAAACCGTAGAGGCCTGGCGCATCCAGGGACTCTTCGCACTCCGAAAATACGCCGATGCCGCCACCGCAATTCAGGACCACCTGAAGAAATTCCCGAATTCGGACAACAAGTCGGAATTTCTGTGGTATCTGGGAGAATGCCTAAGAAACACGGGTGACTACGCAGGCGCCCTCCCCGCATACGAGGACATGCTGAAAGGCGCCAAGGGTGCCCAGGCAGAAGAGGCACGCTATCGTCTGGCTATTTGCCTGGAAAAACTCGGTCGCATTGACGAGGCGAAAAAG
Source organism: Lentisphaeria bacterium UBA1724 (assembly GCA_002315885.1). Lineage (GTDB taxonomy): Bacteria > Verrucomicrobiota > Lentisphaeria > Oligosphaerales > Oligosphaeraceae > UBA1724. The sequence continues at coordinate 27,814 of DCIO01000063.1, forward strand.
CACCTCCAGCACCTGGCGGCATTGGAAGCCAGCGCAAAGTATCTCCCACGCATCTATGCCAGGCACTACCTGGCGACGATGCTTCAGAAAGAAGGCAACGCCCAGGGTGCCCTGGAAATCTATTTTCCTCTTCTGCAACTCCAGGACATCCCCCAGGAACTCAGACAGAACCTCCTGCTGGATGCCGCATACATCGCCTTCAATCCACCCATCCAGAATTACCAACTCGCCGAAGAACTCTACGGAACCTTCCTGGCGGAATACGCCAATAATCCCCAGGCCACCAGCGTCCGCCGGAATCTCCTCTCCTGCCACTACGCCCTGGGGCACTATCAGAATTTCCTGGAGCTCTATCGGGAACTCTGCCAGAATGCCCCCGAGGCACGAAATGACGCCGAGCTCTCCTGGCTGAATATTCGCTCCCTGGTAGCCGTCAGGCATTTCTCCGATGCCCTGCCACTGCTGAAGACACTCCTGGCTAACGATACGCTATCCGAAGCGCGACGACAGCAGGCCACGCAGCTGGTCATACAATGTCTGGATGTCCTGCGACAAGACCAGGAGCTGGTGGAAACCGCCAAAAAATACTGCCAGGATTTCCCCAACGCCCTGGATGTCAATGAGGTCATGCTCAGTGCCATCTGTGCCGAAGAACGGTTGGGAAAGGTCGGAGACGCCATCGCCGATCTGGATACACTACTGCCCAAGCTCGCCGCAGGAAATCCCGTGCAATACCAGCAGGTGGGACGGGAGTTGGCAAACCTCCTTAATCAAAATGGCGATTTCAAACGCTCCGCGGACCTATTGCTGGAACTAGCAGAAAAGGCCCCCGAGAGTTCCTCCCAAAAGGATTTCCTGACCAAACGCGCCTTGCAAATCAACGCTCTGACGCCGCTCTTCCACCTCTCCGCAGATCCCCGCGGGCTGACCCTGTCAAAGCAGCTCTCCGAAAGCGCCGACAATCTGGAAGAACGCCTGCAACTACTCCAGGCACGCTATCAATTCGCGCTCCAGGCCGGTAAGGGCGACGAGGCGCTGGCGACCATCGAAATCATTCTGCCAATCGCCACTCCCGCACAGCAGGTCAACTGGCTCATGCTACGGGCGCAAATCCATCGTCAGCTGAAACTCTTCAGCGAAACTGCCGACGACTACCTCCAGGTGCTCAAGCACCAGGAATGCCCCCAAGCCACCAGGGGAGAAGTCATGCCGACGTTGCTGGCGCTCCTCTATTACACCAACCGCAATGCGGAAGCCGCGCTATTTCTCCCAGAGCTCTTTGACATGACGCCTCAGCCGACCTTGTCACAGCAACTCCTCCACAAAATTGCCCAGGACAGACAGGCCGTGGCGGACTACGACCTGGCACGAAGGGCATTCCAGCGGATCCTTGAAATGCCCACGCTGAATGACAACGACCGGGATGTGGTCATGGTCCAGGCCGCTCAATTGGAATTCCTGGATAAGAAATTCGATGCCGCCCTGGCACTCCTCAAGAAGAATGCCCAGGACCGCACCGCCCGAGAATTGAATCAATCCTCCGACGCCCTGGCTATCCAGGCGGAAATCGAGCTCCAGAGAGGCAACCCCACGGATGCCTTCCTTTACGCAAAGCAGGTCCTGGCCGGCAAGGACAAGACCGCCCTTACGGCAACGATTCCACGCGCGCGGTGGATTTACGCCAAGGCCCTGCAGGAAACCGGGAAAGACGAGGATGCCTTCAAGGCCGCCACACAGGCATTCATCCTCTCAAAACACCCCCTCTATGCCCCCCTGGGATACGTGGTCGCCATCCAGGTGAAAGAACACCTGGGAGACAAGAAGACCGCCGACGAACTCCGCACAGCCCTCAAGAACGAATACCCGGATTTCGTCATGCCCTGATTGTCATCCATCGTTCCATCGATTGAATCAAAATGAAACGACTCCTCCTTCCACTTTTCCTTCTCATGGCGACCGTGACAATCTCCGCCTATCAGGTGGTCCTGGCCCCCAATGCCATTATCCCCGAACAGAATGCGGCAAAGGAAGTGTCAAAATATCTCCCGCTTCTCTCGGAAGAACCGCTGGAGATGACCATCGTGGAAAAAGCCACAGAACATCCCGCCATCCACGTGGGGAAATCCGACGAAGCCCTGCAGGTCTTCGGACTCAACGCCTGGTCCGCCCTCAAGCCCGACGAAGTCCTCTACAAGACCACCGATGACGGCGATCTCTGGATTGCTGGCGAAGGCACCCGCGGAACCCTCTATGCCGTCTACGAACTCCTGGAAGAGGAATACGGCGTGCGCTTCCTCACGGCGGATGACGAATACCTCCCAAAACAGCCCCGCATCGCCCTGCCCCCCATCGGCACCGACCACCGCTACGCACCGCCATTCATCGGACGCGCCACGGGATACGACCTGCTCTCCAAATCCGGAGATGCCTTCGCCGTGAAGCGCCGCAACAACTTCTTCTGCGGCATCTCCTCGGATTGGGGCGGCACGGACGGCATCATCGGCTTTGTCCACACCATGGACCGTCTGATTCCCGAGAGCAATTTTGCGGCACACCCCGAGTGGTTCGCCATGACGCAAAGTGGCAACCGTGCCGCGGGGCCCGCCTCGCAACTCTGCCTTTCCAACAAGGAGATGCGCCAGGAGCTCATCAAGAATACCCTGAAGTGGCTTCAGGAAGATGGCGGAAAGAGCCACTTCATCTCGGTTTCCCAAAATGACAACAATGCCTTCTGCCAATGCGAAAATTGCAAGGCATTCATTGCACAGCACGGTAATCAGACCGACCTCCTCATGGACTGCATCAACGAAGTCGCAGATGCCGTAAAAGACGAATTCCCAAATATCTACGTGGATACGCTGGCATACACGGAGACCCGCCAACCGCCCAAGACCATCCGTCCGCGAGACAATGTGGCAATCCGTTACTGCACCATCGAGGCACGTTCCTTCTTCCCCCTGGAATCCCAACAGAACCAAGCCCTGGCGCAGGAGCTGCAGGCCTGGAAGCAGATGGCCAAGAAGATGCTCATCTGGAACTATGTCACCGACTTCACAAAATACTATCTCCCCCATCCCAATTGGCATACCATGCCACAGGACATACGGCTTTTCCGGGAGTGCCATGCCATCAACATCTTCCAGCAAGGCGCCTGGAACCATGGCATGAAAGCCTCGGATTTGGCAGAACTGCGGGTCTATCTCCTATCCAGCCTCCTCTGGAATCCAGATTTGAATGACCTGGCTCTGGTCAGAGAATTCTGCGACCTGCACTACGGTCCCGCCGCACAGTATGTCTATGACTATCTCAACAGCACCACCGCACTGGCGCTGGCGCATCCCGAGGCAAAGGACAACTGCTACGCAAACAACACGGAGAGCTGGATTTCCGACCAGGAGCTGGCTACCCTCTGGCGGCGGGTATTCCAGGGCGTCATAACCACCGAAGAAGACCCTGTCTATGGTCCATGTATGGCAATCGCCGCACTGCCTATCACCATGGCGCTATTGGAACGACAGGAGCTGCTTCTGGCCAAACCCGAAAAACGACTCCCAGCACTACGGGATGTGGACACCGCGAAACTCTTCGAATATTGCAAACGGACCCTGGCGGCCACAAAAGCCACGGGACTCAGCGAAAATAACAGCATCACCACGGAGACCTGGCTGGACCGCGTCGACGGGGCGTTCAACCGAAAATTGATCCTGCCAAAAGCACCCTCCCTGGGAGAACGCCCACAACAAATCCCCGAAGGAACCCCATTCTGGTCCTACAATTTCGAAGACCTGGGAGGACTCCCCTCACAAGTCGGCGAACACTCAATTATCCTGAAGGACGACCCAAACGCCGTCGGCGGAAAGGCTATCACCATGCCCAATACACACCACGAATGGTACCTCCAGGTCCGAAACCTCCCACGGGGTGTCTTCGATGTCTTCGTCGCAGTCCGTTGCGATCTTAAACCCGGAAAACCCGCACAGGGCCCCGCAATCAGTTTCGGAAATTACCCCGCAGGCCCCACACTGGACAAAAAGGTGACCGCCGCACAACTCGCCGGCCCCGAATACAAAGTCATCTACATGGGACGAAGCAATTTGTCTAGAGCGATTTACTTCTACGGCGCACCCGTCCTCAACCCCAATGTGGAACGGATCTGGTTCGACCGAATCATCGTCACTAACCCCACCGATGACCAGGGCATCCCACTGACACTCCCCTGATTCTCGATTCTCGATTCTCGATTCTCGATTCTCGTCTGGCCCTAAAAGTATGGCCATAAGAATTTCGAATTAAAAAAAGATTACGCATTACGAATTACGAATTACGAATTAACATGAAAAACCTCCTCGCCCTACTTTTGACACTCGTGGCCACCGCCCTCCCTGCTGTTCAGATCATTCTTCCGCAGAACGCCACTGCGCCAGAGAAGACCGCCGCGGAGGAACTGGCGAAATACATCCCCTTGCTCTCGGAAACCCCGGAACCCGCCGACATCGTCACGGACGCCAAGCTCCTCCACCCCGCCATCCATATCGGCAAATCCCCCGCGGCACTCACCGCATTGGGGCTCTCTTCCTGGGATGAGCTGAAGCCCGACGAAGTCTGCTACGCAGTCACCCAAGACGGCGACCTATGGCTGGCAGGCGAAGGCACCCGCGGCACCATCTATTCCATCTACGAACTCCTGGAACAGGAATACGGCGTCCGCTTCCTGACTGCCAAAACCGACTACATCCCCAAGAGTGCCTCCTTCGCCCTGCCCCCCGTAGGCACCCAGCGCCGCTATGCGCCCCAGCTCATCACCCGCGGAACGGGCTACTTCCAGCTCCCTCTGGGCGGTCCAGAATACATGACCAAATGCCGCAACAATTTCCTCTTCGGCATTCCCGAAGAATGGGGCAAACACGACAACATCATCGGCTTCTGCCACACCTTCGACCAGATGCTCCCAGAAAAGCCATACTTCCAGGAACACCCCGAGTGGTTCTCCCTGCGCAAAGGCGTCCGTGAAGGCGGTTCCAAGAAGCAGCTCTGCCTCACAAACCAGGAAATGCGCCAGGAGCTGATCAAGAAAGCCCTGGAACGCCTCCGGAAGGACGGCGGGAAATCCCACTACATCTCCATCAGCCAGAACGACAACGTCGACTACTGCGAATGCGATGAATGCAACAAGTTCGTCCAAGAACACGGAAACCAGACCGACTTGCTCATGGATTGCGTCAACGCCGTGGCAGATGCCGTCAAGGACGAATTCCCCAATGTCTATGTGGAGACCCTGGCATACCAGTATACCCGACAGCCACCAAAGACCATCCTCCCGCGGGACAACGTGGCAGTCCAATACTGCACCATCGAGGCAAAATACCTCTATCCCATCGAATCCCAGCAAAACAACGACCTCTATGAGGAAATCCTCGCCTGGCGCTCCATCGCAAAGAAGATGCTCATCTGGAACTACGTGACTTTCTTCGGGGGCTTCCATCACCCACATCCCAATTGGCACAACATCGAACCAGACCTGCGCTTCTTCCTGGATTCCAATGCCATCTGCGTCTTCGAACAGGGACCACACAACAACGGCGCATATATCGCCGACCTGGACGAACTGCGCACTTACATCATCCGTAATCTCCTCTGGAACCCCGAACTCTCCGAAGACGCACTCCGTCGGGAATTCTGCGAACTCTACTACGGTCCCACGGGCGCACTCATCGCATACGACTACATCGGCTCACTCACCGCATTGGCCAAGGCACATCCCGACACCCCAAACACCTGCAGCCGTCACGACGACTCCATCAACTGGATGAGCGACCAGGAACTGGCAACTCTCTGGAAGAGAATCTACAACAGCGTTATGGAAAGCAAAGATGACCCCGTCTATGGTCCGCGTATCGAATACATCGCCATGCCCCTCACCATGGACATTCTGGAACGGAGGACACTCCTCCAACCACCTGCCGAAAAAAGACTTCCTGAATTACAGGACATCAATGTGGAAGAGGTAATCCTCTGGTGTGAGAAGGTCCTCAAGCGCGCCGAGGAAAATGGCCTGGTTGAGCTGACCGAGAGCAAGAAGCAGACCGCCACTATGTGGCTGGCAAAGATGAAGAGCGCATACACGGGAAGCGTGGAAATGCCCGTCGCACCCTCCGCAGGACCACGCCCCGCGGAATTCGACGCCGACCAGCCCTGGTGGGGATGGAACATCGAGGAATTGTCCACGCAAATCTACGGCACAAAAAATGAGTGCGCAATCCTGGACGACCCCAACGCTGTCGGCGGAAAGGCAGCCCGCATGCCCACCACACACACAAACTGGTATGTCCAGGCAACCGATCTGCCACGGGCATCCTTCGATGTCTACCTCACCCTCCGATGCGATGTCAAACCAGGCGCACCCGCAGAAGGAAATGTGATCAGCTGCGGAAACTACGATGGCGGAAAAGGCCCCTGGGGCTCAAAATTCTCCGCCAGCGAAATGGCCGGCGACGAATACAAACTCCTCTATCTGGGACGACAGAATCTGGTGAAGTGCCAGTATTTCTACTGCGCACCACAAGTCAATCCCAACACCGAACGCATCTGGATCGACCGTATCATCGTCACAAACCCACAGGATGCGGACGGCAATCCCATCGACATCCCTGCAAAGCCCTGATGCCACGCACAACGGCACAACTCAATCGCACCAAACGCGTCAACCTGGGCAGCTTCTATACCCCGACCAAATTCGTCAAGCTGGTCGGGGAGTGGCTCCAACAAGGCGGCGTCGGTGCCAACTGGACCGTCGCCGATCTCTCCTGTGGGGATGGCGCGTTCCTGCAACTCCAGAAGACTCTCCCCGAAGCCAAATTCATCGGAAACGACATCGATGAAACTGCGGTCACTTCCGCCAAAAGGCGCTTCCCCAACGCGGAAATCCTCCAGCGGAATTGCCTGACGGATGTCTCTCGGGAGAATTTCCATATCGATGCGGAAGCCCCCCTGGCAATTGTGGGAAATCCGCCCTACAATGACTTCGGAAGCATCGTGGGACGGAAGACGAAGCTCCAGGGCAGCGCCACCACAGACCCCGCCCTGAAACGCCGGGACATCGGATTGTCCGCACTGCTGGCATACGCACAACTGAAGCCCGAATTCGTGGCCGTCCTCCACCCACTGAGCTACCTCCTGAAGCCCGCCAATTTCTCCGCAGGGAAGGAGTTCTTCCAGGACTACACCCTGGAAAAACACCTGGTCTTCTCCAGCCACGTCTTCAAATTCACCTCCCGACTGGCCGCATTCCCTGTCATCGCCACATTCTATCGACGGACACCGGAGCAAGGCATGACCTACGAGAAAGTCCATGCCATGGAATTCCAGACGGAAGAAGGAGAGACCTTCCGACTGAATCAATGGGACTACGTCTCCGACCGCATCCAGAAATACCCACACCCACAACGATATATTCCCGAAATCCTCTTCTATACCATGCGGGATATCAACGCACTCTTCCGCTCAAAGACCTTCTTGGAAAAACGCATCGCCAATGCCGTGGATGTAGATCCAGCACAACTGCCATACTATTGCTACATCGACTGCTTCAAACGATATGCACAAGTCCCGTATTGGATGGGGAACTTCAATGTGCCTTTCCTCAAGGACCAATTCCCCGAAATCGCTGAGGATTTCCTCAAGGACGCCATGTTCCACCACCCAGAAGTATTCGGAACAAAACACAAACAGCCCTCCAAGGCCGCCGTCCAACGCATCAAGGCCTATCTCGCCAAACTCCCCGTGGATACCACACCCACAAAATAACCTCATTCCAAACGCCCTCATCCCACAACTCCCTCCATGACCTCCAGCGCATCCTAACATCGGAGAATTCTATGAACACCGATTTTTGCAAATTACTGGAAATTTGCCAACAAGTTTTTGGCACCCAGAATGTTTTGGAAGATGATGAACAAACCGTATTCGCAGTGAATTTCCAAGACCAATCGGTCTATTTCATTTCCACCGACGATGCCAGTATCTTTATCAGAATGCCACTCGGACAATGCAATGACCTGACACAGAAAAAAGAATTCTACGAAGAACTCCTGAGCGCAAATCTATTCGGGAATGGCACGGAAGGCGCAACACTCTCACTCAAAACGAATGACGATGGCATTGACGAACTGTGGTTAGGCGAACGATTGGACCCCACGGAACTCCTGGAGGAAAAACTCCTCGTCGATTTCTGCGACACCATGCTCCAAGTCGCCTCGGACTGGAAAAAACGACTGGAACTCTATCAAAATGCAAATGTCCCAAACAAGGAGGAACTGTAATGACAAACCTATATGAACAGTTTTCCTGCATTCTGAAAGAATTCGGAGAAAAGATGCGCCATCCCCTGGCGTTTGACGAAGCCCTGGATTGCGCTTTCCTTGTAGACGGATACTACGCCTTCTCAATTCACTACCTACCTGAGTCCGACGGTATCATCCTGTGGACACTACTGGGGGACCTGCCCGATGATGAACTCGCCGAAAAACGCGCGGAATACTTGCTGAGAATTCAGGACCTCGAACTACATACACGGGGATTCTCCATCGGCATGGAAGAACAGGAACGCCGCATCGTGGCACACGATATCCGAAACGCAGAAGAAATCTATGACGTCGACCATCTTTCCGCGTGGATAAACGACCTCCTAGAAGTCACAAAGAATATCCGCAAAACCATGGCGGAGGAATTCCCGTATGATGCGGATTACGATATTGCGGATTTGATGGACACACCCACAGATGGCACTCACGATCTTCCGCAAATCACCTTCCTGGATGAAAACGAAAATGGGGAGGTAAAATAATGGGCTTCTCTGATTTCCAACTCGGCAACAAATTCTGGCTCAATGCCAATGCAGGTGATTTCGCGAAACAGGTGGACGACGCCATCCGAAGCGAGGTGGGAGATATCCCCTCTGCCACTGTCAGCAAAAAGACCCTGGACGCACTCAAGCGACTGAAAGAACTGAAGAGCACCCAATTCTTCACACAGGAGGGTAAATCTTTCCTGAAAAGTGCCAGCGGGCGGGCCGAAATCTTCGCCGCGAGTCACTTCCTAGATGACCAACCGCTGGAAATCAACCAGGAGCGGGCGCGAATCAATGCCGAAGCACTGGGCGTCAATCGAGATGATTTCAAAAAACTCCTCGCATTCTTCCAGGAAACGACCCGCACAAAGGGTGGGAAAATCGGCGACATGGAAGTCCCCCCGGGACTGGAAGACTATCTGGAAGATGCGCTGGACATGGTGCTGGCTTCCGAAGAATTCACCCAACGCGCACAGGAGAACACCCCACTCTCCGAAGCAGGGAAATTGGCCCTCATGAACAGTGTCCTTGGAGTGGCAGTCCTCCTGCAAAAAGGGAAAATCTCCCGCGAGGCAATGCTGGTAATGCTTGATAGCAAGGCATTCGACCTCTCAAAGACTTCCGACATGCTTCAAATGGCATGCGATTGCGCAAGAAAAGTGAAAGACATCTTCGCCGATGGCAAGGGCGTCGACAAGGCACTGGCGGAATGCGAAAGACAACTGGCCATCCTGAAAAGCAAACCAGATGCCGATGAGGAAAAAATCAGGAAACTGGCACTCAAGATCGAGGATTTGCGGAATAGGGGCCGTCATTTGGTCACCAACCGACAACTGGCCTGCTGCATCCCTGATGACATCCCACTCGTCGACCCAACGGGCGAAATGGATACGGAAAAATATCAGGAAATGAAACTAAAGGAAATGAAAAATTCCCTGCGTATGTTCCGATATGATCTCGATATCGCTACCGATAAAAAGATGGGACACAGGGAACGCTTCCGTAGATTCCTCGATGACTTGCGCTCCAGTTCCAGTGGTTTCGAGACACGCATGACACCAGAGCAATTTTCTGTATTGAAAGATGAGACAACCACTTTCAATAATGAACTCAAAGATATTCTGACGTCGTTAAATCAATTGACTGGCGAAGAGTCCCAAACAAATGATTTCACCTTGGATTTCAACCAGACCATCACAACAGCCACGAAGTTGTCGCATGCCACCAATGACCGAATCCGGAATTTCCAGGAATTCGATTCCGCAGAAAAAAAGACTGCTGATAAAATCCAGAAAAGCCTAGGAAAAATCGCGCAATTTGGCGGCATGCGAAAAGCGCGACTCGAAGTCGGACTGGATTTCATGATCGGACTGGACCCTAAATTCGCCACACTGAAAGTCAATGCAGGCACAAAATTCATCCTCGATGCGGAGATTTCCGTGCCAGAGGGCGGCGGACCGGTGACGGTGACAATAGCCAAACAAGGCGATGTCCACGCAGGCGCAAAAGCCTCTGCCGGCCTTTTGCCCGGAATGAGTGCCGGCGCGCAGGCGGAAGCCAACGCCGGGCTCGGGCGGACAACCTGTGTCACCTTCGCCTCCTTGGATGATTTTATCCATTCCATACAAGGGCGGGAAGTCAGCATCGACACTTTGGCCACACAGACCAGCTTCGGGTCCATTCTCCTTTCCAAACTGTCTCAAGTCGCCCGCGCTTCCACAAGGCGGTTCAAACTGGGCCTGGCGGAGTTGCAATTGCTTCGTGACCGGGAGATAGGAGACTGCATCCATTTTACCGAAGAAATGGAAAAGTTAGAAATCTTCACGGGAGCTGACTTAATTCGACAAAATCGACGCATGGCATTGAAGTCATCTTCTACCGTATTCGTATCCGCCTTTGGGGGAGCGGAAGCAGACGTCGGAGTGTCCCTAAACACCCAGCCTGCGGGGAAGAGTGGCGTCGGCATGGCTGCCCATGCCGGTCTGGGGACCAATGTCTCCACAAATTTCAATGTCCGACACACTGCATATTCACACTTTTCGGAAACATTGAAAGACCTCCCACTGCATCAAGTGGAGAGCTTTTTCCGGGAAGAAAAAGCAGAATTGATGCGCCAGCCATTCGTCAGACAGCACATCCAAACCATCGACCAAATCCTCGCCGACACACGCACTCCCGAAGCAATTGCCAAGAACTTCGAAACACTTTTCCACGCATTCAAGGCCGCAGAAAAGGAAGCCAACGGCCATGACCCCGCTGACAACACCTTCTGGGAAACATACGCACGACTCTCTAGGCTGCTTCTGGCTACATGCGAAATTTTGACGAAAAAGGCACAGGCGATGCCTTTGGGAACACCGCAACAGCGACAACAGCTGCTTTCTCTGGCAAAGCGCGCAGAAAAATTCCTCCGGTCAGTCATCGTCAATTCACCGGTGAAAATCCCTACGGAGATTGTCGAGAAATATCTGATGAAATCCCACGGTTTTTACGACCGTTCACGGATGTTCATTTCCGGGAAATGCGAAATCGGCGTGGAGATTCATCCGCCGCATCCCGAGATCCCCACCGAGGAAGACCCGACGTCCATCGCAAAGAATGTCGGGAAAAAAGTCCTTAACACCACCTTTGAAAAAGGCCTCGATGCCGCAAAAGACCTGTTTGTGGCAAAGAGGACTGGCGTTGGCATGTCCTTTGAAATCTCCAAACCGATAGGAGACAAGAAGTCCTCCGTGCCCTGGAATGACCATACTCTGTTAACACTGGATGTGACCCTGACTGCAGGTTTACCCCTTCGCACGCTGGTAGACATCATCGCGGAAGCAGCCACCCAACGGCTGCTAGCCGGCATAGAAGAGCCGCTTGGGGAAACGACAAAAGAAAAAAAGGACCGCTTGCTGGCGGAAATCAAAAACCAGCTCATTTCCTCTATTCTTGGCATTGTGACGGCAGACCTCAAGACGGTAGTCACAGATGAAAATGTCGTGGAAATTGGAAAAAAATTTATGGTGGCCACGGTCTGTGAGTTGGCAGCAAAATCCCCAACGTTTGCCAAATTGTTGGGTTCGGCAATCACGTCCCAAGGGACAGCAACGGCAGGAAAAAACGATGCCACCCCCACCGCAGACATGCCGAATATCGCCCCACCCGATGCGTCTACGAAAAAAACAATCTCATTGCATTTTTCAGACACTCGCTTCGTGGGATTTACTCTCGCCAATGAGTCCAAGAGCGATGGCATGCACGACATACCAATTCATGGGCCGCTAAATCTACATATCGGTTTCGGAACAACCTGCCGCAGAGTCGATTTCTCTATCCTGGCACGTCCAGACATCGATACCGCACTGCGTTGCATGAATCACTTCAAGAAGAAGGATCAGGCAACCGCACGAAAAAAATTCATGACGCGGAATCAAAACGGAATGCTTCGGCTGCTTCAGGGAGTCAAAAGAGGAAACGATTTACAATTGGAGGAGGATGACGAAAAATTTGCCGAAGATCGAACACAACTTCGCGAAAGAATGGACCAGGTCACAAATCTCTTGCAAGACGTCATTCATGCTCATCCAGAGGACGAATGCGCCGCAAAAGCACAAAAACTCCTGCAGACTTTCGATGAAATCGTGAATGACATAAAGCACATGCCGGATGATATGCCAGACTTGAAAAAACTCAAACTGGCAGAGAAGTTCCTCCTCACTATGGTTTCCGCTTTCGATTTGGCAACAATAACTCTAGACGGGTGAGACCACAACGCGATTTTTTCCCGAAAAGGGAATGTCACGGCGCAACCGATTGCCCCCAGAAAAGACGTATGTGACGATGGGGACGACAACGGCACCCACAAGGGGGGGATGGACCGGAAAACCGATTGCGCACCAGCGTTCCGTGCGTGGCAAATCCATTGCCACGTATGCCAAACTTATTTTTATACAAATCGTCGATTGCAATTAAAAAAATTGCAACTAAAAACACCATTCCCAGGGAAACGCACGCAGGGAAAACGGCGTTTTTGCGTATATAGAGTATATTATACGGTTTCCGCACGTATAACCCCCTACTCTTTTTTCCACCTATGCGTTTTGACGGTCAAGATAAAGTCCTCGCCGACCTGGCGATTCAGTTCCAAGAACACTTCGGGCGCCCTGCACAATGGCTGGCCCGTGCGCCTGGTCGCCTGGAAATCCTCGGCAACCACACCGACTACAACCAGGGGACTGTCCTCTCCGTGGCCATCAACCGCTCCGCACGGGTCGCCGTGGCCGCCAATCCCAATGCCGAGGACGGAATGGTCTGCAACCTCTTTGACGCCAAGGCGAAGTCCGAACGCCAGTTCCGTCTGGATGCCATGGACCACAAGCGTCTTCACGACTGGTCCAACTACATCAAGGGCATCATCTGCGAATTCAACGCGCTGGGCTACGCAGTCCCCGCATTTGACATGATTGTCACGGGAGACGTGCCCCTTTCCGCTGGCATGAGCAGCTCCGCCGCCCTGGAGATGGCGGTCACAAAAGCCCTGGATGCCTTGACGGGCTCCAACCTGGACTGGCTGACCATGGCGAAGATTGG
>DCIO01000127.1 GCA_002315885.1 Lentisphaeria bacterium UBA1724
TAGGCTCCCTAGGCTTCCTAGGCTTCCTAGGCTTCCTAGGCTTCCTAGGCTTCCTAGGCTTCCTAGGCTTCCTAGGCTTCCTAGGCTTCCTAGGCTTCCTAGGCTTCCTAGGCTTCCTAGGCTTCCTAGGCTCCCTAGGCTTCCCAGGCTTCCTAGGCTACCTAGGCTACCTAGGCTACCTAGGCTACCTAGGCTACCTAGGTTTCTAGGGGCGGCGTGAACGCCCGTGACGCCTTCGGCCCGCAAGGAGGAGCAGAAGAATGGATATATTATCCCTCGTTTTCGCTTAACCGCCATTTTCACAACTTTTTCGCATAACTAAATCCCGAAACGATGACAACACCAGGACGCAATCGCAATCCGTATCAGGGAATTGACTGGGAGAACCAGCTACGCGTCACGGGCTGCACCCACCTGCACTGCGCCACGCGGAAGGAATTCGAGGTCGCTATGAAGAGCGGCCTGGAATTCGCCACCTTCTCCAACTACTACCCATCCACGCCATACTGGCCCTACCAATCCGTCCACGAAAAAGCCGTCCAGTTGTATCAGAATGGCTATATCCAGGACGGGGTATACCACCCCGAGCGCATAGATTTCCGCCAGAAATTCGCGGAATGGGGTGAGGATTGCTCCATCTTGCCCGCAGACGAAGGGGCACGTCTCTTCCCAGATGGCCCCGCGGATCTCCTGGAAGCCCCCAATGCGGAGCACCACTGTTTTTCGGACTACAATGTCTATCTGCATATCACCGCGCCAGGCAGCACCTTCTCCAGCGGCAATTACTACAGCAGACGGAATCAGATCCTGGACAAGCACGGCATCCACATGGGCACCGCAATGCCCTGGCGCCAGGCCTTCCAGTGCATGTTCGACAACCTGATTGTCCCCGACGGCGGCGGCGTGGTCATCAACCACCCACACTGGTCACACCTGCCACACAAATTCCTCTGCGATATGCTGGATTTCGACGCCCGAGTCCTAGGCATGGAGGTCATTAACGCCGATTGCGGTGCGGATTTCACCTCCGCCGCAGAAAGCCAATGGGACGAAGTGCTGGGGACCGGACGGCAGTGCTACGGCTTCTGGACACAGGACCACCTCAAACTCGACCTGGGAGAACTCCGAGGCCGTTGCATCCTCATGCCCGAAGAACGCTCCGTGGAATCCTGTCTCAAAGCCTACCGGCAGGGACGATTCTACGGCGCTATCAAAGGACATGGACTCAATTTCGAAAGCGTCACCTTCGATGGACGCACTCTCAGAGTCCGATGCGACAAGGAAGCCATCATCCTCCTCATGACACACCAGGGCGTGGAAGTGGAACTCTGGACAGGACGGGAGTTGGTCTACACCGTCAAAGACGAAGACCGCAGCAAACACGTCTTCCTCCGCGCCACTGCACTGGATCAGCAAAGCGGAGAAAAACTCTTCACACAGGCATTCATGCTGGTGTAATCGCCATTCTATTGAAGATTTTTGCAAGATTTTGCAATTTTCTACAATAGAATCACTGATCACATCAAATTATGGGTGTATCTTAATGAGGAAAACTGCAAAAACTTGCAAAAATCTCTAATAGAAAAAAAGATCCCCATGGAAATTCAACGTCAATTCTACCTGGACGAATTGTTACGCAAGCGCCGCAATGGCTTTGTGAAGGTCGTCACTGGCTTACGTCGTTGTGGGAAGTCCTATTTATTGCGAACGTTATTCAAGAATCATCTTCTTTCGCATGGTGTATTGCCTGAGCAAATCGTTGAGATTGGCTTTGATGAGCGTGACAACAAACACTATTGCAATCCAGACACATTCTACGATTTTGCGAAAACTCGTCTAGCGAGTCATCCTGACAGCATATTTTTGCTGGACGAAATTCAGTTATTGGAGGATTTTGAATCTGTTCTGAATGGCTTGTTAGGGAAGAACGCCGAGATATATTCGACTGGCAGCAACGCGAAGTTTCTCTCCAAGGATATCATCACCGAGTTTCGTGGCAGAGGCGATGAGATTCACATGACGCCACTCAGTTTTGCGGAATATTTTAGTATCTTCCAGGACGATAAGAATAGTCGTTTCCGTGAATACATGGTTTACGGGGGATTACCATTGGTAGCCCTGGCATCCTCCGTTGAAGACAAGACTGCGATACTCGACTCACTCTATACAGAGACTTACCTGCGGGACATTGTCGGCAGGAACAAAATACGCAAGGTTTCGGAATTGGAGAATCTTCTCGATGTCCTATCCTCCAACATCGGTAGCCTGGTGAATCCCGAGAAGCTAAGAAAGATTTTTCGCAGTGCAAAGAACTCCACAATTACCTCCTCAACCATCACCAAGTACATTTCATTCCTAGAAGACGCATATCTTCTAGAAACGGCGAAGCGCTATGACCTTAAGGGGAATGCCTACATTGAAACGCCGATGAAATACTACTACTCGGACCTGGGTCTCCGGAATGCGCGGTTGAATTTCCGTCAACTAGAAGAATCTCATAGTATGGAGAACATCATCTACAATGAATTGCGTCATCGCAGATACAGTGTGGATATTGGCCAGATTACGGTAAATGAAAAAAATGCGAAAGGGTCCTACACGCGAAAGCAACTGGAGGTCGATTTCGTAGCCAACAAGGGTTCCAAACGTTACTATGTCCAATCCGCATACTTAATTCCAGATGATGCGAAAAGAGAACAGGAAACTCGATCGTTAATCCAAATTGACGACTCCTTCAAAAAAATCGTGATTACCTCGCATACACCAACGCCATGGTATGACAATCATGGCATCCTGACGATGAATATCTACGATTTCCTTTTGAATCCGAACAGCTTGGAATTCTAGCCTTCTCCCCCCAAAAAAAATGCGTAGTATTCTTTCCCTTCTGTTGTTGTGTCTCTGCCTGCCCTTATGGGGCATCACGCTCTTTGAGAACGGCGTGGTCAAATCGGCGATTGTGCTTCCCGAGAACGCCACGGACCCCGTGCGTTTTGCGGCATCGGAGTTGTCGCTGTGGCTGCACAATTCCTCCGGCTTGGAATGGCAAATCTACGAAGGCGCCGCTCCCGAGGGCCTCTACCCAATCTATCTAGGGGACTCCGAATTCGCGCGGTCCCACGGCTTTGACCGGGAGAGCCTGCAGAAGGACGGCTATCTCCTGGAAGCCACGGCGGAGTATCTGCTGATTGCAGGGCGGGATTATCCTGGCGGCATCCTCCAGGGCTTCGTCAATCCCTATCGTCATGTAGAGTTATACAACCGCGAATTGAAGCTCAGCGCCCTAGGCGAAATGGGGACCTATTTTGGCGTCAAGGAATTCCTGGAGAGCTACCTGGGCATCCGATACTACATGATGGGTCCCGACGGCACTGTCTGCCCCCATCACGACGCCCTGTCCTTCGACGCCTTCTCCCGCAGGAACGCCCCCGCCTTCGCCTATCGGTATGCCTACTTTGCCTTCCTCAGCCAATATCCCCAGGAGGCCCTCTGGTATCGTCGCGCGGGTTTCGGTGGAGATTCTCCCCGGGACATCAATCACGCCTACTGGCAGATGGAAGACCAGAAAGACGCGCACCCGGAATACTTCGCCATCATCGACGGCAGGCCCGATACCGACAGCCGCTCAATCCTGGTGCACTGGGGCGGGAACTACTGCCTCTCCAATCCCGGACTGCAACAGGCATGGGTGGACAAAATCTGCGACTATTTCGAAACACACCCACAGAATATCCTCTACCCACTGAGCCCCAATGACGGCACATACCGCGTCTGCGAATGCCCCGCCTGCCAGGCACAAGTGGACCTCTCCATGGGCGAAGACGGGAAGTTCTCCAATCTGGTCTGGGGCTTCACCAACCGCGTCGCCAAAGAGGTCGGCAAGCGCTTCCCCGACCGCCAGATTGGCACCTTCGCCTACGAACACTATCGCAAGCCACCCACCAACATCGAGAAATTCGAGCCCAATGTGGCCACGCTGGTCTGCCATACCCAGCGCCAACAGACCGACCCGCAATACAAGGCACACATCCGCGAAGTGCTCCACGAATGGCGTCAGCGTCTGAACCACGTCTATTCCTACACCTACCCCCACAAGGACTACTGGAAACCCCAGCGCGGATACCCGTCCTTCTATCCCTATATCCTCCAGGATGACCTGAAATTCGAGCGGGATGAACAAATCGGCGGCTTCTTCATGGAATCCGAATTCCACATGGAGAAATCCGACGAATTCAGCGAATGGAAAATCTACCAGCCCGGGCTCTCCCATCTCACCGCATACGTCACCTCAAAGCTGGAATGGAATCCCGACCTGGATTTGAAGGCGCTGCTGGACGAATACTATCGGCTTTTCTATGGCCCCGCAGAGGCGCCCATGCGGGCATTCTGGGAGAAGGCGGAGAAGATTTCCACCAGCCATCCCTTCCACATGAATACCCACCCCGCCACATACTACACACGCGATGACATCCAGCAATTCTTCGCTTATCTGGACCAGGGACTGAAACTGACCCCGCCCGATTCCGTCTACCACCGCCGCGTGCAGATGATCAAGGACGAAATGGAACCCTACTCGGGACGCTATCTCCGCAGCACAAAACTCCGCATGCCCATCGAAGTGCGCGTCACAGACAAAACCATCTCCCTCACGGATGCGCTGGATGCGGCACCCTGGACACAGGCACAAAAATACGACTTCGTGGATCCCTTCGGAGAACCCGCACAACACTCCACGGAAGTCTCTGCCCTGGCGGATAAGGAGGGGCTGTCAATCGCCATACTCTGCCACGAACCCGCCATGGACAAACTGACCACGAAGGCCACACTGTTCGACCAGGGACTCCCCTGGGATGACGACTGCGTGGAGATCTTCTGGGAACAGAAGGACGGCTCCAACGGCATGCAGCTCATCGTCACCGCCAATGGCACCCTCTGGGATGGCCATTGGGCGAATGCCGAGCAGAGGGTCATTGACAACACCTGGAACAGCCATGCCCAGGCGAAGGTGACCCAGGAAAACGGCAAGTGGGTAGCGGTGGTGAAGATTCCCTGGACGGACCTGGGCGTCACCCTGGAAACTGCCGAGACCCTCCACGGGAATATCTACCGCACCCGCGTAGCAGGCGAAGCCCCCACCCACACCTGCCTCGTCCCCATCATGGGCTTCCTCCACCGCAACACCGACTTCTTCGGACCGCTGAAACTGATCAAATAATTTCTTCCACAAAACACACAAAACACACAAAAGGAGCAGACGCAATGAACATCTCAATTGCAACTGACGCGTTCCAAGACACTGGCTGTCCCGAGCCCTATCTGCGTGCCATTTCGAAAGCGGGTTTCACGCACCTGCATTGGTGCCACCAATGGTGCACGAATTTCATGTATGGCGCGGCGGAACTTCGTCAGATCAAGTCCTGGCTTCAGAATTACGGCCTGGCCCTGCTGGACATCCATGGTCCCGTAACCGCCGAGAAGAACTGGTTCGCCGGCGAGGAATACATCCGCCAGGCTGGCGTGGAGTTGGTCTCCAACCGCATGAGGATGCTCCGTGAACTGGATGGCACGGGAGCAGTCATGATGCACTACCCATACATCTTCTCCAACTCCAGCAATATCCAACGTGACAACATCCTGAAGCAAGCGGATAACCTCCGACGCTCCCTGGACGAACTGATGCCACTTTCCAGGGAACTCAATGTGCCCATTGCCATTGAAAATTGCGCCTACGATACCTTCGAAGTCATCGAGACACTCTTCCGCGAATACCCAGCGGATTTCCTGGGACTCTGTTTTGACAGCGGACACGGCCACATCGGCGAGGACAAGGGCCTGGACCACCTGGATGACAACAAAGACCGCCTGATGGCACTGCATATCCACGACAATGACACCACCGGCGATAAGCACCAGCCCCCCTTCTACGGCACGCTGGACTGGGAACGCTTCGCCAAAATCCTCAAGGCATCACCCTACTCCCGTCCCCTCAGCTTCGAACTCTCCTCAACCAACACGCCCTTCAACGAAAACCTGGATGGATTCATGGCTGACGCATACCAGCGCTGCCTGAAATTCGCCAAGATGGTCCAAGAATAGAAAATCAATGCTTGATGCTTAATGCTCAATGCTTAATGGTGGATGGGGAAGTATCCCCATACCCCTCTTCGCCAATTCAGATATAAACAAACAAGGCACAAAAATGGCCCTCATCCATTTTTGTGCCTTTTGTGTATTTTGAGTATTTTGTGTATTTTGTGGACTCCCCCCCCCTTTGAGTATTTTGTGTATTTTGTGGACTCCACCCCCTTTTGAGTATTTTGTGGACCAATTCCAGTTCTAGATAAAGCCGATGCCGTGCTTTTCCTCGCCCAGGCCCTTGTAGGAGCCGTAGGAATCCCGTGACTGCGCCTCCTGCTTCAGTGCGTCGATGATTTCCGATGCCTCCAGCGTCTCGTCCTCCAGATAGAAGAGCTGCTGACGGACATTGCGGTAGTCCGAAGGCGTCAGGCGCTGGATGGCATGGAGGGCCTCCCTATCCGCCTTGGTGAGTTTTGGTGCGCCCATGGGACCGAAGTATGTCTTGTAGAAGAGCTCCTTGCCCTGGTCGTCCAGGAAATCAAAGTGGATGCGGAAGGTGAAGCGCCGCAGTGCCGCGGGATCCAGCTTCTGGATGAGGTTCGTGGAGACGACGAAGATGCCGTTGAAGTTCTCCATTTCGGTCAGGAGCGTATTCACCTGCGAGACCTCCCAGGAGCGCTGTGCGCCGTCGCGGGAGGAGAGCATGGAATCACCCTCGTCGATGAAGAGCATCTCGTTGTTCTTCTCCGCCTCGGCGAAGGCCGCCGCCAGCAGATGCTCCGTGCCGCCAACATACTTGGAGAGCAACTCGGAGGCGTTCTTGATGTTCAGCTTCTTCCCCAGGGACTTCGCCAGATACTTCACGAACTCCGTCTTGCCACTGCCGGGAACACCGTGCAACAACAAATTCATGCGGGGACGGTCCCGGCCTTCCTGACCGGGCTTGCCCTGGGCCTCCAGGAAGTTCCGGCACACCTGGATGATGCGCTGGAGTTGGATGCCGCCCTTGATGTTCAGCCCCTCCAGGGAGTAGTCCCGCGCGGGTTCCAGACGCTCGTCGTTGGACTTGCGGATGCCCAGCAGTGCGCAGTGCGCCCGCAGGAACGTCCCCACGCACTCCGTAAAGCACTTCTCGGGATCAGCTGCGACCAGCGCGGCGGCGTTCTTCACAGCCAGAGCGATGCCACCAGCATTGACCCTGTACGTGCGGGAGACATCGCTGATGAATTCCGCGGTCAGCTTGCCCTCACAGCCCTCCTTCTTCAGGCAGTTTTCCCAGATGTGCACGCGAGTCTCGGGAAGCAGCTCGTCAAAGAGCACCGAATAGTCGAAGCGTCGGCGGGAGGATTTTGCGATGGCGTCCTGCTGGGAGTTGCAGATCCAGATGACCACGTGGCGATTTTCGTCCATGACCGTATTCAGCTGCTCCGTAGCCTCCGCGCCATCCTTCCGAGGGACGAACTTACCGAAGGGGGCATTTTCCTTGTTTGCCTCAAGCATGTCGTCACATTCGTCCACCACCAGGAGGGAGTTCTTGGGGTCCACTTGGCGTTGTGCCACCATCAGCGCCGTATATCGGAACTCCGTATCGAAGGGATGCTTGCTGAAATCGCCCTTATCCTGTCCCACAAAATAGAGTTGGCATCCCAGCTGTTTTGCCAGAGAGATGGCGAAGCTGGTCTTGCCCGCGCCCGCCGCGCCGTAGAAGAGAATGGAGCATCCCTGTTCCGGTGATTTACCCCGGACCATCTCCGCGATGACCTTCCCGTGTTTCTCCGCAATCTTGCCATGGAACTCCCAGGGCAGCGCCTCCGCAGTACATTTGTTCCAGAAATTTGAGGACAACGCACGCTGGCTAAGACCGGTTATAAACTGTGTAATGACATGATTGATACTACCATCTTGTCCGACAATGCCAAATTTCCACAACTTGGATTTCTTGGTGAAATAGCCGCTGATCTGGTATTCGTCCAGTCCTGCTGCCCAAGCCAGGTGTTGGCTATCTGTCAAGAAGCGGCCTGGCTGAATGTAAAAATCACAGATTCTGAGATGAAGTCCCTTCAGTATGAAACAAGCCATCACGATGTCTTGTTCATGTTCGTCCAGCTCAAATGACTTAGATACCTCCTCAAAGCGCTGCTGGAGAAGCCGCGGCTTGAAATCCTTCGACTCAATGATGGCCTTGTATTCCGGAACGCGTTTTTCCAGGACTTCTGTAAGCCATTCCACAACCGCATCTTGGTTCTCGCGCTCACGGTAGAGAATTTCCACATATCCCGAAAGCGAAAGATCTTTCCTGTGGCCCCTATCCCATCTGAAATTCTCATCAAAAAACCTCTGACGCTCTTCTGACGACATCAGTTCACCCAGAAATTCATGGAATTCGGACCATTTGACGAATGCGCAAATCGAAACCCAGATTTCACCTTTTCTGACTTGATGATTGCCGAGATGACGACAGATATTGGCCAGGACGCGTGCCTGCTGCATCTTCAAGAAGTGGTCCACGTCGTCCCCAAAGAGCATCTCCTCTTCCCAGGCAGCACGGGCCGCATTCTCCGCCGCGCGCTTCTCCGCTTCGCGCTTCTCGAACTCGCGCATTATCTTCAGATGACGCCACTCCCGCACGGCTCTGATAAGCCCTTGTCTGAGACAAGTCAAATCTGTCTCAGCGCTGATAGCATGCTCTTCCATAACAACTCTCCTGCAAATGGATTGATTCGCCCCAAATACCAGATACCGCCCTTGTGACCCATCGTAGCACAACGGAGGGGAACGACGGCATCCACGCCATCGTCCCCCTCTTCGAAAAAAGCCCCCCCTCTCAGATGCGTTCTTTACAGCGCACCAAAAGAAAGTCCCCCCCTCTTTTTTATTCCTTTACCGCACCTGCGTAATGCAGCCGATGTGTGCATCGGGATACTGCTCCTGTGCCAGCATTCGTGCCTGCGCGGTGTTCCGTGCAGAAATCACCGTCTCCAACATACCGCGATTCTTCGTAAAAATCTGAACTTTGTACTCGTTCATCTTCTTGTTACTCCTACTTGAGTTGCCTTACCACGACCGCCCCCCGAATTGGCAACGGCCTCTATAAATCTTACGACACCCACACAAACTACCTATCACATATTCCCACAAAATACAAAAAAATTCCACAGCCGTCCCATAATTTTA
>DCIO01000117.1:0-5186 GCA_002315885.1 Lentisphaeria bacterium UBA1724
GTAGCGACGGCGTCCCCGCCGTCGACCAAAGGGACCCAAGGGACCAAAGGGACTTACCCCTTCATTCCCTGGACTGCCAGTGCGGCGGTAGCGAATGCGGCCTCCAGGTTATATCCGCCGGTGGGACCATCGATATCCAGGCATTCTCCCGCCGCATAGAGTCCGGGGATTTTCCTGCATTCCATAGTTTTGGGATTGAATTCCTCCAATGCGATGCCTCCCACGGTGACGATAGCCTCCCGCAAGGGCCGCATTCTGGCATCCATCACGGGATAGGCCTTCAGGGCGCTCAATGGGAAATCTCGATATTGTGCCAAGGATTGTGCCAATCGCGGCGGCAGTCCCATGCCATTGAATTTCAGGGCGTCGTTATCACCATGCCTCTGACAGAGCATCTCCCAGCGTTTCGACAACCCATCCAGCGGTTTTCCAGGCAGGAAATCGATGGTCAGATTTTTCAATGGGAGATTTTTTCGCGCTAGGAAGCGCGTCAAGTCATAGACTGCGCTTCCCCGCAGAACGCCCTCTTCCAGCACTAGATTTCCAGGAATTGCAGGCGTCCCCGCTCCTGTGGCGGTGACTTCCGGCAACTCCAGTTCCCCGCGTCCCAGATTCAGCGCGTCATCCTGTCGGCATTCCACGGCGACCAACCCGGCGCGGGGTGCTTCGGTCTTCAGACCCAGGCGTTCCGCGAAAATCATCCCGTCACCCATGGAACCAGTCTTGGGATAGGAACACCCACCCACAGCCAGGAGCACACGCTTGCACTCCAACTGGAGGCTGGCAGAGGAGACGCGGAAACCGCCCTCAATGCGCTGGATATCCTCCACGGAACAGTGATAGACCACGGGCACCTGGCGCTCACGAAGGATATCCAGGAAAAGATGCAGCACGTCATCTCCACGCTCGCTGGCGGGATAGAGCCGCTGACCATTGCGTTTCACGGGCAAACCCATGCGCTCAAACCATCGCGCCACCGCCGTGGAAGGCATGGCACGCACCGCAGGCGATAAAAAGGACGCCACGGGCTCACCGTAGGCCGCCAGCAATTCATCCGCGCTGCCCAAATGCCCGAAATTGCAGCGGTTGTTGGCGCACATCAGCAATTTGATGCCCGCGCGACTGCGGCGCTCCAGGACTACGCAGCGAATGCCTGCAAAGGCGGCCTGACAGGCGGCAAATAACCCCGCCGCACCCGCACCGATGATGAGTAAATCCGTATTCAAAGCAATTCTACCTATCAGTCCTACCCTAAAAAAAAGGCCGGCACTTACCAAGAAGCGCCGGCCTTATTGTGCAAGGTTCCGAAGACTTAGTCAACGGTGATGGCCTCGACGGGGCATCCGCCGGCGCAAGCGCCGCAGGAGACGCAAGCGGCCTCATCGACCACTGCCTTATCACCATTCACCTTGATTGCGCCGACGGGGCAGGTGCCTTCGCAAGCACCGCAACCGATGCACTTTTCTGCATCAACTTTAGCAGCCATTTTTAATTCCTCCAAATGTGTTGAGTTAGACACGCATCGGTTCTATCCTCGGCATGTCGGTATGGATAAGATAAACCGCGAATGCTATTTTGCCAAGTCCTGACAAGCCTTGTAGACGGTTTCGAAGAAGGGCTCGATCTGATCTTCGTTCAGACTGGAGAATGCCACGCGGTAATTCTCCTTCCCGAAGCTGATGCCGCCCGCGCCGTACTTCTCCAGCAAATGCAGACGGACGGTATTGGCATCCAGCGTCTTGAAGTGGACGCACATGAAGTATCCGCTATTGAAGGGATAAGGCTGGAAGTACTCCGCGTACTCGGGATGTGCCGCAAATGCCGCCTTGGTACGCTCATAGCGTCCGCGCATCACATCGGAGCAATGCTGGCGCTGGTTGTAGAAATCGGGATTGGTCAGGGCCTTGGTGACGATCTTCTGGGAGAGTGCGGAGCAGTTGCTGACCAGAGCGCGGACCACGCCTGCGGTCTTGGCTTCCATGGCCCGGAAGAATGGACTGTCTTCCGTATCGGCACCGCCGATGGCGAAGGAGAGGAATCCCACGCGGAGGCCCCAGACATAGCACTCTTTGGTGGCGGCATCTGCCTTGATGGCCATCAGGTTCTTGGACTTGCTGGCAATCTTGGTGAAGAGGGATTCCTTCATGGAGTCTTCCGCATAGAAGAGACCGAAGTATGCGTCATCCACCAGCGCAATTACCTTGGCGCCACGTTCGGCAGCCGCCAACAGCGCATCCGCCAGCTCCTGGCCTTCCTTTTCACTGGGAGTATATCCCGTGGGATTGTTGGGGAAATTCAGGACCACCAGGATTTTCTCGCCAGCGGCGACCTTCGCCATGCGCGCGGCGAAGCCCTTGGTGTTCATGCCCTCGCCCTCAAAGAACTGGAAGAATTCCAATTTGGCCTGCAGGCGGTCTTCAAAATTCAGCAGATAGTTATCCCAATTCAAATTGGGCATCAGGACGGTATCGCCAGGATTCACAAAGAGATCACCCACCAGAGAAAGGGCGTGGGTCAGACCATTGGCCACCACGGGCAGAGAGAAAGGCACACCCTGCAGAGAGGGATTGTCGTGGAGAATCTTCGCCTTCCAGGCATCGCGGAGAGGCTTCTGGCCGTATGAGGGCGCGTAGAGCAACGCGTCATTGGGATTGAATCCAGGGAGGCTCTCCATGACGCAAGGCAGATTCATGGCAGTCTTGCCTTCCAACGCAGTGCCGATGGTGGCATTGAAATTCGACGCCAGCTGCTTCGCTTCGGCAGCCTGGCTCAAAATGCCCTTGCTGGGGAAATAAATGCGCTTGCCCAAATCCGACAGCATCTCAAATGCAACGGGATTCACAGAGCAAATCTGCTCGTTCAGAATTTCTGCGAGTTCATTCATGAGAGTTATTCCTCCTAATCAACAGTCTCACTTTCCACAACACCAATTGCAGAATTTCGACAGCTTTTGGGAAAAACACATAATCTAATTTCTGTTTCTGGTCTTGGTAGCATATCTTTTTCAGAATCCGGGGGAGGGTTCCTTCTGGAGAACAGATTGATAAAATTCCGCATCCCGCCTTCCGAATTGAATCGTGGACGGCGGGAAAACCATCGGTACACCCCCGAAATCGCCAAGGATGGATTTGCGTTTTGTGTTGATTTTCATGGAATTTATGAAAAGTTGTTGCGGTACGGAAAAATAGCATTATATTAAGTGACTCGACAAGATTTGTTTTTTTCATCCCACATAAAAAATCAACCAAGGAACTCAAATGTCTGTTAAGATTCGTCTTCGTCGTACTGGCGCACTGAGCGCCGCCTGCTGGCGCGTTGTGGTTGCTGACTGCCGTTCTCCCCGCGATGGTCGTTTCATCGAGAACATCGGTGTTTATGATCCCCGTCACGACTCCGAGACCCTGAAGGTCGACCGCATGGAGTACTGGGTTTCCAAGGGCGCACAGCCTTCCCCCACCGTCCAGGCCATCTACAACCGCGTCAAGAATGGCAAGCCCTTCCCGCCCCGTCCCGCTGGCGTGAAGAATGCCGCTCCTGCTCCCAAGGCCGTGAAGGTCGTCGAGGAAGCTCCCGCCGCTGACGCCGAGGCTCCCGCCGCCGAGTAATCGCTTTTTGGTAACCGACTGCTATGGCATTTTCCTTCCTCAAAAAGCTCTTCGGTGCTGACGCCAAAGACGCAGGCGCGCTTCCTCCCATGGTGGATGCCGAGGCTGCGGATTGCGCCTGCGAAGCCTGTGACGCCGCCGCTCCCGTGGTGAATTCCGAGGCCCTCCAGGACCTGCAGGAATTCGTCAAATACGTGGTGGTTTCGCTGGTGGACAAGCCCGAACAGGTCACCCTTGGCCTGGCGCAAAAGCGCGATTTGACCGTCATTCAGGTCCACTGCTTCAAGAAGGACATTGGGAAGGTCATTGGCAAGAGTGGCAAGACCATCACCGCGCTGCGGACTCTGATCTCCAGCGCGGCATCCCGTAACCGCCTCCACGTCACCGTGGATGTGATGGACGACTGATCTTCTGAGACAACACCATGCAGATTGATATCGTCAGTCTCTTCCCTGCCTTGTGCAAGGGCGTTCTTTCCGAGTCGGTCATTGGCCGTGCCTGGAAAGAGGGCATTGTCAACATCAACTTGGTTGATTTGCGTGACTATACCCACGATGCCAGAAAAACCGTGGACGACAAGCCCTACGGTGGTGGCGCGGGCATGGTCCTCCGTCCCGAGCCCCTCTTCGAGTGCTTGCAGGATTTGCGGACGCCGGATGCGCACGTAGTCCTCATGACTCCCCAGGGCACGCCCTTCAACCAGCCTACGGCCCGTCGTTTCGCCACCATGTCCCACCTGATTCTCGTGTGTGGTCACTATGAAGGCGTTGACGAGCGTGTCCGTCAGTGCCTGATGGACGAGGAGCTTTCCATTGGCGACTACGTTCTCACCAACGGTGCCATTGCGGCCAGTGTGGTGACGGATGCGGTGGTCCGGTTGCTTCCTGGGGCGTTGGGGAATGACGAGTCCTCTGAGGAGGAGTCCTTTGGCAACGAGCCGTTGTTGGAGTATCCCCAGTTCACCCGTCCTGTTGACTACAAAGGGATGAAGGTGCCTGAAGTCCTTCTTTCTGGCAATCATCAGGAAGTGGACGCCTGGCGTCTGGAGCAGCGCGTTCTGCGCACGGTCAGCCGTCGTCCTGATTTGCTGTGATTTTTGTTACATACATCGAAAATAGATACCGTAAGGAGTAATCTACCATGAACACCATCGAAAAGATTCGTCAGGAGAACCTGAAGAGCGATGTGCCCGAGATGGGCATTGGCGACACTGTGGAAGTCGGCTTCCGCATCAAGGAAGGTGGCAAGGAGCGTATCCAGAATTTCGCGGGCGTGATCATCGCGAAGGCTGGTACTGGCAA
Organism: Lentisphaeria bacterium UBA1724; assembly: GCA_002315885.1. Classification (GTDB taxonomy): domain Bacteria; phylum Verrucomicrobiota; class Lentisphaeria; order Oligosphaerales; family Oligosphaeraceae; genus UBA1724. The sequence goes on from DCIO01000117.1 coordinate 4,907, forward strand.
CGCCCAGACCATCACTCTGCGCCGCGTGAAGGCTGGCATGGGTGTGGAGCGTGTGGTTCCTGTCCACTCTCCCCTCGTGGCTTCCTTCAAGGTCACCCGCAAGGGTCTGGTCCGTCGCGCCAAGCTCTACTACCTGCGTGACCAGGTGGGTAAGGCTGCGAAGGTCAAGTCCGTTGAGGCATAATCTCGCGAGGATGGCTTAGTCATCCTGTTCAAAAAGGCACTGGTCTTGACGGCCATGTGCCTTTTTTAATTCTTAATGCTCAATGCTTAATGCTTA
>DCIO01000117.1:5348-18891 GCA_002315885.1 Lentisphaeria bacterium UBA1724
GGTATCCCCCTTGCCCCCTCTTTTTCAATTCGTAATTAGTTTATCGTGTCTGGGATATCGGATCCATTTCATTTTGAGTCGGCCCTTGGTGTCGAGCGTGTAGCGGGTGTGGACGAAGTCGGGCGTGGTCCCCTGGCGGGTCCCGTGGTGGTTTGTGCGGTGATGCTGCCGTTGCCTCCTGCGGAATTTGACATCCCTGTGAATGACTCCAAGAAATTGACGGAGCGTCGTCGTGAGGAGTTAGCGGCGGCCTTGAAGGCAGACAGCCGCGTGCGCTACGCGATTGTGGAGCGTTCTCCCGAGGAGATTGACCGCATGAATATCCTCCGCGCCACCCAGGATGCCATGCGTGCGGCGGCATTGGCGTTGGGCGAACCTGCGCCACAGGCGGTTTTGGTGGACGGACTGGGCTTTCAGCCATTTCCGTTCCCCGTGCAATTTCTTGTCAAAGGCGACAGTCATTCCGCGTCCATTGCGGCGGCCAGCATTTTAGCCAAGACCTATCGTGACCACCTGATGGATGAGATGGACGCGCTTTATCCTGGGTATGGATTTGCGAAGAACAAGGGTTATGGCACTGCCGAGCACCTGGCCGCCCTGGCGAAGCTTGGGCCCTGTCCCATCCATCGTCGTTCCTTTGCTCCCGTTGCTCAACCGACGTTGTTTTGACGCCGTCGTTCCATCTGTTTTCATCCCCGAAATGGAAAAAGGGGATTAAGTTTAGTAGTATGTCAGAAAAGGTTCCCAATTCAGTCCTGGAAGAGCTCCGCAAAGCTGTCAATCCCACTCCAGTAGGGATTGTCCGTGAATTGACGCGTGCGGGTTATGAGGCATATATCGTCGGCGGTGCGGTGCGTGATTTGCTTTTGGGCAAGCAACCCAAGGATTATGACATTTCCACCAGCGCCACTCCAGAGGAAGTCCGCAAGGTCTTTGGGCGCCGTCGTTGCCATGTGATTGGCCGTCGTTTCCGTTTGGCGCACGTCTATGCCAATGGGGAGATCTACGAAGTTTCCACTTTCCGCAGGATGCCGAATGAGCACGAGCGTCAAGGTCGCAAGCATGACGATGGTCCCATGATCTGGAACGACAATTGCTTTGGCACATTGGAGGATGACGCCCATCGCCGGGATTTCACGGTGAACGCCCTCTATCTGGATGTGTCGGGAACCCGCGGTGTCATCGATTTCTCTAACGGTTATGCGGATTTGCGTGAAGGCATTGTCCGTTGCATCGGCAATCCCGCCCAGCGGATGGACGAGGACCCCGTGCGTATGCTCCGTGCTCTGAAGTTGGTGGGACAGTGCGGTTTCCGCCTGGAACCCCAGCTGGAGTCGGTCATTCGCGCCAAGGCCTCCGAAATCAAATTGGCCAGTCCCGCGCGGCTTTTTGAGGAACTCCTGAAATTGCTGGCGAATCCCGCCTGCGACCAGACCCTCCAGGTGATGCACGACCATGGTTTCCTGCGGGAATTCTGGCCCATTGTGGATGAAGCCTGGGATGAACAGGAGGGCGTCATGATGCGACATCTCCTGAAACTCCGTGGAGACGCCATCCGCCGTGGCCGATACACCAATTCCCGCGGGTTGGCACTTTCCACGGTGACGCTCCCCTTCATGATGAGCGCTCTGAATCCCGAGAATCCCATCGCGTTCTGGGAGGGCAACGCGGCATCGGATCCCATCGCGCACCAGGCGCTGGGGTTGGTCTTCGAGGGCATCACTGTCCCACGCTTGCTTTCTCAACGCATCTTGCAGATTGTGGGGCTCGTGCCTCGTCTGCTGAAGAAGCCCGTGGCAATGCGCTTCATCAATCATGCGGAATACCGCTATGGCCGCGCGCTGGTGGCGCTACTGGTGCAGCTCTTTGGCTGGGATCCCGAAATTCTGGCGGACATCCCCGAATTCTCTCCGCGTTTTGATGCGTATGAGGAGGAAGAAAATGACGACCCATTCTGGGTGAACAGCACTGCCGAGACGGAAGCAGGGCTGGCTGAGGCGGAATCCACTCCGGAGACTCCTGCGGAGGTCGTCAATCCCCAGTATCCGGGGTTGTTGCCGTTGACGAAGTCCCCCAAAAAGCGCTCGACTTCGCGTAAGTCAGGCAGTCCCAAGGAGGTCGGGTTGGCGGCACTTGCGGGGGACGAGTCATCGAAGCCTGCGGCTCCCAAGAAAACCCGCAGCCGTTCTCGCAAAACGGGTGTCAAGACTTCCTCCTCTTCTCCCAATGCTCCAGAGAATTCTCCCGCATTGAATCTTCCGCCCAGCGAGCCCGCACGAGAGGAGATTCCCGTTGTGGAAGCGCCTCCCGCGGCCCCTGCGGCGACCTTCTTCAATCCTGTGGCGGAGACCGCGCCAGCTTCTGGCAAGGCTCCCAAGGGCCGTCGCAAGAGTTCTCCTGCCGCGCCCACCGATTCCATTACCTTTGGTTGAATTTCATCATGAAAAAGTCCCTGATTGCCTACATCATTGTAGCTGTCATCGTTGTTCTGCATCTCATTGCATTCTGTATGCTGAAACGCAGCGCGGCGCCAGAAAAACCCGTGGAGGAGAATCCCCCCGCGCAGGAGCAGACCGCTTCTGGGACGCCTTCTGCGCAGCCCCCAGCGTCCCCTTCTGGCGTTCCTGGGAAGAGTGCGAGCACCAACCCGCCGCCATCGGTTCCTGCTCCTGCCGCTCCTGCTACTCCTGCTCCGCAGGTGCCTGCGACAGCAGGGATGCCTGGTCCATATTACAACGGTTTCTTCAAGGTGGGCGAAAAGGCTCTTCCCGACAAACTGAAGCGCACAGTGGCGCCTGTTCGTTCTGGACTTGTGATTGACCTGGATACCAATACCATCCTCTGGCAGAAGGACGCCGCGGTGGTGCATCCCATTGCGTCCCTCACCAAGCTCCTGACCGCTCTGATGTTGATGGAGCATTTCGAGGCCCATCCCGACCAGTCCCTCAAGACGCAAATCACCATCACCGCCGCCGACCGCAAATATTTCAAGAACCACAGCATCAACGGTGTCTATTTGGATGCCAATGAAAAATACTCCCTGGATGAGATGCTGATGTGCATGATGGTGGCCAGTTCCAATGACTGCGCATACGTAGTCGGCGAATATCTCGCGGGGGGCGATGCGGAAAAATTCCCCGCCATGATGAATGCCCGTGCCAAGGCTCTGGGGTTGAATGACATGAAATTCAACAACGCCAATGGCCTGCCCGTCAACGCCTCCAGCGGACGACTGGAAAATACGGGCTCTGCGCTGGATATCGCCTATCTGGGCGTGCGTGCCATGCGTTATCCTGGCATCATGAAGTGGGCCGGGACTACCTCCGGACGGCTCCGGGCAGACAAGAAAAATCCTTTCGATGTCAATTCCACAAATCACCTGCTACGCGGAAAAGTGCCTGGAGTCACGGGGCTCAAGACGGGCTATACGGACGGCGCGGGATACTGCATCGTGGTGACCTGCGAGCGCAACAACAAGAAGCGCATGGTGGTGGCCATGGGTGTGAATGCCAATGGCACCGACCGCGGAAAGCTCCGCGATGAAATTGTGAAACAACTTTTGGAGTGGTCCTACACCCTATGAAACTCTCCGTCATCATCCCTGTTTACAACGAAGTCAACACCGTGACTACCGTGATTCATGCGGTGCGTTCCTGTGGCGTGCCGGATTTGGAGATGGTGGTGGTGAATGACTGTTCCACTGACGGCACCAAGGAAGTCCTGGATGCCCTGCCTCCTGCCCAGGATTTGGTAATTTGCCATCACGAAGTGAATCGTGGCAAGGGCGCGGGCATCCGCACCGCCCAGGCAAAAATCACAGGGGATGTGGTGATTATCCAGGATGCGGACTTGGAGTACTCTCCTACGGAATTCCCCAAGATGCTGAAATTCATCGAAGAGGGCAAGGCGGATGCAGTCTTCGGGTCACGGTATTCGGGGACGACGCATTTGGTGGATTCCTTCTGGCATGTGAAGGGCAATCAGTGGCTCACGGGCTTCTCGAATTTCTGTGCCAACCTCCATTTGACTGACATGGAGACATGCTATAAGATGATCCGCGCCGATATCTTCAAGAGTTTCACTCTGGAATGCAACCGCTTTGGCTTCGAACCCGAGGTCACCGCAAAACTCTCCAAGGCGAAAGCGCGCATCTACGAGACTCCCATCGGCTACACGCCCCGTCCCTACGATGCGGGCAAGAAGATTGGCTGGCGGGATGGCCTGGCCGCACTTTGGTACATTTTCAAATACAACCTCTAGTTGCATCCATGAAGAGTGTCGATCTCATTGTAATCTTACTGATGATTCTGGTTGTCCTGGTGGCAATCTATCTCCTGGCGCCACCCGCTGCGGAAAAGGCTAACTTGAAAGAGGAACTGCGCCAGACGCAACTGCAAGTGGAGGCGCTCGAGAGCCAGTTGCAGGAAGTGCGGGGACAACTGCAGAAACTGAAGGAAAAAGATCCCATTGTCATCGAAAAAATCGCCCGAGACAAATTTGGTCAGGCTCGTGAAGGCGAAACCATCTACTCATTCCCGAGAGAGGATGACGTAAAAAAGAGGGATGAGTGACAAGTATGCCTCAACGACTCCAGACTCCCATTTCCGAAGAAGATGCCCGCGCCCTGAAATTGGGTGACGAGGTGCTTTTGTCGGGACGAATCTACACTGCGCGGGATGCAGCCCATAAGTTCTTGGCTGGCGGCAATACGCCACCCGTTTTGCCCGACGGGCTGGATTTTGCGGGAACCGCGATTTACCACTGCGGTCCCGTGATGATACAGCAGGATGGCGAATGGCGTGTGACTGCCGCGGGGCCCACGACTTCTGCCCGTGAAGAGACTTACCAGGGCGAGGTGCTGCGTCGTTTTGGCGTCCGTGCGGTCATTGGCAAGGGCGGCATGGGCCCCAGGACTCGCCAGGCGCTCCAGGAGTGCGGCGCGGTCTATCTTTCTGCCGTGGGTGGCGCGGCGCAGGTGCTGGCGGCTGCCGTCAAGCGCGTGGTGGGGGTCTATTTTCTGGAGGAATTCGGCTCTCCCGAGGCGATTTGGGCGTTGGATGTCCAGGATTTTCCTGCCATTGTGACCATGGATGCCCATGGGAATGACCTCCATCAGCAGGTGCTCCAGAACTCGAAGTCGGAAGTCCAGAAAATCCTCTAACGGAGTCTGAAATGACTACGATTGTGCCTACATCTTTAGCGGAACCCCGCTTTCTGGGGGTGGGCGATACGGAGACGCTGAAAGCGGAAATCCGGTCGATGCTTTCGGCCAACAACTTCTTTCAGCTGAATTTCGATGCGCCCTGGTTGGAGCGGATTTTCGTTGCCTATCAGCAGCCCCATCGGTATTTTCATACGCTGAATCACCTCTTTGAGATTTGCCGGCTGATATGCAAGTTCGGTCTCGGTCGCCAATCCACGGCGGAGTTATTGCTGGTGGCGCTTTTCCATGACGTGTATTGGTATCCCCAGGATACGAAGAACGAGGAGAATTCCGCCCGTGTCTTTGATTTGATGCAGCCCGCCATGGGCAATACGCTTCCCGAGGATGCCCGTAAGGCGGTACGCGAAATCATCATCTCTTCCAAGGGTCAGAAGGCCATCAGCCCCATTGCGCGACGCTTCCATGAGTGCGACTGCGATGTCCTTCTCCATGGTTCACCCGTGGATTTGCTGGCCTACGAATTCCAGATTTTCCGTGAATTCCAGGGCTTGAACATGGTGGAATACCGAAAGGGGCGGGAGGGCTTCTTCAACCGCTTCAGCCGCCGTTTCCCCGAATGCAAGGCCAACATGCGCTTCCTGGTGGAATACCTGGAACGCCGCCGTCCCCGTGTGGGCATTTATGCGGGGTCCTTCAATCCCTTCCACGTCGGTCACATGGCGATTCTGCAGAAAGCGGAGTTGATGTTTGACAAGGTGATTGTGGCGGTGGGTATCAATCCAGAGAAGAATCTCCCTGGCAGCAAGAGCCTGGTGGGTGATGCGAATGCCCTGCAAGTCCGGGAACTCCTGCCTTTCCATGAGGTGATTTTCTTCGACAATCTGATGGTGGATTTGCTGGACAAGGAGTCCGAATTCTGCGATGTGACGCTGGTCCGTGGTCTGCGCAACGGCTATGACCTGGATTACGAAATGAGCCAGCAGTGCTTTATGCAGGAGATGCGCCCCGAAACCCACTCGGTGTATATCCCCTGTGACAAGTCGTTGGAGCACATCTCTTCCTCCGCTTTGCGTGGTCTCCGCCATTTTGACTGCCACGGCAAAGAGCAGATTTATTTCCCCCATCTCTACGACTACTACAATCAGTCCATTGAGGAACTCTTCCTGTAGATGCTCTCCTGCACGAACCTGAAAGTCTGGTATCCCATTCGGCGCGGTGTCTTGAACCGCGTCTGCGGGTATGTGCGTGCGGTGGACGGGGTTTCCCTGGAAATCCACCCGGGAGAGACTGTGGGATTGGTTGGGGAGTCGGGATGCGGAAAGACTACCCTGGGACGGGCGCTGGTGGGGCTGGAAGAGTCCACGGATGGCACGATTGAATACGATGGCGCGTCTCTGACAGCCCTCAAAGGCAATGCGAGACGGGATGCCCGTCGGAATCTCCAGATGGTCTTCCAGGATCCATTCGCTTCATTGGATCCGCGCATGAGCGCCATGGAGCTGGTCACCGAGGGGCTGGAGACACACGGGCTCTACAAAAATGGCGAGAGTCGTGAAGAGGCCGCCGCGCGGTTGATGCGAGAGGTGGGACTGGAGCCCGAGACGATGTTCCGTTATCCACACGAATTCTCCGGGGGACAACGACAGCGCATCTCCATCGCACGGGCGATTTCCCTGGAACCCAAGTATATCGTCTGCGACGAGCCAGTTTCCGCGCTTGACGTGTCAGTGCAGTCCCAGGTGATTCGGTTGCTGGCGGAGTTGCGTGCCAAGCACAATCTCTCCTATCTTTTCATTTCCCATGACTTGAGCGTGGTGCGGTTGATTGCCCAGCGCGTGGCGGTCATGTATCTGGGGCATATCGTAGAGCAGGGGGACGCTAAGCAGGTGTTGACGCAGCCCGTGCATCCCTACACCCAGGCGTTGGTTTCCGCCATTCCCGTCCCTGGCAAATCGGATCGTTCCAAGCGCATTCTTTTGGCAGGGGAGCCCCCGAGTCCCGCGAATCCGCCAGCGGGTTGCCCCTTCCATACCCGTTGCCCGAAGGCCACTCCTCGTTGCGCGCAGGAAATGCCGGCGCTCTCTCTGCGCCCGCAAGCCGATGATCCCACGCGCCTGGTGGCGTGTTGGCTGGATGCGTGAAATCCCAACCTCTGTCTCTAGATTTCTTCGCCCTAAAGGGCTCACACAGAACAGAAGGGTCTTCCACCTTCACTAGAAAATAGTGAAATCCCACATACGTCGTGTCCTCTTGTCGTCCCATGCATTTTCATTGGAAGCCATCATCGCGTTGGGTGCTCCTGGGTGTGGTTGCGCTTGTCGGTGTGGTGGTCTGTGTGCTGTTGCATTTCTATCCGCCAGGGCAGGAGGGATCCTTCTGGCCGAAGTGCTTCTTCCATGAGTTAACGGGGTTGCTTTGCCCTGGGTGTGGTTCCACCCGTGCGCTATACGCCTATACCCACGGCGACATCCTTCGGGGAATGCACTGCAATCTCCTATTGCCATTCATGATTGCATTTTTTGCGGCTGTGATTCTGAAACCCGAACTGCGCTTCAATCGCGTATTCTCTGTTTCTTTGTTTTCTGTCGTTCTGCTTTTCACACTCTTAAGAAATCTGCCATTCGGGTGTTGTGCCTGTTTGGCGCCGTAAATCATCAACCAAGGGAGACAAATATGAGCTATCCTGTACGCTGTCCGCATTGTGGTGCTCTTCTCAACGCCGAACCGAGTTGGGCTGGACAACAGAGCACCTGCCCGAATTGCCGCCAAGTCCTGACGATTCCCCCACCGCCGGTATCGGAGGTGCTGACGGGGGAAGGTCCTGCACCCCAGGGACAGTATGTGCCGCGCCCCACAGAGGACTATAGCACTCGCGCCGTGGTTGCTTTCTTTGTCACGCTTTTATGCTGTGGTCTTCTGGGCATTATCCTGGCGTATGATGCCGACCGTAAGATGAAAGCTTGCGGCAATATGAATGGACATGGTTGGGTGGTTGCCAGCTATATCGCTTTTGTTGTGAATGTTATAGCTACGATTGCTTTGGGATTAGGTAGAGGTTTATAGAAATGTCATCTGTCGCCAGTTGCCAGAGACTGTCCAGCCTCGGGCGCTGGCGCGGCGTGCCAGCTCTTCCACGCCTTTCTGATGTCCTGGGTGGAAACTATTTGCCAGGGCGACGAGTCCCCCAGGGGCAGTACAGACCTCCAGGGTATCCAGGAACCCCTCCAATTGCGCGGGGGTATTCATAAAGCGCCCCCCCGCCAGGCCATTGCATATCACAAGCTCGAAACGCTCGCCATTGGCGGGACGGAATGCCGCCGCATCTCCTGCCAGGAATTCTGCGGAGATATCGCTGAATTCCTGGAATTCCCGCGTGCGTTGGGGATCATGGGGGAGATGTCGTTGGGTGGCCATCCAGGCTTCCAGGGGCTCCAGGGTGACGCCTAGCACTCGCGATGCGCCTGTCTTTCGGGCGGCTTCCAGGGTTCCGATGCCTACGCCGCAACCCAGGTCCAGCAGGCTCTTTGCCTGGGGAAGAATATCGAGTTGTTCGGGATAGCGTCCCAGTCGTGTGCCGAAGCGTGGCGGGTCTGCGCAGGTGCAGAAGAAGGGCAGGAGTTCCTCGGGGGTAAACACCGCCTGACCGCAGAATTCCGGGACTTCCTCCCAGAAATCCAACGCAGTCTCCACCGCATTTTCGGCCAGGAGCCTGGGTGTCCATTCCTCTGATGGCAGGAGTTCCCGCGCCAATCCCCGCAGGGAGGCGGAGAATTCCCGCCAGGGAAAGAAGGTATCGAAACGCACGCGGAGCTCGTGGTCCACAATCATCCCAGGCGTCCAGGCGACTTCCGCGTGGTCGTACCAATTCCGTAGTGCATGCCCCCAGCGGCGGTTGTGGAGTGCAAGCCGTTCGGCAGAAATCATGCGTTGAAATCTAGGCACAGGCGCGTCTGGGTGTAGGGGCGGACTTTGCCATTGGCCACCGCCACGTGTGCGGGATGGACCGCATAGCCTTTCAGGGATGCCTCGTCCTCAAAGGATGAATCCAGCATCACATCCGCATTGGAGCTGGGGAGACCCTCCGTACGGACCAGTATGTCCAGTAGTCCCGGAATTTGTCCCTTCAGGCCTTCCAGACCTTCTTTGATGCCAGCGGCGACGGTGCGCTTTTCATCAGCGGTGAGTTCGTCCTTCAATTTCCACAGAATGACATGTTTGACCATGGTAGTTTTTTGATTGTAGCGATGTATTTGTACAGCAGGTCGATAAACAACCTACGTCCTTGTAGATAGTATGTTCCAAAATGGAACGACCTGAGATCGGGTCGAGCTCGTATTTAACAAACACGTCAGGGAGGAGTGCCCCAACGCGTTCGTTTTTCTCTTCGTGTTATGCGGTCATTTGCGACTTGAGATAGTCTATTAGGTCCTGGTATTTGACTTCCAGCATACCGACCTTTGCGTCAGCGGCGCCGTATCCCATGTGTAGGATGCCGTCGTCGGTGAGGACTCCGGAGCAGGTGAAGAGGCATGGGATAGTGAAATCGCCTTCCAGTTCCCAGGGTTCTTCTGCGTAGAAGAGCCGCTCTTCGGGGCGTGCGACGATATCGGGGAAACCCTTGCCATTTTCCTTCAGCAGCATGAAGGACTGGGTGTATCCCACCACGTCATCCTGCTTGCCGTGGTAGGGGAGCATCCAGAGACCCGGCTCGATTTCCAGAGGCGCCCAGCTGGCACCCACGCGGTTCTCCTCCCACTTGTATTTGCGCTCCGCAAAGACCACCCGTTCCGCCTTGCCGTTGGAGAAGTCCTCGAAGGAATCCGCCGCCGCCATGAAGATGGAGGGCGCGGGGCAGTTCTTGCCGATTTCGTAGTTCCAGGGCCACTTGGGACGGTGGATGCAGACGATTTTCTTTTTGCCGTTGATTTCCAGACGGCGTGGGAAGAGCACCACATCCCGGTCGTCGGAGATTTCGGGGTCGTGGAGCTGCACGATGAACTGGAATGCGTGGTCGTAGTCGTGGGCCTTCAGGGCATCCAGATTGACCTTGTAGAGTTGGGTGCCGGTGTAGTTCTCCGTGACGGATTTGCCGAATGCCTCGAAACCGTCGGGGACGCACTGGTGCGGGTCGTCGTGTTCCCAGTAGGGACCAGGGGGAAAGGGGCGCCCCGCCATGGTGCTGTAGAGTTCGCCCTCGAAATAGAAGAGCCGTGGGTCTTCCACATTGGCGTTGGTGTAGTCGAAGACCTTGCGTCCGAATGCGTCCTGGATGATGGGCGGGTCATTGGGATCGAACTTGAATTGCATGGGCTTTGCATAGCGTGAGAAATCGCAATCCCAGGTGGCGCCGCGGTCGTGGCTGACTGCGTAGCCCAGGAAAATCGGGTAGGGCATGGGGCGGCCAGGCTGGCGTGCTTCGGGCCAGGGACCAGTGGCGCGGAAGAGCATGTGGATGGTATCGGGGTCTTTGGGATCGCCGATCATGGCGGGATTCAGGACCATCTTGTCACCCCAGGCACAACCTGCCTTGGGACCGAAGAGAAAACGCTTGGTAAATGAGGGCTTGTTCATAGGTGTGATTCCGTCGTTGTGTTCAAAACGAGATAGAGTAACTTAGAGTTTCAAAAGCAGTGCCTGTCCTGGTGCGATGAAGGTATTTTCGCCACTGAAATTCTGGAGAGTGTCCTTGTAGAACTGGCTGCAGACCTGGAGATTTTCGGGCTTCCCGTTGCGCCATTGGAGGCCCGCGATGTTGATGGTGTGCTTCAGGTCCTTGTTCAGCACCATAACGTATTGCTCTCCCGTCTCCTTGTCACGGAATTCACCCACGGCAATGCGGTGATTTTCCGCGGCGGGAGCGAGAATGAGGCTGTTTGGGGGGGCGGGGTTCTCGTATGCCATGGGTGTGCCAGGCTGGAAGTGATAGACGGCGGTGGACTCCAGGCGGTTCAGAGTCTTTGCCAGGCATTTCACCGTGTTGTTCACATACCGCATGGCATACCAGGTCTCGGTGCGGTTTCCCCAGGGATCGCAGGGTGCATGGCGGTAACTGGCCACGGGTGGGGTCACGTAGGTGAAATAGAGAATGCCCTTGGCACCATAGAGCAGGGCGCTATACACCTCGAAGAAGAGGTCGTTTTCGGAGGGAATGCGGTAGCCCATGTGCCCCACCGCCAGCACGCAGACCTGCATGGGAATGCCGTGGGACTGCGCTACCTGGCGAGTTTCCGCCAGTTGCTTCCAGTAACCCGGGCGCAAGGGCGCGTCTTCGTCCTCAAAGAGCGTATAGAAGTCGTAGCCGATTTCGTCGGGTTGGACCACTTCCACATATTTTTCCGCGTATTTCAGGAAGTCCCTGGCACCCAGTTGCTCGGGGGAGGCGTAGTTCGGCAGCAGGTTGATGTAGGTGCGATGGGAGGGATCCTGACGCAACAACTCCTGCCGGAAAAGAGCCAGCGTTTTGAAGCGCGTTGCCTTGGGCTCGTCCTGCAGGTAGTACCCACAGACCCCAGGCACATCCTTGTATTGCGCCACGACCTTCTGCACCTCCTGACGGACATCCTCCGCTTTCGCGTCGTTGTCCCAGAAGATCTCCCCCGAGAAGCCGGGCGAAACCCATGCGGTCATGCCTGCGCGGTCAATCATCGCCAGTTCTTCGATAGAGCCCGCGAAGCCCGCCACCGTGATACCTGCCTCTGCCATGTCATCGAAATACTGCTGGGTGAGGGGGACCGTCAGCCAGGTGTTGTTTCCCCAGGCGGTGATGGGGAAGTAGTCCGCATCGCCGGGCTTCGGGGCCGCAGACAGAACAATTGCACAGAGGAAAAACAATGCGATGACGGAGAGTTTTTTCATGGTGGTTCACGGTGGAGTGACGAGAATTCGGGCACTGCTTCGAGATTGTCCTTACCGTAAACCCGATTTGCAATCCAGCCGTAAGAAACTAGGGAAAACCAACGAGGAAACGTTCAAATGGTAATGGTAATATGGCAAACAATCGGAAAATGGAAAGAGATGGATATGGGTAGTCTCCGAATGTGCAGTCTTTGAACTAGTGTATATATTTTTAACAGGAAACATATCATGGGACAAGAATCTACAAGAAAACCGATTTGCCATATCATCGCGGGACCGAATGGAGCGGGGAAGACTACTTTTGCGTTTCGATATCTACCCTAGTCTGCCAAAACCCATCTTTTACAATCATTTAGAAAGGGGGCTTGAGGTTCTAAATGAAGTTCAATTTGCAGAAATAAAGGAGTGTATAAAATGACTGAGTTAACCATGCAGAAGATTGTTGATTGTCTCCAGGAGGCTGTTGATTTGGAGATGGAGCGCAAGGCAAAACTCGGTTACAATGCAGTTGTAGTCGATTCTAAAGGTCGTCCGAAGGTTGTTTCCGCCAAAAGTCTGGTTCGAAAACGTCGTGCGGAAAAGGCATTGGCTGAAAAACAGAAACAGTCTCGGTAGTGGAAGGCTAGTGTTTTGACTGTTTGTGCTTTTTGACGCTTTGTGTGCCTTCGCGCTTGAAAAACTGTATTCAGGTCATATATTAACCCCGTTTTCCGCAATGCGCGCATAGCTCAGTTGGTTAGAGCGCCACTTTCACACGGTGGAGGTCACTGGTCCGAGTCCAGTTGCGCGCACCAATCATTTTAAAGCCCGAGTTCGATGATACGAGCCCGGGCTTTTTTATTGCCGGTGAAAATCGCGATAGCAGCCCCGAACCAGCCACAGGGCAGGCGATTTTCCGTCCTATCCGATGAAGAACTGCAGGGATGCGAAATTTGAGAAGTCTGGATTGAAGTACTCTTCCAGGAGGTGTGCCCAGGAGGTCCCTTTGTCGAGAGCCCCCGTGTGATCATCGATTTGGTATTGCGTGCCATTTCTGTCGCAGAGGACGGTCAGGCGTGCTTCGGAGTTATTGTATGCGAAATTCCGTTTGGCGATTGCGGCCCGCAGGAGGAATGCAATCATATTGCAGGTAGTCCGGATGGTCTGTCGGTTTGTCAGGGCCTCCTGCTGGGTGCCGAAGGGGTTTCCGTATGGGATGCAGATAGCGGCTTTCAGGCGTGGGAAGCGTAGTTTGCAGCAAAAATAGAGATTTCCGATACCGTGTCCCGCCAGGCCGATAGCCCAGGAGCCCGTCTGGTCTTCTTCCGTAGTCATGGCGATGGTGGCGATGTCGGGTGTCATTCCTGGGAAGAAGCCCAGTTGATCTGGCGAAAGCAGGCTATCGGGTGCTTCGGCATCCGCGTCCAGCAGGCACTGCCAGATTTCCGCATCCGCCAGGGCATTCCGCAATGCGGTGTCCAGAGTCGAATTGGGAACGGCTTCCGAAATATTGGTGTCTAGTGGGAGGTCGGACATTTTTTTGTA
>DCIO01000036.1:0-4225 GCA_002315885.1 Lentisphaeria bacterium UBA1724
TTCAGTTATGGGACGGCTGTGAAATGATATTACAATTAATAAAATCTTGATTTTCGCAACAAACGGCGCTTCAGGATTTTTGGACGTTGGGAATTAGAAGATAATACGGATTATACAAATCAATCCCCTCATTCGGCGTATAGCCACAAATAATCATGAAAAAGAATACATTTACCCTCATTGAGCTTTTGACTGTCATCGCCATCATCGCCATCCTGGCGGGGTTGCTGCTGCCTGCTGTGAATGGCGCCCGTGCCAAGGCCCGCAATACCTCGTGCATCAACAACCTGAAGAACATCGGTCTGGCATTCATCCAGTTTTCCGATGACAACAAGGGCTTCTTCCCTGGCGCTGTCAGCAAGATGAAGAAGAATGGTGTGGAATATACTAGCGGTTGGGCAGGTGCCATCTACTCTTACATTGGCTTGGAGAAGGACTGCGATGTCGTGGCGACTCAGAAGAGTGTCCTGTACTGCGCATCCAGTAGTTTTGATACATACTGCACCGATCGTTTCTACAAGAACTATACCTCCTCTTATACCACAAATCCACTGTTGACGGATTCCACTGGTCATGGAGAGAGAGCAGACTATGTGGTTTTTGATGCGAGCACCAAGACCCTTAATCTGACAAATACCACGAAGATTGTCCCCATTAAGATCACTCGCGTGAAATTCACTACCAACTGCATGATGGTCAGTGATGCCCAGTGCTGCCAGGGGTACGGTGGTCCTACTCCCATCAATGGCGGATGCTATTCACAGTGCGTTAATCTGCAGAACACTGCCGCGGCTAATCGCGACGCTACATGGCGGACGGCAATGGCAACCAAATGCACGGGAGGCGCGGCGGTGTATCTGCAATACGACGCACATTCAACGGCCTGGGTTCACAATGGCGCGGTCAATTTTGTTTGCGTGGATGGCCATGTCTCCGGCGCCAAGGAAGATACAGGGGTAACTCCCACCGAATTCGTGGCATACTAATCCGCGAATCGAACCAATTGAGTTCCGAACAAAGCCTTGCATCGCCTTTGCGCCTTGCAGGGCTTCGTTTTTTTCTTTTCATATCGGCAATACGGTCATTCAGCGGTTATCTTATGGATGTAGCCGTTTTTTTTGTCGGGTAGTATTTATTCTCTTTTGTCATGAAGCCCATCCCTCTTGATTCCAGTGATTTCCCCTCTATCCGTGATAGAGGGCAGATTTATGTGGACAAGACTGCCTATCTGCACAAGCTTATCACGGATCCCGACAGCCGTCTTTTCTTCATCTCCCGTCCGCGCCGTTTTGGAAAATCCCTGATGATTTCCACGCTGAAGGCGATTTTTCAGGGCAAGAAGGAGCTCTTTGAGGGATTGGCTATTTCGGGGACGGCCTACGATTGGTCGGTTCATCCCGTAATACACCTGAATATGGGGTTGTGCTCCGCAGGGGATGTAACCACATTTCGTGAACTCTTGCCTGTGGCGATGAAATATGCCTTGAAAGACACAGGCTATGTCTATGACGACTCCTTGAATCCTATCGGGAATTTTTCCACCGCCATCCAGACATTCCATGACCAGGGGACAGATCCCGTCATCCTGATTGACGAATATGATGACCCCGTGGCGCAGACAATCGCAAATCCCGCGGAGGCCGAACAGGTCCGCACGATTTTGGCTCCACTCTACCGCCAGCTTAAGGAATTCGTGGGAAGCATCCGTTTTCTGATGATTACGGGCGTGAGCAAGTTTACCAAGATGTCGATTTTCTCGGCATTGTCAAATTTGGTAGATATTTCCTTTGACGATGCGTACGCCACTATGCTTGGCTATACGGAGGAAGAACTGGACGCCAATTTTCTCGAGCATATATCGGCTCACGCATCAAAGATGAAGCTCTCGGTGGAGGAATACCGTCAAGAACTTCGCAGGATGTATAACGGCTATCGTTTCTGGACGATAGAGGGCCAGAGTGTTTACAATCCAGTTTCCATCAACTGGACACTTGGCAAAAGCAAGTCCTGGTTTGAAACACATTGGGGTGATACGGGCCGTCCGTCCATGCTGATGAACTATCTGAAGCGGGAGGAAGTCTTGGCTCTCGATCCCGAGAAGGTGATTGGAGTGCGACTTTCAGATTTTGACGTTGCCGACCTGGCAAATATCTCTGTCAGCGGGTTACTTTTCCAAGCGGGATATCTCACTATCCAGGATTTCAATCCTTATTCCCAAACCTATACTCTTGGCATTCCCGACGAAGAGGTGCGGGAGGATTTTGCGGTGGTCATGGCGTCGTTATGCGCGAAACAGCCCGTGCATTGGGCATCGAGTCTGGGGGCGTGTCTGTTGACCTACCAATGGGGGAAGTTCTTCGAAGGGCTCAAATCCCTCTATGCGGGGGTGGCATACGGCCCTACCGAGAAACGCGTCTGTGAGTATTCCTACGGTCGATGCCTGGCATTCCTGTTACAAGGGCAGGGTATCTTCTGTCAACCCGAGGTCGTTCAGGCGGATGGTCGTTCCGACATGGTCTGTGTCCATCCATGCGGTGTATTTGTCTTTGAACTGAAGGTGGACCAGCCTGCCGCCATTGCTATGGAGCAAATTCAGAAGAAACAATATGCGCTGCCATACGCCGCCGACAGCCGTCCCATTTGGATTGTCGGGCTCGCCTTTGACTCCAAGACCCGCCATTTGATTGACTGCGCCTACGAACAATATCAATAGGGTGCTCCGTTGGCACTCTTTAGTTCCTACAATATCAATGGCTTGCAAGGGACTACCGACCTGTCGAAGAGAACCGCTAGTACCGCAAATTATACCAATTACGTCAAGGTGGATTCTACCACCGCAGACTGGGCACACTGCGATGCCATCAACATGGTCTTCGCCGATGGCCACTGCGGCAGCGCCAAGAGAGACGCAGGACTGCCTAACTCTACTTTCCTGCCATTCTAATTCTCTATTCAGTTTTGTAGGACTGATAGGACCAGCAGGACCGGTAGGTCCTATAGTCCTATCAGTCCTATTTGTCTTATTTGTCCTATACGTCCTACGAATTGGGAATTAAATTATACAGATTTCCAATCCATCCTTGTGGGCGCGCCTTATGGCGCTTATGCGACGGCGGGGACGCCGTCGGTACACCCGCATCCCCTGTATCAAAGAATTATGGATACCCTAGAACGCAAAGAACTTTTCCGCAGTGTGGCCACCGTCGATGCCCTCCAGCCCGCTTTCCAGGAGCTGTTGCAGGACAAACCCGCACTTGAGGCTTTCTTGTCCGAAGTCCTGGGTGACTTCGCGTCAAATCCCGGCAAGCTCTCCGACGAGGCAGAGCGCCGTTATCTGGGCTGTGCCTTCCTGCTGGCAGGCATCAGCGCCTCCCAGGCGAGCTATCCCGCAGTCCTGAAGATTATCACCGCTCCCGAGTTCGGCGCCAATGTGAGCCGCGAGGACTGGCTTTCCAGCGAAATCTCCCGTCTGCTGGGCATCATCTCCGCTGACGACGCGGTGGATGGCATCCTGGAGTTCCTTTTCAAGGAATCCACCGCACAGCATATCGCCGAGCAGCTCCTGCTGACTCTCTCCTGCCGCTGGATCGCGCGCCGCGATACCGATGCCGCTTTCCTGGCGACTGTCAAGCGGATTCTGGCGGAACTACCCAAGAGTGCAGTGGAATTCGAGGTCGCCATGGCGATTGTGATCAACGCGGTGGCAGTGGGTGGCGACCAGCTCAAGAGCCAGGTCTTCGCGTTCTACAAGGAGCACGAGAAGGTGCTGGCCGATCGTTTTGCCGAAAAGAACCTCCAGAGTTTCTTCGACCTGGGCAAGCAGCGCATCAAGAACATGCTGGTCGGGAACTACATGGGCGGCTACGGCATCCTGCCTACCGAGCTGGACCGCATGATCAACTACGCCAGCATGGCTGAGGCAGAAGAGGAACCCACTACCCTCAAGACTCTCCCGCCCATCACACGCGACCGCCCGAAAATCGGCCGCAATGACCCCTGCCCCTGCGGCTCCGGTAAGAAATACAAGCACTGCTGTGGGAAATAAGCGGTTTTGCCCCTCGTTTCGCTTTGCGCCATAGGCGCGCGCTACACGAGGAGCGCACCTACGGGGACCTCCGGTCCCCCTACTTGCCTTTGCTTCCTACTCTCGGCGGCTGTGCCGCCTCGCCCCTACGAATAAGGCACCGAAAGTGCCGATGGTAATAGACCATGCTCCGGGAAAAAG
>DCIO01000036.1:4281-4466 GCA_002315885.1 Lentisphaeria bacterium UBA1724
TCGTGTAGCGCGCCTTTGGCGCAAGCGCAACGAGGGGCAAATAATAGACCATGCTCCGGGAAAAAGGGGCGCAGCCCCTTGTAGGTGCGCCCCTCGTGTAGCGCGCCTTTGGCGCAAGCGCAACGAGGGGCAAATAATAGACCATGCTCCGGGAAAAAGGGGCGCAGCCCCTTGTAGGTGCGCCC
>DCIO01000036.1:4498-20339 GCA_002315885.1 Lentisphaeria bacterium UBA1724
TTGGCGCAAGCGCAACGAGGGGCAAGATTTCTCATTCCTCATTCCTCATTCAAGATTAGCTCACCATGGACGAATTTTTCTCTGAGATTTTTGCGGATCGCATCGGCGGTCGCATGTTCGGCAAAGACACCGCCATTTACAAGTTCGAGAAAATCAAGCGCGCCAAGCGCGCGGCCATGGCGGCTCATCCCGAGATTCCGCTGATTGACATGGGCGTTGGCGAGCCCGACGAGATGGCCTTCCCCATGGTGGTGGATGCGCTGCATCGCGAGGCCTCCAAGAAAGAGAACCGCTTCTATGCCGACAACGGCTGCGCGGAATTCAAGCAGGCGGTTGCGGACTACATGCAGGAGCTCTATGGCGTGACCCTGGATCCCGCCACCGAAATCAACCACTCCATGGGTAGCAAGGCCGCACTGGCGCTCCTCCCCACCTGCTTCATCAACCCCGGCGATGTGGCGCTGATGACCACCCCCGGCTATGGCGTCATGGGCACCTGGACCAGCTATTTCGGCGGTCGCGTGGTGAAGATGCCACTGACCCGCGAAAATGGCTTCTTCCCGGATTTCAGCAAGGTCTCCGAGGAAGACCGCCAAGCCGCCAAGCTCATCTATCTGAACTATCCCAACAACCCCACTGGCGCCGTGGCTACTCCCGAACTCTATGACGAGGCAATCGCATTCGCCAAGGAAATCCACGCACTGCTGGTGATTGACGCCGCCTACGCGCCCCTGAACTACCGCGGCAAGCCCCTGAGCATCTTCTCCCGTCCCGGCGGCAAAGACGTGGCTGTGGAGCTCCACTCCATGTCCAAGGGCTTCAATATGACTGGCTGGCGCCTGGGGTGGGTCTGCGGCAACGCCTCCGCCGTCAAGGCATTCGCTACCGTGAAGGACAACGCGGACTCCGGTCAGTTCCTGGCCATCCAGAAGGCCGCCTCCGAGGCATTGAAGGCCCAGGCCTCCATCACCCCGAAGATCAACGAGAAGTATCTCCGTCGCCTGACCGCACTTACCGAGACCCTCAAGGAACTGGGCTTCCAGGCACAGGTCCCTGGCGGTTCCTTCTACCTCTACGTGGGTATCCCCAAAGGCACTACCGACGGAAAGACCTTCGCCAATGCCGAGGAATTCAGCCAGTGGCTCATCGCCGATAAGCTCATCTCCACCGTGCCCTGGGATGACGTGGGTGCATTCGTCCGCTTCTCCGCGACCTTCGAGGCAAAGGACCTGGAGGACGAGGCACGCGTCCTGAACGAAGTCAAGGCGCGCCTGGCGACTTCCAAGTTTATTTTCTAAATGGCAGAAGAGTGGTATTTTTGGCAGGACGGCGCCCATAGCCCCGCCTGGAATATGGCCGCTGACGAAGCGCTGCTGCTGTCGGCGCCTTCCACGGGGCGTCCTGTCCTGCGGTGCTACAGCTGGGACCGTCCCGCGGTCTCCATTGGGTATGTGCAGCGGCTGGACGCGGCACCTGCGGGATTTGCGGCGGTGCGTCGTCCCACGGGTGGTGGTGTGGTCTATCATGATTACGACTTCACCTTCTCCGTGTCGTTTCCCATGGGGCATTGGCTGACGGGGCTGGACCGCATCAAGAGCTACGACTGGCTCAATCGGTCCCTGCAGGCGGCGTTGATTTCCCTGGGGCTTCCCGCGGAACTCTCTGCTCAGGAGATTCCCCATTCTGTGGAGCGCGCCACCATGGTCTGCTTCACCAATCCCACGCGATACGACTTGCTTCTGGAGGGCAGGAAGGTGGCAGGAAGCGCACAGCGCCGCACTGCTGACGGACTCCTGCATCAGGCAAGCCTGCACTTCGGGAAGCCATTGCCTTTTGACCGTCCTACGCTGACCAACGCGTTGATGCGTTCTCTGGAGAGCGTCATGGAGGTCCATTTCGAGAATTATCCGAAGGCGGAGGCGATAACGCCTTCCATTGAGAATCTGGTTTCAACCAAATACGGCACCCATGAGTGGAACAATCTCAGATAATTTGAATCCCGCAGAAGAAGAATTTGAGAGCGCCCAGGACTACGGTCCCCAGCCCCTGGCGGATATCATTGCGGAGAAGGGCCTGACCAACCACCAGGTGGTGGCGGCGTCCACGGAACAGCTGACCCATAAGATGCTGGCCAAGGGCTGCCGTGGGCGCTATATCTCCTCTCGCGTTCGCCAGAAGATCCAGCGGGCCCTCAATGCCGCCACCGGCGAAAGCTATACTCTGGCGCAGTTGTTCAACTACCGTTGAACCAATTCTCAATTCTCAATTTTTTAGGGGCGGGAATCTTAGGCAATCTTAGATGATCACCGAGAACGCAGCCAAGCTAGCCGAGAAGGAATACCGGCGTCGTCACCCGCGGATGGGTTTTCCCTGGTGGGCGCAGGTATTTCTGGTGCCCTTCTGGCTGGCGGTTTCAGTTGTGTCGGTGTGGGCGATTTGGTGGCAGCTGCGCATGTGCTGGCAGACGCCACGGGTAATCGCGTTTGCCATCGGATTTGTTGCGGGGAGTCTGCTCTTTTCGGTGCTTCCACTGTTGCCGATGTATGTCTTCGGCCACGAAATGACCCACTGGCTGGCGGCAAAGGCTACCTTCCATAAGACAGGGAAGTTCCGGATGGGGGCGACGAAGGGCTTTATCGAAATTCCCGAACCCACGGGCTTTATTGCCCTGGCGCCCTATTTCGTTCCCTTCTATTTCCTGCTTTCGGCGTGTGTGGTGGCATTCCTAGCAGTCGTGCTTCCGACAGCCCCAGAGCTCCTGTGGCTCATTGCCGCAGATTGGCTGGGTATGACATACGCATATCATCTCGTCCTCAGCTTGAAGGCACTCCAACACGGTCAAAGAGATTTGGAGTTCTGCGGAAAATTCCTCTCGGTGTGCATCATCCTGGCGGGAAATCTCGTGGTGATTGCGGCTTGGCTCGCGGCAACAAATTTGCTGCATTGAAGAAGATGGTTTATTTGAGTATCGGTGGCAATTTAGGGGACGTCCCTGGGGCGTTTCAGAAGGCGTTAGAGGGTCTCAAGGAAGCGGGATTCCGCGTGATGGCGGTCTCCTCGGCCTACCGCAATCCCGCCATGGGCTGCGAACCCGGTGCGCCGGATTTCTGGAATTGGGCAGTCCGCGGAGAATGGGACGGCACTCCCGAGGAGTTGCTGTCGGTGACCCAGGCACAGGAGGTCGCTCTGGGACGTCCGAAAGACCACCCCCATTGGCATAGCCGTACCCTGGATATCGATATCATCGCGTGCAATGGAGAAAAACGGGACACCCCCGAACTCACGCTGCCACACCCCCGCTGGCAGGAACGGGATTTCGTCAAAATCCCACTAAGTGAGGTTCTGGACAGCAAGGATATCGAGTAGTTTTCTGCAAAAAAAATTAAAAACACACGGTTACAAAATAATATTTCACGTATATATTATTCCAAAATGGAATAATTGTTGAGTAAAAAATTCCGAAATGGAGATAAGAAAAATAGACGAAGTGCGTTTGAACCGGCGTCTAAAAGCATTTTCCAAGAAACATGCCGAAGAGGTTGCATGCGCGTTTTCCAATCTAGGGAATGCGCTGTCTTTTTGGGAGTCATCCAATTTGGACTGTCTGCGGCAGAGTGGCCTTGTGCGTAGAGAAAGTGTAGGGATTTTGGCGGTTGATCAATCAGGATGTAAAAAGAATCCCCCCCACCTTTTGCGATTGTATTTCTTTGCAATCGAGAACAATGGGGAAAAGATTTGCAACTTGCTTACTTTGGGTGACAAGCAGACTCAAGAAGAAGATAACGAATGGTGCAAAATGAAACTTAAAGCAGCGGGGCTTCTTTCTCCGCATCGATGAACATTACGGGAGGAAATACAACCATGGAAGATATTGACAAGCAAATTCTAGAGACCCTAAAGGAGGTTCCTGCTGTTCAACAGCATGTTGCGGAACGATTTGGTGCCATGGAGATTGTGAGGAGTCTAATTCAGATGCGTGCGGAGGCAGGGTTATCCCAGGCAGAATTGGCGAAACGGATGGGTTGCACGCAAAGCCGGATATCCAAAATTGAACATTCATTGGACGAAGACTTATCCATCGGGGACCTCAATCGTTATATTCGCGCGACGGGGCACTGGAGTGTGCTGACAATTGCAAATGCGGAACAAACGCTAGCGGGGATGGCACGACATCATATCTTGCTTGCGGATTCGCTTTTGAAGAAAATTGTTGAAATCGCAGGTAATCCCCAAAAGAAGCAGAAGCAAACAGACACTCTCTCGTTGGAATTGGTGTCAAATCTTCTGCAGACATTGGAACAGGCCACCGAGAAGATACCGAACTGTCCGTTGCAAAATGCACGGAAACGAAATTGCCCAGACGTATCCCCGGCTGGTGGTCTGGTTCTAACCTTATCTTCTGCCAACAAACAATAGTAGCCCATTTTTGTCATGCGTAGAACACCTGCGAAGGTCAATTTATACCTAGTGGTAGGGGAAGTACGTCCTGAGGATGGTCGTCATCTGATCCAGACGGTCTTCTATCCACATTGGGGGATATGGGATGACGTCTCCGTGGAGCGGGGTTCTGCGGGTGGTGGTCTGTCGCTGGAGTTAATGGGTCGGAGCATTCCGGGCGGCGGCAGTGTGGAGGAGAATCTGGCATGCCGCGGTGTGTTGAGTTACTGTCGTCATTTCGGGTTGGAACCCGACTACCATGTGAGGCTGTTCAAGCGGATACCCGTGGGTGGCGGGCTAGGTGGCGGGTCCTCGGATGCGGCTGCGGCGCTCTTGGAAATCAACGACCTGGAACACTTGGCCACACCCCAGGAGCTCCATGGCATTGCGGCATCCCTGGGGGCGGATGTGCCCTTTTTCCTGAATCCCGTGATGTCTGTGGGGACGGGCATCGGCGATATTCTGACGCCTGTGGAGAAGCCACCCGCGTTGCATCTGCTGGGGATTTATCCGGGGTTCGCCTCCCCTGTGGCATGGGCATACGCCAACTGGAAACGCCCTGCGGGCATGACACCCCCTGCGTGGCCCCTGGATGCCAATACGGATTGGACGACCGCATTATGGAATGACCTGGGCTTCGCGGTTGCGGAAAAATATCCTGGAATACAGGAGGCACTCCAGGCGTTGCGTGAAATGGGCGCAAAGAATGCAATCGTATCGGGAAGCGGCTCCTCCGTCTTCGGAATATTTGAGACGGAAGAAGAATATCTTGCGGCAAAGACTGTCCTCGCCAAAGACTGGGAATTATTCTAGGGGCACCCAGCTTAAAAAACAAAACGGATGGCGAGACTTCACCATCCGTCTATCAATTCCTAATTGAAGAAGAGGGGTATGGGGATACCTCCCCATTCCTTATAAAAAATTGAGCATTGAGAATTGAGAATTAAGCATTGAATTGGCATCCCCACCAGGATTCGGACCTAGTCTAAATGTACCAAAAA
The DNA here is from genome assembly GCA_002315885.1 of Lentisphaeria bacterium UBA1724. Classification (GTDB taxonomy): domain Bacteria; phylum Verrucomicrobiota; class Lentisphaeria; order Oligosphaerales; family Oligosphaeraceae; genus UBA1724. The sequence continues at coordinate 9,937 of DCIO01000036.1, forward strand.
CACTTGTGCTACCATTACACCATGGGGACCCAAAGGGAACGGGTGTTACTATAATCCATCCTCCACAGCTTGCCTACCCTCTTGGGGAATACCGCAAAACTAAATAATACCGCATTCCGCATTATCCCCGGAATATGGCGCCCATTTTTTTGCCGAGAATGGAGGAGACCAATAGGAATGACGCACCCAGGAAGAGCATGGTCCAGAGTCCCAATGATGCGGCGATGGCGGCGCCTTCCCCCAGGAACGAGGAGAGGTCATAGATTGCCTTCGTGATGGGATAGTATGCGGCTTTTTGTGCCAGAAGCAGCGAGTCGGAGACCTCCAGCATGGAGAAGCTGAAGGTGAGGATAGCGCCTGCCAGGAGATTGGCCGCAATCAGTGGGATTGTGATACGGCGGAAGATGGTATGGGGCCCGGCGCCCAGGGATGCGGCGGCTTCTTCGAAGGATACCGAGGTCTGTTGGAGTCCTGCCACGGCGGAACGCACCACGTAAGGCACTCGACGGATGGCGTAGGAGATCACCAGCAACACCGTGGGGTTCTCGATGGGGTTGAGGAAATGGAAGAAATGCCCGCGCTGTGTCATGGCCAGATAGCCGAAGGCGACCACCAGCCCGGGCACTGCCAGGGGCAGCATGGCCAGGGTGTCTAGCAGCCACCCACCCGCGTGTTTGCCACGGACTACCGCCCAGGCAATGAAGACACCCACAATCATGGCGACAATCAACGCCAGCCCACAATAGCGCAGGCTGTTGATGATGCTGGGGACTGTCAGGCCATGTCCCAGGGCGGCAACGATGTGGTCCAGGGTGGCCCGTGCGGGGAGGACAGTCCGATACCATCCCCGTCCCAACGCCAATCCCAGGACTCCCAGATGTGGCAGGACGCCGATTAGCGCGATGAATGCGTAGAATGCGCCCGCCAGTGCGTTCTTCCAGCCTCGGAGTGGCGTGGCCTGTGTCACTCGTCCCGCCTTTCCGCTCATGGCATACGCATCCCGTCCGAATTTGCATTTTGCGATGGCGTATGCGATGGCGACTGCGGTCATCATCACGGTCACCAGTGCGTAAGGCATGGGATTTTGTCCCATTTCGGAGATGCCGAGGAAGATTTGGACTGCGGTGACTCGCTCGAAATTGAACATCAGCGGCGTGCCGAGCTCGGTGAAAGACCAGATGAATACCAGCGTGCATCCCGCGAACATCCCTGGCCGAATCAGGGGGAGGATCACTTTTCGGAAGCGTTTGAAGCCCGTGCATCCGTAGTCCTCGGCGGCTTCCAGGAGTGCGGGATCCACATTTGCGAATGCGGCCATCAGATTCAGGTAGAGGATTGGGAAGAGGTGCAGTGCTTCCAGGATGACCACCGCTCCGAAACCTCCCGCGAACCAATCTGGCTCATTGCCTGGGGTGATGACTCCCAGATGTACGAGGAATTCGTTCAGGGCGCCGTATCGTCCGAAGATGCATTGCATGCCCAGTGCCCCCACGAATGGCGCCAGGATCATGGGCATGAGGAGCATGCCGCTCCAGAGCTTCTTTCCCCAGAAGAGGAAGCGGTCCCCGAGCCAGGCCAGGGGCAGGGCGATTGCCAGGGAGAGCAGTGTGGTACAGCCCGCAATCAGGAAGGAATTCACCAGTCCATCCCGATAGAGGGGATTCCGAAAGACCTCCGCCAAATAGAAGAGCGTGGGCTTTCCCGCGCCGCTGGTCAGCCCCCCTCGGAGAATCTGAAAAACGGGGAAGATGAAGAACGCCCCAAAGAAAAGCAACACGATGCCAAGAAAAATGTAGTAGGTCTTTTGGCGCATTTTGGGGAGGAGGCGGAGTAAAAGGGTTGGCAATTTTGTATTTGGAGTTTATCTTACTCAGTTAACGTAATATCAATAATGTAATTTCGGTTTTCAGACCCTAATCATGACCAAGATCGGTTTTTTCAGCGATGTCCACGGGAATCTGGAGGCGCTACAGGCAATTCTGAAGCGCCTGGACCAGGAATCCTGTGATCTTCTAGTTTGCCTGGGGGACATCGTGGGTTATGGCGCAAATCCCTCGGAGTGCGTCCAGATCATCCGTGAACGGGATATTCCCTGCGTAATGGGCAACCACGACGAGTACGCGACTTCCCTTATGACGCCCGCCATCGCGCGTCTCCGTGCAGAAGTCCTCCAGTCCATCGAATGGACCCAGAAGCAACTTAACATGGATGACTTGAAATGGCTGGCGGAGTTGCCACTGCGGCTCCAGCTGGGCGACGACATGATTGCCCTGCATTCCTCCTTCGCACGGGGACGCTGGTCCTACTGTATGGACGAGGATACTTTCGCCGCGAACTTCGAGCGCCAGGAGTGCCAGTTGGCCTTCTGCGGTCACTCCCATTCTCCTCTGATTGGCATTGAGATGCCTGGACATGGTCCCTTTGTGGATTTCATCCGTCCCTATACTCTCCCTGATGACCACAAGGTCATGGTGAATGTGGGTAGTTGCGGCCAGCCCCGTGACCGTGATCCCCGTGCCTGTGCGTGTCTCTTCGAGGTCGAGAAGCGTCATCTGGAATTGGTGCGCGAGCCCTACGATATCGAGACTGCCCAGAACAAGATTTATATGGCGCGGTTGCCTGACAAGTTCGGTCTGCGTCTTGCGGTTGGCAAATGATGTCGGCTAATACAACGAACGAAAGCCTAAGCCCCACCAGCGCACTTGAGTCGTTGATGGGGCGTCTTCGTGCTTTGGAGGACCTGAATCCCGACCTCTCGGGTGTGGCGTTACGTCAATTGGACGAATTGGCGAAGGCCTGCGATCCCGCGGATTTTGGGGTGGTGGCAGAGGAAGTCCGAAAGCTGGTAGACATTTATTTGGACACGCCCACCATCCGCGTAGGGAAGGGCATCCTGAAAGAGTATTTCACGGCTCTGGAGCGCACTGCCACCCGTCTTTTGGAGGCGGGGGAGATTTCGGCGCCTGTTACGACGGCGGAGAAGTCCTCCCAGAGTTTTTCCCAGGCGTTGGTCTTGTATAGTGCCTTTGACTATGGCGCTTTGGATCGCTGCAAGATTTTGAATCGCGCGGAGATTCCCGAGACTTTGTCCAATGCCGCGGACGCATTCCGTCGCCGCATTGAGGTGGTGGATACGGTCTTTGGGATTGGCTTTCGTGTCTTATGGCAGATGGATTGTTCCCGTTTCCAGGATTGGGCGGTGGAGTATCTGAAGGAGAATGAGGGCACGCTTTCCCCGGAGGTCATTCGGGATTTGCTGTGGGTGCTACGGAACGAGAAATCCCTCCAGGGGTCTATGTTGGAGTGGGTTTTGCGTTGGTGCGGTGACGAGGCGCTTCTGGAACACTGGCCCCTGGTGGTGCGCTACGCCGACCGCTTGGCGGACAGGCTCTATCTGCGGCAGTGGCAAACGAATGCCATCACGCCCCGCAATGGCTCCCTGGCCCATCTGAAATTGCTGGTCAAGAATGAGCGTGTGGATGACGATCGGCTCCTCTCCTGGCTGGAAAATACCCTCCTGAATTTTGGCGAGTCCATTGAGCGCTTCATTTCCCTGGATCGTGAGATTGCCGCGGAGGAAGAAGATTGGCTCCACCAGGCGCTGATTTCCGAATTGCGTTCCCTGGAGGCCACCTACCAGCCGATTATTGTTCTGGCGGACCATATTCTGGCGGAACCCGATGGCGCGGCAAAACTCGCCATGGCCTTCCTGGGCGTAGTGGGGAAGGGGCTGCGTGAATGGGAGAATGCCATGCGGGAGTTTTCCGAGAAGGTGATTCGTCGGGCATTCCTGGTGGATTTGAAGATGGGACGGACTCCCGTGGAGACCATCCGCGCATACACCTTCGGGGACCAGGCGGCGTTTGCGTTGATTTGCAACGAGCTGGATTTGGTCAGCCAGCAATTCGATTCCATTGCCCAGCGGGAGGTCGTGGTTCGGAAACTCTCGATCTTCTATGCCAGCTACCGTCGTGCGCCATTACTGGGACAGGAAGTGGCTCGGCGATACCGTCATCTGGCGCGCATTCTCCACGAGGACTTCCTCAGGAATCACCTGAGCGCCGAGGAAATGGCGGAATTCGAGAAGAATGGCTTCCTGCAGGAACTCTACACCATGGGCTCCCGGGCGAAGCGCTTCCTGGACCACCGTCGTGCGTTGGAGATGTCCGTGGAAGAGATGGTCGCTTCCCAGATCGAATTCATTGCCGAGACCCGCGCCCGCCGTCTCGCAATGATGAAACGGCCGTAAAGAATTAAATTGAGCATTGAGCATTGAGCATTGAGAATTGCATTTTATCTCCCTGGCTGATATTTTTATGGGCGGGGGTCTTTGTGATGCTGGCGGCGGTGGCTTTCTGGCAACAGCGGGATGACGTACCCAGGCGGGTGCGTCGTGTGCTGTTTTTCTTGCGTTGCCTTGCGGTGGTTTTGCTGGCATTGTGGTTGCTCCAGCCCATTTCCTATCGTTCCACGCCTCATCCCGGGGGCTCTCGTATTGCATTTCTGGCGGACGCCTCCGCTTCCATGAGCGCGCGTTCCGATTGTCAGGACATAGAGGGCGGGATGATTACCCGCTGGCAGGCGGCTTGGCTGGAAGGCGAGCGAGTCCCAGAGGGTCTTTCGGTCTTGCGGTGGCGGTTCTGCGGGGCGGATACCTCCACGACGGGTTGGCCCTCCAACCCCCTGGCGGTGTCGCCACTTCCGGGTGAAAGCGACCTGGGGGCGGTGCTGAATGCCCTGAGCGAGGAAGCCACACGACCAGGCGCGCTGCCCTTCCGGTCCGTGGTATTGCTTTCGGATGGCCGCGACTGGGGCGATGGCGTCCTGGATGCCGCCAAACGCCTCTCCTGGACGGGTGTGCCGATTTCCACACTATGCCTAGGGGAAGTCACAATACCCGGCGATCTCTCGGTGGAATTCCTGCCCGAGACGCCATCCGAAATCCAGATTCAGCAATCCGCGGATGCCGTCATTGCAGTCAAAAGCACCTTCGACGAAGAACGGACCACCACGGTTCGTCTGCGGGATGCGGTCGGGGCCATTCTCGGGTTGCGGGAACTCCAGGTCCCCGCCCATGGCGAAATGCAGTGCCGGATTCCCTTCCCCATTTCCGACAGCGCCGGCGAGCGCTTCTTCCAGGCGGAAATCGATGCCATCGCGGGAGATGGCTTTCCAGAGAACAACCGCGCAGCCCATTTGGTGAATTATCAGAAGCCACCAGAATACCGCGTGCTGTATTTGGCGGATAATCTGGATTGGGAGTGGCGCTTCCTGCGGGGCGTTCTTCAGAACCGAAAGGATTTGCGCTTGTCGGCGCTGATACGTCTGGGATTGCCCGATGCCGAGAATGATGCCCTCTCTGCGGACTGGAAGCCCAATGTGCGTTTCTATCGCCTGGATTGCCAGGGCGCGGAAAATCAATTCCCTAGTGATGCGTCATTCTATGCAGAATACGACTGCGTCATCCTCCCCTGCCGCACGGCAGCCGCCATGGATGTGCCCCAGCAGGATGCCCTCAAGTCATTTGTGCAACGCCGTGGTGGCGGAATCCTGTGGATAGGTGACGGTCGCTCCGTTCCCGAAAATCTACGCGGTCTTTTGCCTGGGACGGCCTTCGAGGAGCGCCAGGCGGGCATTTCCAGCAAAGCCATTGCCGCAACCCGTGAATTCCTTTTCTCGGACGACCTCTTCTCGCGGCCGATTTCCATAGTGGCAGGGAGTCACTACGTGGTCTGCCGTCAGCCCAGCCGCCTTGCGCGCATTGTCCTGAAGGACGACCGTGGCAACCCCATCCTCATGACGGTGGGGAATTGCGGCGCGGGTCGTGCGGCATGGTGCGGATTGGTCGAATCCTGGCGCTGGGCATTTGGCGCAGACGCGTTGGTTCACCGTGAGTTCTGGTGTCAGTTGACCTCCTGGCTTGGGGAGAATCTCCAGCCACAGCTGGAGGCGGATTTTCCTGCGGAGGGCTTGAAGGCGAACCAGGTCAATACTTTGGCAATACGGGTGCTGGGACCGGATTTCCGACCCGCCCTGGCATCTGTGGTCTCCCTGAAGGTATCGAAATTAGGGAAGGACGCATCCCAGACCCGGGAATTGATGGTCCTGCCGGATCCCCAGGAAGATGGACGATATGTAGCACACTACATCCCCGACGAACCCGGCGCCGTTCAGCTCAAATTCGTGGTGAGCGTGGCCCCCGGAACGGAACCATTGGTGTTGGAGAAGTGCCTGGAAGTCCGTGCCACGGGAAAGGAACTCTCGGATGTGACACCCAATCCCGAGCTATTGCGGGATATCACCCGCATTACAGGCGGAAAGATATTGGAACGAGGCTTCGATTGGTCCACCCTTCCCGAGTCCACGGAAGTACCTCAGGATCGCGTCGCAGTCCCCTGGATGCCCGCCTGGGTCATCCTCCCCATCGTCGCTATACTATTGCTCACAGAATACGCCATCCGCCGCAAAAACGGGATGAAATAGAACCTCAAAGTTTGCGTTTTAAGCACAGGACAAGTGCCCCTACCCCCTTACGATAGTGATGGGGATGGAGTTATCTGCGATATGGAAGCATTGGATGCCGTTTTGGCGTTCGTCCAGGAGTCGGAGGCCTAGTTGTGCGATGATATTTTGGAAGAGTTGGTGGTCCTGGATGGAAGACGGCGCCAGGTCCAGGGCGGCGCCGAAGAGGTGTTTGGAGATATATCCCTCGGTGCGATTGGCGAGGATATGGAGGGCTTTTTCGGGGGTCAGGGGCATATTCTGGATGAGTTCCTCCACGTAGGAGGGCACTCCGCCACTACAATAGAGTCCCCGGAGTTGTTCGGGGGTCATGGCGGCCATCTCGGCGGCCTGCTGGGCGAGAGAGCGCCGTCCCGAAGTGATACGCCAGGGTGTGGCTTGTGGGTGGAGCTGTTGATATAAACGAAATGCCCCCGACAACTTTTCCTTCAGGGTGTCGTGCAATTCCAGGTATTCCTGTGGATTGCAGGAGAGCTCGAAGGGGATATTGTCGGGGGCGTTTTCCGTAGTCGTTATCGGGTTACTTGCGGGGTGCCGTGGGTGCGGGTGCCTTCAGGATAACGGGATTGCGGAGGTTTTCGAAGACGCGCTCGAAGAGAGGCAGTGCGCCTTCCACATTTTCGGGATGCATGAGTTCCGCGCACATCTGTGGGGTCAGGCTGGGGCGATCCTCGAAGGCCTTCTTGAAGAGGCTGGTGTAGTAGCGGACCAGGAAGTCATCCTCGCTGGTGACGGTACGGAAGAGTGAGAGGAGTCTGCGGCTCTGGGGCTGGTTGCTGGTCTTGGGATTTTCCCAGAGGCAAGCGCCGAAGATGAGGGACCAGATGGTGCCCTGCCAGGGGCGGTCTTCCACCACGTGGTCGGGATCCACGGTATTGCGCAGGTCCTCGTTGGACATCTCACGGCCCTTCTCGGAGAAGATGATGTAGATGTTGTGGAGGACTTTGTCACGGATGTCGCCATCGGTGATGTGCCAGCGGGTGGCCTGCATATACTGTCCCAGGTCGAAGCTCTGGAGCTCTTCATCGGAGTATGCGGAGGCGTTGTGGCAGTTGCCCAGACCGACCATCAGGCTCTCGTCTTCCTGTTTGGTCAGCTTGACGGTGGTGTTGGCGATATTCCGCAGGAATTCCTCGAAGGTATTGCAGGCGAAATCCGCGGTGGAGAAATCGGGCATGGCGGCCAGGACCTTCTCTTCCAGCTCGGCGATAGGCATTTCGCCATTCACCAGGATGGTCTTGATGGCATAGAGCACCTGCGCCTTGTCGGTGCAGTTGGGGGCCTTTGCACGGACGGTGTTCTCGGCGGTGGCGATGAATTCGTCGGCGACGCGTGTCAGTGCGGCAGCGCTGGCGGCTTCGGGGCCCAGGATATAGACGCTCTTGCCCATGGCGCGGACGCGGGTCACGAAGGGCAGGAGTGCCAAGTCATTTGTGCCGAAGACGACGCCGCCCAGTTCGGGGTTTCTGGCGAGTGCGTCCAGGGCATCCAGTCCCATGCAGACTGCGGCGTAACCGGGGACGCGGAAAGCGGTGCCGGTAGCGCGTGGGATGAACTGCATTTCAGCGCCGGCCTTGGAGAGGTCGGTGATGGTGTGGCGTGTGCGGGGGCCGGACCAGTCGCCGTAGGCCTTGCAGAAGACCACGGGACCGTAGTGGCTCTCGAGATATGCGATCACATCCTGGTGGGAATAGTTGCGGTTCGGATCGCCTTCGTTCTTGCCATTGAAGCCCATCAGGTTGTCATAGTCGATCAACAGGGCCAGTTGCTGGGATTTCTGTGCCATAGTAGTAGAAAAATAAGGGGTGAATTACTTTTGTTGGAACTTTGAGTTTTTGTTTGTTGGTGTTTGTGAGTTATTGTGTTTCGTGTTTTTGCCGCAGAGAATCTACGGCGGAGGGAACTATGCTTCTTTCAGGAATCGTGGGATTCCTGCGAAGAGGTCTGGCCAGTGTCGGAGCATGACGGGCTTTCCCGCCTGAGTGGACCAGATTTCGACTACGTCGTATCGCAGTGCGAGTTCTGGGCTTCCGATGGCTCTGAGGTATGCCCGCAGTGCGCGTCGCAGCCGTCGTTGTTTTTCGGGGGTGACAGCGAGGATAGGGGCGGGCAGTGGCTGATTGGTGGCTTTCATGCGTCGGGTTTTGACTTCCACGATGCAGAGTGTCCCTGCGTCATCCCGGCAGACAATATCCAGTTCGCCCAGGTTTCGTGGTGCGCGCCAATTCATGCAGAGGATTTCATATCCCGCGCTGGCTAGGTATTTTGCGGCAGCGATTTCGCCGCGATGGCCGATATGCCAGGCGATTTGTCGTGGAGTCCGTCTGGCGAAAGCAAGAATGGATTTCAGCCAGAGGGGAAAGTGTGATAGTGGGGAATAATTCCGCATAAGGATGATACGCTGATTGATATTTGGCCTTGAATAGGAATTGGAGCGGGTGATGGGAATCGAACCCACGTAGCTGGCTTGGGAAGCCAGTGCATTACCATTATGCTACACCCGCAGGATAAAACGGCCTGTATTTTTGTAAGTGTCGTTAATGTAGGCTCTGGCGGAGTTTTTGCAAGTCGTTTCCTGCGCAGGAAAATGGAAGAGTGTATTCAATGTGCTTGGCTTTCGTCATAAAATCCCAAAATTGATCCCAGAAATCCATGAGCTCGATTTGAGAAATGAAGGAATTTCGGACATATCCGTCCTGGAATGCCCGTATCAATTTCAGCCAAGTCTGCATGTTGTATCGTGCCAGTTTACCCGTTCCTGCGACGAATTGTGCCAGGTTGTGGATGCGTTTATTCCAGGGGAGTGGCAGGGGGAGTTTTTTGACATTGTCGCAATCGATGAGGCACACTGGGTACGTGCATTCTGCGGAGGAGTTCGTATTTCGGACGAAGTTAGCGGGTTTGCAGTCCAGGTGGTAGATTCCTGCGGTATGTAGGAGTGCCAGCATAGCGCCGCAAGCGGTGTAGAGTTGTTTGATATTTGGCAGAGTGAGGTATTCCTCGGTGTAGAAATTACCCCGTCCGCAATCGCCGAAGATGAGGAAATCGCTATTTCCCTGGTGGATAGATTTTTGGCACTGTGGAGTGAAGAAAGTCATCAACTCGGTGCCCTTGAGGGTTCGTTTCACGCGCCGGTCGCCATCCCAGAAATGGATTCGCTTGTATTCTTTGACGATACGCGTGGTGCCGTCTGGGCATTTCACCCGTGAGATATTCCGCTTGCGGTCCATTTTCATGGCGCATTTCTTGTCCACCTGTGCCAGATGGTCTTCCAGGAGTTGTTGTGCCGCAGTGTCGGATAATTCCGGCACGGTCATCACGGGGCCCTTTTCCAGTTGGTTGAGGATTTCTTCGGAACGTGTGGCCCCCAGGCGCATTGCGGCGCGGTTGGTTAGCATCTGTCGGATGAGTCCCAGTTTTGGCAGGCAGAAGGCCAGCGCCTCTTCCAGGATTTCCTCATCGAAGGGGTTGTTGATGACGGAGCATCCCGTTGCCTGGACGAATGGGCTGAGTCCGCAGGAGGCGGTGCAGAGGACGGGCAATCCGCAGGTGAGTGCGTCGGCCAGGAGGTCTCCGGAATGGTCCAGTCGTGCTGGCATGAGCAGCAGGTCCGCGCCGTAGAGCAGGAGCCGTGGTTGCTTGAAATCTGGGAGATACTGCACCTGGCTGATGGGGAAATGGAGTTCAGTGGCCTGTTTCTGGAGTTGCTCCAGGCCGTCTTCGTGATTTCCGCCCACCACGAGGAATTGTATGCGGTCCCGCCAGCTTTGGGGCATGCAGGTTAGCGCCTTCAATGCGCGGTCAACGCCAGCGGCTTCCCAATCTTCCGCAAAGGTGACGATGAGGAGCGCGTCTGGGGCATCGCAGGCGTGGGATTTTCT
>DCIO01000036.1:20475-28110 GCA_002315885.1 Lentisphaeria bacterium UBA1724
CGTCATGGATGGGACCCGGAAGGCTTCTTGTGCGCGTTCCCAGTCTTTTCGGTATTCCACATCGAAGATATCGGGACAAATAGCAGGGATATCCGTGAATTCCCGCGCCATATCGGGGATGCAGAATTGTGCGCCAGGCAGTGCTTCCAAGGCAAGTGTTCGGTCAAAATGCTCCTCTGCCTGGAGGATTTGGAATGCCTTTTCAAAAGTTTTCCGTGGGCCTTCTACAACGCGCAGAGTGAGCCCATCGGGAAGGACTACCTTTGGAGGCAACGGACCAGTCAGAAGGGTCACCTCATGCCCGCGTTTCGTGGCCTCGGCCGCCAGTCCTCGGAGTTCCCGGAGAGCGTGGTCGTCGTCTTGAAAATGATATCGGGCAAAAAGAAAGTTCATGCGGTTAAGTCAATTCGACATTCAACGAGAACTGAAAGATGGGTATGGGGAAACCTCTCCATCCTCCATTAAGTAAGTCAATTCGACATTCAACGAGCACTGAAAGATGGGTATGGGGAAACCTCCCTATCCTCCATTAAGCATTAAGCATCAAGCATTAAGCATTAGATTTTCCCTGTCATGGCTTCCACGGGGAGTTGGAAAGCCTTGATGCCTTCCCGTTTTGCTTCGCCGTCCCTGAGTTGTTGGATGGCGTTCATGAGAGTGGGTGCCTGGGCGTCTTCCACCACTGCCATGAGTGCGGAGTTGGCGCCGGGCCAGACGTTGGTATCCATGCGGGGGCCGGTGGTCTGTCCCTGTCCGTAGAGTCTAGGCCACTGTGTGAAGCAATCCACCTTCTGTTCCTGGAGGAGTTTTTGGACTTCTGCTTCAATGGAGATATTATACACGATGAAAATCAGTTTCATGCGGCTTTCTCCTTTTTCACGAAAGAGTAGAGGGTGGGCACGAAGACCAGCGTTACCAATGTGGAGATGGTGAGACCGCCGATGATGCAGACCGCCAATGGGCTCCAGAGTTCGCTACCGGTGGTGGTGGCGATTGCCATGGGGACCATACCGAAGATGGTGGTGAGGGTGGTCATGAGGACGGGGCGCAGACGCGAGCGTCCTGCGGAGGTGATGGAATCATAGACGGAGTTTCCGCGTGCCACCAGGATGTCGATGAAGTCGATGAGAACGATGGCGTTGTTGACTACGGTTCCCACCAGCATGATCAGTCCGATGAAGCTCATGATATTGAGGGTCATGCCGCAGAGTGCCAGTGCGAAGATAGCGCCTGCGCCGGCGAATGGGATGGAGAACATGACCACGAAGGGGGAGATATGGGACTCGAACTGTGCGGCCATGACCATGTAGACCAGGATGATGCCCAGCACCAGCATGAGTGTCAGGTCGCCGAAGGACTTGCCTTGCTCCTTGATTTGTCCGTCAAACGCCAATGAGGTGCCCTGTGGCAGCATGAGTTTGGTATCGATGGCTTCCTTGAGTTCCTTCCAGACTTCGCCCAGGGAGCGCCCGTAGATATCGATTTGGAGTTGCACGGAGCGTTCCTGTCCCACGCGTTGGATGGTGACGGGTCCCAGTTCCTCGCTGATGGTAGCGAAGGCATCCAGTCGGAAGCGTTTGTCGCCGACGGTGATTTCGGAGTTCATCAGGTCGTTGATGGTGCGTCGTTCGCCTTCGTCCAGCTGCAGGAAGATGTCGTATTCGTCTTCGGCCTGGCGGTAAGCGGAGGCGGTATTTCCGTAGAAGAGTGTGCGGATTGCGGAGACGATGCTATTCACGTCCACTCCCAGTGCGGCGGCGGCTTCTCGGTCGATATTGATGACCACTTCGCGGTTACCGTTATCGAAGGTGATGTTGGGGTCCACTGCGCCGGGGGTATCCAGTGCCAGTTGGCGGATTTCCTGTGCGACTCGAAGAGATTGGTCCAGGTCGTATCCCAGGACTTTCACCACGATGGGTTTTGCGTTGGAACCGCCCATCATCATGTTCATCAGGCGGTTGGAAGTAGAGAGGAAGACCCGGTCCAATTCGGGCCAGGAGCGCAATTCCTTCAGGATGGACTCGCCCAATTCGGCGGTATTGTATGGGCGGTATTCCCGTTCCACGAACTTGATATTCATGCGTCCCACGTGGCCGCCGCTGCCACCCCAGCCCTTCTTGTTCTGGCCCGCACGCCAGTTGTCAAAACGAATGGCGGAAGTGCGTTGTGTGCCTTCGGAGTCGGTGATGGTCTGGCCTGGGTATTTGGTATTCAGGAGTTCCTGTTCCTTGGCGTAGACCAGCTTTGCGATGCATCGGGATACCTCCGCGGTGAGTTCGGGGCGGGTAGAGACGGGCATCTGGAAGCGGATTTCCATTTCGCCAGTATCCTGGTCGGGGGTAAATTCCGTGCCGACGAAGGGGATGATAAGGATGGCGAGTCCCACCACTGCGGCGCCAACTATCATCACACTGCGGCGGTGCTTCAGACAGTAACCCAGCAACCGTCCATACGCATTCTCAAAACTGCAGAAGAATTTTTCAGTGAGATCGTAGAGTGTCCCGGAGAGGCCCTTCTTGCCGTCCCCTTCCTTTTTGGGTGGCTGCAGGAGTTTGCTGGAGAGCATGGGGGTCAGCATCAGTGCGCAGAGCAGGGACGCCAGCAGTGTCGCGGTCACCAATCCGCCCAGCTGTTTGAAGATGATGCCCGTGGCGCCCTGGACGAAGACCATGGGGAAGAAGACGCAGATGGTGGTGGCAGTGGATGCCAGCAGGGACAGGCTGACTTCCGAGGCCGCAAATTTGGAGGCCTCTCGGACTCGGACGCCACGCTGGACTTGCGAGGTGATGTTTTCCAGGACCACGATGGCGTTGTCAACTACCATGCCGATGGCGATGGCCAGTGCGGAGAGGCTGATCATGTTGATTGTCCACCCCATGAAGAACATGAAGGTGAATGCGATGATCAGTGAGAAGGGGATGGTCAGGACGATGACCAGGGAGGAGCGGATATTTCGGAGGAAGAAGAAAGAGACCAGGATGACGAAGAAACCGCCCCAGAGGACGGTGCTCTTGACGTTGTTGATGGAGCGTGTGATGAAGGTGGCGGAGTCGCTGATGACGAAGAACTGTATGTCCTGTGGCAGGGTCTTCTTGATTTCCTCCAGTTCTTTTCGGACGGCGCTGCAGACGGAGACCGTATTTGCGCCCGTGCGCTTCTGGACGATCATCATCATGCCGTCGCGTCCCATGGTTTCCACGTATTGTGTGGTTTCCTCGAAGGCGTCATTGACTTTGGCTACGTCTTTGATGCGGAGGATGGAGCCATTGAGTCGGAGGATGGGGATTTCCGCGATCTGTGCGGGGTTTGTGAATTCGCCCAGGACGCGGATGGTGTATTCGATGCGTCCGATTTTCAGGCTACCCGCGGGGAGGGTCTTGTTTTCCTGGGCGATGGCGTGTTCGATATCGTCCAGTGTGAGGTCGTAACCCGAGAGCTTTTCCCGGGAGAGGACGATGTTAATCTGACGCTGCAGGCCACCGTGGGCATCCACGGAGCCCACGCCTTCCAGGCGCTGGAGGGGCTGCGCCACATCGTCGTCGATAATATCGGAGAGGTGCTCGATGGACTCCTTTGCGGTGACGCCGATGAGCATGATGGGCATGTCCGCGGAGTCGAACTTGAAGATGGTGGGGGTATCCACATCATCGGGCAGATTGGGGATTGCCATATCTACCTTGCTGCGGACATCGTTGGAGGCCTCGTCAATATTGGTTCCCCAGGTGAATGTGCAGGAGATGTTGGAGACGCCCTCGGAGGTATTCGAGCGCAACTCATCCAGGTTGGGGACGGAGCCCAGGCGTTTTTCCAGGACGCGGGTGACCTTGGTCTCCACGTCTTCGGCGGAGGCCCCTGCCCAAGTGGTCATGACCGTGACGCGTGTGGGCTCGATGTCCGGCATCAAGTCCAGGCCCAAACGTGAGAAACAGACAATGCCCAGAATGAGAATCGCCAGGAAGAGCATTCCTGTGGCGATTGGTCGCTGGACACCAAATTCGGGTAGTTTCATCGGTGGCGCCTCCCTGGGTTACTCGACGCGCTTGATGGTGGCCCCATCCGTCAGACGATGCTGGCCCTGGACGACGATTTCGTCTCCTTCCTTCAGGCCATCCAGCACTTCCACCATGCCCCCTGTGGTGATGCCCAGGTTGACGGGGACCGCCTTCACGGTGTCGCCATTGCAGACGAAGACCAGCTGTTTGTCCAGATTGCGGATGGGCAGGGAGACATCCACGGTGACGATGCCCGTGCGCTCTTCCATGAGCAAATCCACGGTGGCGTACATGCCCGGCAGGAACATGTAGGTGCCATCCTCAAAGAGGGCATTCTCCAGGCGCATCTCCACTTGGGCGGTTCGGGTGACGGAGTTGACTGCGGGATAGACCTTCTCCACCACGCAGGAGACGCGCTCCGTGGGATGGGCGGCGCAGCGCAGGGTGGCCTGGGTCTTGCCAGGAACAATGAGGGAAAGGCGGTTGGTGGGGACGGATACCACGACTTTCACCGTGTCAATCTCCAGAATCGTCACCAATGGCGTGGAAGCGGTGACTTGCACGCCGGGGTCCAGGCACTTCTTGCTGACGACGCCATCCATGGGAGCGATAATCTTGGTTTCGGCGTAGTTCAGCGCGGCTTCTTCCTCCTGGGCTTGAGCTTGCTTCAGGGAGGCATTCGCCTGCTGAATTGCGGCTTCCGCACCGGAAATCTGTGCTTTGGCGGCGGTCATGTCGGCTTTTGCCTGGGCGAATGCAGTCTCGGCCTGGTCCAAATCCTGCTGCTTACCCGCATTCTTGGCCATCAGGCCCTTCTGACGCTCGAATTCACGCTCCTTGTCACGGACATTCGCTTCTTCGGAGACCAATGCGGCCTTGCGCTGTTCCAGGGTGGCTTTGGCGCTGGCCACATTGGCTTCCGCGGCCAAGCGCACTGCGGTGGCGCTGGACAACTTCGCGTGGTATTCACGGTCGTCGATGCGACCAATCTGCTGGCCTTTCTTGACGCGGGTGCCCTCCTCAACGGGGGTGCCGTCCTCCAATTCCAGGGCAAGCAGTCGACCTGCGACTTTGGATTGCAGGTCCACGGAACGCATGGCTTCGATATCGCCATTGAAAGTCAGGATATTCTTGACAGAGCCCAGTTCCACACGGCCCGTCTTGACCACCACTGAGGTATCCCGCGGACCTGCGGCATTCTTCTGTGCGGCGGAACGTGCGGCGGAGATGCGCTGGCTTGCAAAGACGCAGATAGCGATGATTGCGACGACAGCCAACAGCGTGAGTGCGAGGGGCTTCTTAGTCATGACAAAAGAAAAACAGAGGCGTATCTAGTTGAATGAAACGAATCTTTTGAATACGTATCCGCAAAAATACCCAAGGACGCAAAAATATCGTTTTTAATGTGTCCTTGTGTATTTTGCGGATTGGTTGTATGAATTATTTCAGGTTGTAACCGCCGACGGAGTCCAGGGTCTCCATGGCCTTCAGGACAGCGATCCAGGCGGTGGAGCGGTCCAGGGAGGTATTGGTCAAGTCGGTCTGGACTTCGTTCACGCGGGTGATGGTAGCGGTGCCGCCCAGGTATTCCTCATAGACCAGGTCGCGGATCTGCTGAGCGATCTGGAGCAGGCTGTTTTCCTTCTCCAGGATTTCGCTGGCGGATTCCAGGGTGACGCGGTCGGCGCGGATCTCGGCTTCCAGGCGGTCTTCCACGGCGGTCAGTGCCTTCTGGGCGACCACCAGGTTTGCCTTGGCGGAATCAATGGCGGCCTTGGTGGCCATGCCATTGAAGAGATTCCAGCTGGCGGTGACGCCGAAGTTCACGTTGCGGTCGCCGTGCTTGTTGAAGTGCGCGGAGTGCGTACGCTCATAGCCGTAGTTGCCAAAGGCGTAGAATTTGGGAGACCAGTCGGATTTGGCCAGTTTCACGGAGAGTTCGGCCATCTCCACGTTCTCGCGGGCGGCAATGAGGTCGGGACGGCATGCCCAGGCGTGCTCGATGATCTCAGAAACGGTGGGATAGGCACGCTGGGCAGTCTCTTCGGCGGGCTTGACCAGCTCCAGGCAATCCCAGATGTCATCCTGCTGGATGCTCAGCAACTCGCCCAGGGAGACGCAGGCCGCACGCCAGGCGCGCTTGGCGGCGATGTAGTTCGCTTCGGCAGTCTGGACCTGGAACTCGAAGTTCAGGACTTCGGAGAGTTTCGCGGTGCCGTAGTCCTTCTTCTTCTGGGCATCATCCTTCAGCTGGCGGTTGAATTCCGCGTCCTGCTGGCAGATGTTCATGGAGTTCTGTGCCTGGAGGACATTGTAGTATGCGTAGGCCACTTCTT
This sequence comes from Lentisphaeria bacterium UBA1724, assembly GCA_002315885.1. Taxonomy (GTDB): domain Bacteria; phylum Verrucomicrobiota; class Lentisphaeria; order Oligosphaerales; family Oligosphaeraceae; genus UBA1724. The sequence continues at coordinate 26,804 of DCIO01000036.1, forward strand.
CCAGCAGAAGGCGACGCGCGTCGTCGCAATCCTGGATGGCGATATCGCCATTCAGCTGTGCAGCCAGGTAGCGGAAGCGCCGTGCAAAGCCGTCGAAGACCAGCCAGGATGCGGAGAGGCCCGCGTTATAGCGGGTATTCTGCTCGTAGTCGCGGGTTTCGCGGCCGACTGCATAGTCGCGGTTTCGTTTGATGCCGGCTTCCAGGTCCAGTGTGGGGAAGTATGCGCTGCGTGCCACGTCAACGGATGCCAGTGCGGCATCGATGCGTGCCTGTGCCTGCGCCAGGGTGGGGTTCTGTTCCAGGGCGATGCGCTTTGCGTCATCCAGGCTCAGTTTGATTTTGCCGTCAGCCATCAGAGTGACCGCAGCCAGGAGAGAGAAGAAAAGCAAAAAGAATTTGGTTTTCATGGTAGTTTTGTTTTTGGGTGGGTGAGTTGTATGATAAGAAAATGGTTCACTTTTCCATGCGGGGTTGCTCTGCGTATTCGCGCTTCATCTTGTCCACGCAGTTTTTGACGGTACCCAGAATGTGTTGAAGGAGTTGTTCACGGGTGACTTTCGGCATGATTTTGAGGTTGCTGGGACTATTGGCGCCGATGCCAGTCTCCAGTACCAGGAAGAGGCTGAGGGAGGTATATGTATAGTGCAGGAGAACCACATTCTCCTCCGTGGCAGCTTCCCCAAGCAACTGCGCCAGCAGGGAACGGATGTGGGATTCGAAATCCAGCTGGGATTTGCGGACCTGCGTGGAATAACTGTCGGAATGGGAGGGATCCTTGTCCATGAATTCCCGCAGACAAAGCCAGGCAGACAGGAAAATCTCGCTGTTGTAGGCATTGCCCAATAGGGTGTCAATGTGAAGCGACAGCATCTCCCAGGGGTCGGTGGTATTATGGGCGGAAAGCAACTTGTTCAACTCCGCCATACGCAGGGAATGGGCGTAGTTGGTTACCTCGGCGTAATACCCCGCCTTGTCCCGAAAATAGTAGTTGATGGACGCGAGGTTGCTCTCCGCTACATCGCAGATTTCACGGACGGTGGCGCGCTCATAGCCCTTCTCGGCAAATAAACGCAAGCCCGCGGAAAGCAACCGCTGGCGAACATCCTGTTGTTTTTGCTTGGTCATAAAATCCAAAATTACACCGGAAACATCCAAAATTCACGACAAGTAGATAATATAGCGCGCGTACGAGTTTCCGTTTCAAACGGGCATTTCAATTTGCCCCTCGTTGCACAGGTGGCATGCATGCCGCAGGTGGCATGGTTCTTTCTTGAGGTGGATTTCTGGGGCGGCGTGAACGCCCGT
>DCIO01000036.1:28258-31245 GCA_002315885.1 Lentisphaeria bacterium UBA1724
CCGTACCGCCTTCGGCATGCATGCCGAGGGATCCTTCCTCAGGAGAGATTTGGGGGCGGCGTGAACGCCCGTACCGCCTTCGGCCCGCATGCCGAGGGATCCTTCTTCAGGGTAATCTTTAGCGTTTTTTTCGTGCTCGGATACCCTGTCCGGCCAGGAGATAATCTGTGGCAGCGATAGCGATTTGCTGTGCCAGGTGTGCCTGGATTTCGGGGATGGCGTCTTGGTTAGGCGCGATGCGTTCGACGGTGACAATATGATCTGGTGAGACTGTCAGTACCCCCCAATCTGGCATGACCTCATCGGGGAAGATGGTTCCCTCGGGGACCGCGAGATAGAGTTGGTTTGCCGCATGGATATGCTGTATGCGTTCCATGCGCGTGCCGCGGAAGAGTTTCGTTTCGATTTCGTTGACGCGTTTTTTACAGTCGTGGTATTCCTGGTTTTGTGAGCGCTCATAGTCCCACTCGGCGTATTCTTCGAAGAGCACATGGCTATCCCGCAATTCGGGTTCTTCCTGACGGATGGTACTCTCGAGCTTGGATAGCTGCTTCCGCAATGCCACCAACTCGTTGACGATGGCGTCGGGGTTGATGCTTGCCGCATAGCATTCCCGTCTGGTCAAGGCGCATACTACCACGCAGGATTTGGAGGGCGTCAGCAGTTTTCTTCCGCTGGGGGTCTTTGTAGTGCTTTCCCAGATTGCCGCCACATCCGCCCGATCGGCGGTCATACCCGTCGGCACATCGGTCGCAATCGCATTTGGGGCGCCGTGTTGCGCAATCAGCCACTGAATTACCGTGCGCCGTAATAGAAATCGCCGTCCCGTGTCGGTTTGCGCCTGTCGTTGGGAGGGCTTGCGGTATTTCACGTATGGGATTTTAGCCATCTCGAGAGTGGAATTCGGCTTCAGGAGTGGTTTGGAAAAAGAAAAGGCTCGGAGGCGTTTTCAGCCTCCGAGCCCCGGAAGATGGTGGTAGGTCATGGATTCGGACCATGGAAAGCAAAGCTAGCAGATTTACAGTCTGCCCCCGTTGACCGCTTGGGTAACCTACCACGGGAAATTGTATTCGCCTCGTCAATTGTCTTTCTGCCGGGCGCGGAGGTTAAGATAATCCACACAAATGATTTTGCAAATATCGCCGCGGGAAAAAGGATACTTTTTGTGGAAATTTTTGCCGTTTTCGCGTTTGTGTTTAGGACAGGTCCTCTTATTCCAAGAGTCCCCGTAGTGCGTCCCGGGAAGCGTTGTCGATGGCATCCACGAGGGATTGTTGCAGTTCGGGGCGTTTTTTGCACAATTCGTATGTCGTGGTGATGCGTTCCATACACTGGTGGACCATGGTGGGCAGATGCCGCCAGTTCTCGATCAGGTCGTTGAGGGGTCCTCGGGTGGCCCGAAGTGCATCATCATATTCTCCCGAGAGATAGGCATTCAGGGTGTGCAGGAAAATTTTCCTGCAGCGGGTGGTTCTGTTTGTGGAGAGCTCCCAGGTCCGGAATGTGGACCAGCTCACATGGAAATAGGTCCCCAAATCGCGGAAGGATAACCCCAGTTGCTGGCGCTTTTGAGCGAGGAGCTTTTTGATTTCTGGGGTAATCAAGCAATCGTTGGCGATGTAATTCGGCATGGCAGTTTCTCCTTTTTGGTGGCATTTCAGTCGGTAAATCGTCCCAAAATAAAACCGTCTTGGGGTGATTTCAAGGCAACGGTATGGAAGTCATAAAGATTACGTAAACGACCATGACTTTTAGGATTTTCCGGCGTTGGGAGAGAGGGTTTTGTGGGCGAGATATATTAATTGCACTATGCCCACCCACACATACAGAACAATATGTGCGCTGATGTTGTCAGGCGTACTCTTTTCCCCGTCGATTTTTGCCATGAAAACCTATCTTCTGCAATACTTTGAACCCGCCCCCGAGAGTTACGTCATCACCCATTCCGAAGTCACGGGAGGCATTGGGAAAAAGAAGGCATACTTTGTGGGTTCGAAGAATCCCGAGCCAGGCTGGGAACAGTGGGCTTTGCCATTGGGATGCGGGTGGTTCGGAGCAAAAATCTTCGGCGGTGTATTGACGGAGCGCATTCAGATTACGGAGAATTCCCTAGGGAATCCCTATCCCGAGGGGCTGACGAATTTCTGCGAGTACTACGTGGATTTCCTGCATACGGGTGAGGCCAGCGACTATCGGCGGGCTCTTTCCTTGAATGACGCCGTCGCCACGACGGATTATACCGTGGATGGCGTCCAATACCATCGGGAATATTTTACTTCCTATCCGGACAAGGTGGGTGTCTTGCGGTTGACCTCCAGCAAACCCGGTGCCTTGACATGCCGCCTGTATGCCAAGATACGCTTCTGCAAGGACTTCGGTTCCACGGAAGGCGATGGCCGCGGCAAAGACGGCAAGGTGGAGTATCTGGAAGACAAGGTCCTTATGACGGGGCGGATGCATCACTATGACATTGCCTACGAGGGGCAACTGCGCTGGAAATGCCAGGACGGCGTGGTGGCGGTCACTGGCAATGGCGTGGAATTCCACAACGCCACTACGGTGGAAATCTACTTTGGTTGCGGCACCAACTACCGCATGGAATCCCGTGTCTTCCTGGAGGGTGATCCCAAGAAAAAACTCTCGGGCTATCCCTTGCCCCACGACGGTGTGGAGGAAATCCTGAAGAACGCATTATCCAAGAGTTATGACGAATTGTGGACACGCCACGAAGCGGACTACCACGCCCTCTTTGATACCTGTCAGATTGACCTGGGCGGAGAATTCCCGGAAAAGGTCTCTACGGATGCGTTGCTGGATGCCCACAAACAGGGGACTCGCTCCCATTACCTGGAGGAACTCTACTTCCAATACGGCCGTTATCTGCTGATTTGCTCTTCCCGGAAGGGCACTCTCCCCTGCAATCTCCAGGGCATCTGGAATGCCTATGATGTGAGTCCCTGGTCGGCAGGATACTGGCACAACATCAA
>DCIO01000065.1 GCA_002315885.1 Lentisphaeria bacterium UBA1724
GCAAGACTACGGCTTCTTCTTAAGGGGGGATTTTCTAGGACGGCGGGGACGCCGTCGCTACTTCCTAGGCTTCTTCGACGGCGGGGACGCCGTCGCTACTTCCTAGGCTTCCTAGGCTTCCTAGGCTTCCTAGGCTTCCTAGTTTCTCTTCAGGTATTCGGGGACATTCATCAGTCCGATGAGGTCCTGGAAGGTCTCTGCCCGGCGGATCAGGTTATGCTGAGTGCCATTGACCAGCGCCTCTCCACAACGGAGGCGTCCATTATACTGGTAGCTCATGGCATAGCCGTATGCGCCGCCATTTTCCACCACGATGAGATCGCCCTCGGTGGTGCCTTTGGGGAGCATGCGGTCGCGGACCCACAAGTCGGTATTCTCGCAGAGCTGTCCGCAGAGATTCAGGGGCATGCGTTCCTCCTGTTCGCGGCCATTCACGTAGATGTGGTGGTATGCGCCATAGAGTGCAGGACGGGCCAGGATGTTCATGCCCACGTCAGTGCCGATGATGCGAGAATAGGAGTCCTTGACGGTGTGGACGCGACCGATGATATATCCTGCATCGCCCACGAAGTAACGGGCGGGTTCCATCATCAGGCGCGGTGGCTTCAGGCCGTATTCCGCAATCTTCTCCTTGAAAATCTTCGCCACATTCGCGGCGGCGGCATCGATGTCCAGGACGCTGTCCTCGTGCTTGTAGGGGATGCCCAGACCGCCACCCAGGTCGATGAACTCGAAATCAATGCCGAGTTCGCGTCCTGCACGGCCAATCAAGTCCATCAGCAAGCCAGTCACGTAGCCGAAGTATTCGGGATCGCGGATGGAACTACCGGGCATCATGTGTGCGCCGAAACGCTTCACGCCCGCTTCCTTCGCCGCACGATAGGCATCCAGCACCTTGTCGGGATGGACACCGAACTTGGCGTCAGGCCCCGCGTTGCAGACAAACGCACCAATATCGCACTGGCCATAACCGGGATTGACGCGGAAGGAGAGCATCTCTGGCACCCCGTGCTTGAGGACGCGGGGCAAGAGTGACAGGTCATCCAGATTAAAGATCACGCCGGACTCCAGGCCCTGCTTGATATCGTCGTCGGAGAGGAAATTCCCGGAGAACATCACGTCTTCGCCACCCAGGCCCAGTTCCTTTGCCAGGAGGATTTCGTTCACGCTGGCGGCGTCAATCCCCGCGCCTTCCTGGCGGAGGATATTTGCCACGGCCAGATTGTTGTTGGCCTTGATGGCATAGAAGAAACGGGTATCGGGATAATACTTCCGGAAAGCAGACAGCGCTCGGCGATAATTCGCGCGAATGCGGTTCTCCTCGTAGACATAGAGGGGTGTGCCGTAGGCGGAGGCGAGTTCCTCGACGGACACCCCCTCCAGGTAGATTTGGCCGTTGTCACGAATTTCCATTGTGGATGACTCCTATTCAGGGGTTAGATTTGGTGGGTGAAAAGACCATCACGCAGCTTGGGTTCGAACCACGTGGATTTGGGAGGCATGATGCCATTGGCATCCGCCACACGCATCAGCTGTTCCAGAGAGGTGGGATACATGGAGAAGGCCACTGCCTCGCCCGCATCCACACGCTTCTCCAGTTCCTTCGTACCGCGAATGCCGCCCACGAAGTCAATGCGGGCATCACGACGGGGATCCTCGATGCCCAGCATGGGATTCAGGACCTGGTTCTGCAACAGGCTCACATCCAAGTTCTCGATAGGATCCTCGGGATGGCGCTCCGTGAAAGAAAGACCATACCACTTGCCACCCATGTAGAAACTGACCTCCCCAGGAGCCACAGGCACCGCGGGGGCATTCTCGCTGACCTGGCCAACCGCCGACAATTTCGCCAGGAACTCCGCCTCAGTCATGCCCTTCAGGTCCTTGACCACACGGTTGTATGCCAGAATCTTCAGCTGGCTGGCAGGGAAAATCACCGCCATGGTGCGACCGGATTCACCAGCACCGCCCTTTTCGTCACAAGTACGTCCTGCTGCGGCCGCGCGATGATGACCGTCGGCGATGTAGAGGATGGGCACTTGCTTGTCAAAAGCCTCGGCCACGGCGGCGGTATCCGCAGCAGGAATCCGCCAGCCCGTGTGACCAATGCCGTCCTCCGCCACAAAGTCAAACAACGGCGTCTCGTTGGTCATGACCTTCGCCACAATTGCATCCAAAGACGCATTGTCACGATAGGCCAGGAAGACCGGCCCCGTCTGAGCGCCCGTGGTCAGAATATGACGCGTGCGGTCGTCTTCCTTGTCCTTACGGGTGAATTCGTGACGACGGACAATGCCAGCCTTGTATTCGGGAACGCTGGCGCAACCCACGATGCCAGTCTGACGACGGCCGTCCATCACCAGAGAATAGACATAATAGGATGCCACTTCATCCTGCTTCAACACGCCCTGAGTCAGCTTCTGGAAATTCTCTGCGGCACGTGCATAGACCTGCGCGTCGTAGGAAGAGACCTCGTCGGGGAATTCCAAGTCAGAGAGAGTGACATGCAGGAAAGAGAGTGGCTTGTCCGCAACTGCCTGGCGGGCCTCCTGGCGCGTCATAACATCGTAGGGCAAGGACGCAACCGCGGGCGCATTCTCTTTCGAGGGCAAATACGCACGGAATGGGAAAACAGTCGACATTGATTTTTTCTCCTATGTATTGATTCCAAACAAAATTTCAAAGACTACAGTGCTTCCATAGAACCGCCTTGCATCAGAGCGCCTTCAATCGCGTGGCGTATCTTCTCAGGCAACAACTCCAGACACTCCTGGCGTTGTTTTTCCAGGGAGCTGCCTTCAACGAATTGGCATTGATTCAGGACATTCAAGAGCTCGCCCTGCAACTCGGCATAATCAAAGCCTACCATTTCCGTAGGCTCACCCACTCTGCACTGCGCTTCAAAGAGATGGCAGAGGATATCCTCCGTCCATTCCTCCAGCATACTCTGGCGGCAGAAATCCATCATCTCCGCGGCAGACCAAACGCGCTCCTCCCGCAAACGAACAGGCGCACCAGGCGCCATGGTCTGGCGCTCATCTTCGCAGTGCACCGAGCGTATCTTCTTGGTGGACAACACTTCCTCCTGCACAAATTCCTTCGAGTAGAAACCACTAAACTCCTCCTGGGTATTCTCGACACCCTCGCCAGCAATCTTTGCTCGCGCACGCACATGGCCGCTTCGGGTAGAGCTCTTCGTGGAAATCTGCTCCTCAAAGAGTTCCTGGACGAAAACCAACCCCTGGGGACTCTCCTCCAAACGCGGGTCCGTATACCAACGATGGCTCCTCGTCTCGGACCGCGTTTCTAGGGCATCCCCCGTGAATTCCAGCAACTCGCCCTCCGACAACACATAATCGGCAATGGAGGAATCCTCTGTCAAACTCCAGAGTTTTTCCGCAGAGTAGCGCTTGATTTTGTCTTCCAACGCACACCGCAAATCCTTTGTCCAGACTGCCCCAGACACCTGGCTAATTTCACTGGAGAGTTCCGCCACTGCCATACTGCACAGCGGCTCATGCTGCTGCAGGCGTGACAACGCGGCATTCTTTCGCTCCTCGGAAATAACCAGCTTCTGATCGCTGTCATCACACAATTCCGCCAGCATACCATGCAGGGCGACAACCACCGCCTGTCGGTCAAAACGATCCGCAATCTTTGTCTGCGTCTGGAAATACAATTCCACCGCAGGCCCTCGCATCTCCTCCACGGCATCGTTCAATGCCGCAATCAATTTCTCCGCAAGACCATACCGGACATAACAATCCCAGGCACCCACGCGATTGGCTCGCAATGCCTCCTGCATCCCTCTGCACCAAGAAATGTTTCCCCAATAACCACGGCTCTCTTTCGTGCGCTCCGGCATGCCCTGAATCAACGCCATCTCCACTTCGAAAAGTCCCATCACAGCACTGCGAATGCGCTCGCACTCCTGCACAAGCACCTTCTGGAAACGCTCGTCTTTCTCCCAAATCGAAAGGGATTTCGACATCAGGGACTCATACATCACCTTCTCTTTCGCATCCGACACCAACACCAAGACACGCTCCACGCAATCCGCAGGTCCCTCGGCATACATCTTCCGGAAATCCTGTATGGTGTCATAATCGCCAATGACACCAAAATCCCTCGTGTTCCCAATACGCTTTGCCAATTCGGACAGGGCATCCAAATACTCGGAATCTTGACCACCCGCCTCAAATATCTTCCGCGCAGAGGCCATGCCTTCCGTGAGCTCGGCTTTCAAGGACAATGCCTCCCGGCACAACCGCAGGGCCTTCAAGGACCCCGCGTCCTGTCCCCCAAGTTCCAGACGCTTATGCTGTGCCGCCCACGCCTGAAACAACGCCACTTCCTTCGCATCCGCATAGGAAGCCAGAAATGCCGCGCATTCCGCTACAGGCACCTCTACTGACCGGGGCGCCTGAAGCACCTCCTGGCACATAGCCAGCATGGCGTCCATCTCCGCATAATCCCCGCGTTTTCCCAATTTCTCGCAATAGAAAGCGATGCCGTCCTGACGGGGAATATACGCGAAATCGGGGAACCGCAGCACAAGGGACCGTGCGCCATTTCCACGGAGAAGTGCCCCGCGCTCGTTGCGGGCATTCAACGCGACGCCGTACACATCCGCCGCCTGGCGGTTGGCTACGACGCCGTGTTCTTCTTCATACCAAGTCAACAGCGAATACTGCGCCTCCAATGACACCCCGTCGGGGAATTCAATGCGTCCCGCAGTGCCACTGCCGGAAGACGCAAAGCCCGGTGGCGCGGTCAGTGTCTGGCATGATGCCAGCACCACCGCCACCACCAGAATGAGAATGGAACGCAATAACGCCATATCGGGGTTACTTGTCCTGTGCCCGAAGCACGAACTTCGGGGCTACTTCAGTTTCTTGACCTCGTACTTGTGATTGCGTTTGCTGACCACCTCGATATTGAAGGGGATGCGTTCCTTGGGAGAACCGCTCTGGGTGCCGACCTTTTCGATGGCATCCAGCACATCCATTCCGGCGATCACCTTGCCGAAGACGGAGTGGTGTCCATCCAGCCAGGGAGTGGTGGTGAAAGTAATGAAGAACTGGCTGCCATTGGTGTTGGCACCGCTGTTCGCCATGGAGAGAATGCCACGACCCACGTGCTTGAGGGTCTTGCTGAACTCGTCGGCGAACTTGTAGCCGGGATCGCCAGTGCCGGGCATGCCAATGGACCCCTGGCGAGAATTGGGGCAACCGCCCTGAGCCATGAAATCAGGGATGATGCGATGGAAAGACTGCCCCTGATAGAAGCCCGCCTCTGCCAGGCAGATCATATTCGCCACCGTATTGGGGCACTCATCCTCAAAGAGCTCCACCATCATGTCGCCCTTGCTAGTCATAATCCGAATCACGGGATTCGCTTCTTTTTCGCTCATCGCGGGTTTCTCCTCACTAAATCCTAATGCACCAAAAACAAACAAACTCAAAACAGTCAAAAAACGAAATTTCATAAAATCAATCCTCCTTGGGTTAATGATGCTCTATGAACAAAAAATCTATTTCAGCCCTTCGCCTGGCGCAACTGCCCACAAGCCGCCAGAATCCCCTGCCCATGGGAATGACGGAGAGTCGCCTGGACACCACGGGCAACCAAAAAATCCACCGCCTCGTAGCAGCGCCGCAAGGTAGGCGCCGTCAGACGGCTGGAATTGGGATTGCAGGGAATCAGATTCACCTTCGCCCGAAGGCGATGAGCGATCTCCGAAAGCTCCTCCAGAGTCTCCCGACTGTCGTTCTTGCCGTCAATCAGGGCATACTCCAGAGTCAGCATCCGTCCCGTCAACTGACGGTGGTATTCGCAGGCCTGGAAAATCTCCTCCAGCGGATAGCGGTTGGCGGGAGGGATGATCTGCCCGCGCATCTCGTCATTCACCGCATGTAACGACAGCGCCAGATTCCAGGAACGCTCCAATTCCGCCAGTTGACGGATGCCAGGAACAATTCCGCTGGTGGAAATGGTGATGTGACGTGCGCCAAATCCCAATGTATCCTCTCCTGCGATGCCGTCCAGCGCATCCCGCAGAGACTCGAGATTCAGCAGTGGTTCGCCCATGCCCATCACCACGATGTTGTCCACACGGTCGCCGACCTCACGGCACGCCAGAATCACCTGGTCGATGATTTCGCCCTTGGTGAGGTTGCGCACCAGACCATTGCGACCGCTGGCGCAGAAAACACAGCGCACAGGACACCCCACCTGGGTGGAAATGCACACCGTGGTGCGACCAGGCACGCGTATCAACACCGTCTCAATGGTATTGCCGTCCTCCAATTCCGAGAGCCACTTGACGGTACCGTCATCGGGATCGGTCAGCCGTTCGCGGGTAGTCAGGGAGAAGGCACGTGCCTCGGTAGCCAGTTGTTCCTTCAGCGCGCCCGGGAGGTTGGTCATCTCGTCGTAGGAGACTGCGAAGCGACCGTAGAGCCACTCCTTCACCTGCTTTGCACGGAAAGCGGGCTGTTTCCAGGAAACCAGCAGCTCCTTCAGACGAGATTCTCCCAGGTCCTTCAGGTTCATAACGGCAACGGGACCTCCTGGAGCTCGGTAAAGGGATGGGCCGCGTAATTCAACGTGCTCATGATGGTGGTCTGCTTCAGACATTCACGAAGGAGCACAGGCAAATCCAGTTTCGCCTCATCCGCACGAACCGCACCCAGGTTGGCGTGAGTCGTGGGCCCCACGGGCGCGAAAACCGTGCAGGAATCCGGGACCTGAATCTGGGAAATGGGGAAAGTGCCGATCTTCTCGGCCACCGCGATGATGTCCAATTTGTCGTAGACCAGCAAGGGGCGCAAAATCATCATGGGACAGGCGTCCTCAATGACACGCATGTTGGTCAAGGTCTGGCTGGCAACCTGCCCCAGGTTGTCACCCGTCACCAACGCCTCGCTACCGAAGTAATTCGCCACAATGGACGCCAGACGCATCATGTTCCGGCGATAATGGACCGTCCGGAATTTCTCCTCGCAGTTGTCGCGTATCGCCTTCTGCAAGGGCAGCAAATTCACCGCTACCACGCGACCGCGATGCTGGAAATGGTTCAAGACCCGTGCGATGTCGCAAATCTTCGTCAATCCCGCCTCGGGGGTATAGGGGCTGCTGTGGAAAGTGATGAAATCCACGTAGGTGCCACGACGGATCATCTCGTAGCATGCCACGGGTGAGTCAATGCCACCCGACAGCAACGCCAGCGCCGTGCCGCCAGAGCCCGCGGGAAGACCGCCTGCCCCCGCAATGCGCTCGTAATCCACGAAGATGCCGCTGGGACGCAAATCCACACAAATCTTCAGGGTCGGCGTCTTCAAATCCAGTTTCAGATCGGGATGCTCGGCAAGAATGCGCTCGGCAAAATGCATCTCGATATCACGGGAACACATGGGGAACCGCTTGTCGCAGCGATTCACACGCATGGCGTATCTCCGCTGGTCAGGAGGGAACACCTTGATAAATGCCTCGTAGACCACGGGGAAAGTCCGCCAGATATATTCTTCCAAGTCCGCGAGAGTCGCCTTGCAGCGCCACCCTGGAGAGACTGACGCAATGCCGGGCAACGCGGGAATCTCCCGACGCAAGGCATCCACTTGCTCACTAGTCAACTCCATCCCTTCGTTCTCGGGATAGAGATAGACGCGACCGCGCTCGACATCAAAATGAGGCTTGCCAAAGGCGCCATTCAGACAACGCTCCAATCCCTCATTCATGTGACGGATGAAGACGCCACGATTCCGCCCTTTTGTGCCAATCTCACTGTATCGGCAACAGACGGCGTTGTATGGCAAAATTGGCTGCCAGTAACTGCTCATTCTTGTCCTGTGCTTCGAACACCAGCTCGAAGTCTTAAAAAAAGCCGCCTGACAGGGTATTTTTTCCCCGCCAGGCGGATGATTAGTCAAATAGGGTGGTCTATTACCCTAGATGCTATTTCATGGCCTCTTCGACGGCCACTGCCACGGAGACGGTTGCGCCGACCATGGGGTTGTTGCCCATGCCCAGGAAGCCCATCATCTCAACGTGGGCAGGCACGGAGCTGGAACCCGCGAACTGCGCATCGGAGTGCATGCGGCCCAGGGTATCGGTGAAACCGTAGGAGGCAGGACCCGCAGCCATGTTGTCGGGATGCAGGGTACGACCAGTACCGCCGCCAGATGCCACGGAGAAGTACTTGCGGCCAGCCAGCACGCGCTCCTTCTTGTAGGTACCGGCCACGGGGTGCTGGAAACGGGTGGGGTTGGTAGAGTTACCGGTGATGGAGACATCCACGTCTTCCTTCCACATGATGGCAACGCCCTCGCGGACATCGTCAGCACCGTAGCAACGCACGGCGGCACGAGGACCATCGGAGAACTTGGTCTCCTTCACAATCTTCAGCTCGCCAGTGAAGTAGTCGAACTTGGTCTCCACGCTGGTGAAGCCATTGATACGGCTGATGATGTACGCCGCGTCCTTGCCCAGACCATTCAGGATGACCTGCAGGGGCTGCTTGCGGACCTTGTTCGCCTTCATCGCAATGCCAATTGCGCCTTCGGCAGCCGCGAAAGACTCGTGACCAGCCAGGAACGCAAAGCACTTGGTCTCCTCGGACAGCAGCATGGCGCCCAGGTTGCCGTGGCCAATGCCGACCTTGCGGTCGTCAGCAACAGAACCAGGGATGCAGAAGGCCTGCAGACCCTCGCCAATCGCCTTCGCAGCGTCGGAAGCCTTGGTGCAGCCCTTCTTCATGGCGATGGCGGCGCCCAGGACGTATGCCCACTTCGCATTCTCGAAGCAGATCGGCTGGATGCCTTCGGTAATCACGTAGGGATCAAAGCCCTTGTCCTGGCACATCTTGCGGGCCTCGTCCAGGTCCTTGATGCCATATTTGGCGCAGACCGCATCAATCTGCGCGATCCGGCGTTCATAACTCTCGAATTGAGCCATTGTGTGATCCTCCTGAAATTACTCGTGACGGGGGTCGATGTACTTGACGGCGCCGGCCTCGGGGGTGAAGCGACCGTAAGTGCCCGTGAACTTCTTATAGGCCTCGTTGGCATCCATGCCGCCCTTGATGGCTTCCATCATGGGGCCGATCTTCTCGAACTCGTAGCCAATCACCTGGTTGTCCTTGTCCAGAGCAATGCGCTTGACATAGCCCTCGGCCATTTCCAGATAGCGGACGCCCTTCAGCTGGGTGGAGTACATGGTACCCACCTGGCTGCGCAGGCCCTTGCCCAGGTCTTCCAGACCAGCGCCCACAGACAAGCCGTTCTCGGAGAAAGCGCTCTGGGTGCGGCCATAGACAATCTGCAGATAGAGTTCGCGCATGGCGGTGTTGATCGCATCGCAAACCAAGTCGGTATTCAGAGCCTCCAGGAGGGTCTTGCCGGGGAGAATCTCGGCAGCCATGGCGGCGGAGTGGGTCATGCCACTGCAGCCAATGGTCTCGACCAGGGCTTCCACAATGATGCCCTGCTTAACATTCAGCGTAAGCTTGCAGGCACCCTGCTGGGGGGCGCACCAACCTACACCGTGGGTCAGGCCGCTGATCTCGTTGATCTGGCGAACCTGGGTCCACTGACCTTCCTGAGGAATCGGCGCGGGACCGTGGTCACAGCCCTTCGCCACGCAGCACATGTTGTCAACTTCCTTCGTGGTAATCATCTTGGAATCCCTTGTTATTGCACTTGTTAAGGGAGGAATTCCGCCTCCCTCGATCGGTAAAACACTATAATGTAACCCGAATTTCTCGTTTCGGCATTAAAACCCGCTTCCCCTAAGGCACAAAGCTGAGGGGCATGAGGACACCTCCCCATCCTTACAACAATTCCGAATTCCGAATTCCGAATTCCGAATTACCCCTACCCCCGTTTCGTGAACTTGCACTTTGGGTAGCCCGTGCAACCCAGGAAAGTCCGTCCGCGGAAGCTGATGCGCTTCAGGGGCTGACCGCACTTGGGACACACTTCATCCACTACCCCCAGAGGTGCCGTGGGTGCTGCGGGAGCGGTCTCCACGGGTGCGGCGCCATCCAGACTCCCTTCGGGAAGCTGTGAGGCATAACGCCCCAGCGTCTTGGCCAGCGCATCCAACTGTCGGGGAGAAAGCACGCCGCGATTTTCGTATTGCTCCACCAGGGACATGGCGAATTTCTTGTCATCAAAGACCCTGCGTCCACGGGTGGTGGGGGGATTCCACTCCGTCACCTGCTTCGTCAGAGCAATCAGCTTCTCGCAAAGCGCGGCATTCTCGGGGCTGATTGCCTCGGGTTGCACCGTGGCCTCCGAAGATGCCGCGGCACCCGTAGCGCCCTCGCCTGTCTCGCCGACAGTCTCCGCCGTATTCCAGCCCAGCTTCGCCGCGATTTCCGGCAAGCAGGGGAGCTTCCTGGCGTATTTCTGCGCCAGTTTCTTCAGCGCCTCACGCTGGGGTTCGGAAAGCGCCTGGCTCGTGGTGGCCTGACGCGCCAAAGAACGATAGAATTTCCCGTCGTCGTAGGTACGCTTGCCACGGGTGACAGGCGCCTCGAACTCAAGCTTCTTCATGGCATTGATCAACTCCTGCAACTCGGGCTCCAACGCCAACTTCTCGGGAGCACTCTGACGGCGCTCCTCCGCAGCGGAATTCGCCGCAATCTGCGCCTGGAGCTGAGTCCCCAATCCCAATGCCTCCGCCTTGGAAACCAACTCGGGATGACGACTCGCGTAACGGGCCACCATCCCCAGGAATGCCGCCGCCTGGCGCTCGTTGGGCTTCTCGCCCTTCTCTTCAATGCGCTTGCGGAGATTCTGTACGAAAGTCGCGTCGTTGTAGATACGCCGTGCGCCGGCCATGGGTGGATCGAAGGGGAACTCATCGGGGAAGCACTTCAACAGTTCATCCATTGCCTCCGCTGTCAAAGACGCGGGTGTGGGACGAGCGCCACCAGAAGCAAGCCACTTCTGGAATTTGTCGTAGAATTCGTGAAGCATGGCCACCCAATTCACCTGCCCCTCTTCAATGGCATCCAACTCGCCTTCCATCTGGGCGGTAAAGCCCACATCGAAGAGCTCGGGGAATTGCGCCACCAGGAAGTCATTCACCCGGAACCCCAACTCCGTGGGACGCAAGGAACTCTTCTCCTTCTCCACATACTTGCGGTCCAAAATCGTCTTGACGATGGAGGCGAAAGTGGAAGGACGCCCCACGCCATTGGCTTCCAACGCCTTCACCAACGCCGCCTCGGAATAGCGGTTCGGAGGCTGGGTGAAGCATTGCTCTTTCTTCAAATCCTGCAGAATGCAAAGCGCGCCCTCGGTCAATTCCGGCAGGGACCCCGTCAGGTTGTCCATCTCGTCTTCCTGCCCCAGGTCTTTCATGCTGTAGACTGTCAGGTATCCCGGGAAGGTGGTCTCGCGTGCCGCGGCGCGGAAGGTGCATTCCACGCCAGGAGTCTTTCCTGCACACGCCAGAGAGAGTGTCTTGAGGTCGCCGCCCTGGGAGCTGATTTCGATGGCGTGGTCCACCTGTTTGGCGGAAGCCATCTGGCTGGCCACAAAGCGCGTCCAAATCAGCTTGTAGAGCTTCAACTGCTGTGCGGTAAGATACGGTGCCACAGAATCGGGAGTCCGCTCCACGTTGGTGGGACGGATCGCCTCGTGGGCCTCCTGGGCGCTCTTGCCAGAACGATAGCGGTTCGGCGTGGCGGGAACGAATTTCGCGCCGTAGGTCTTGCTGATGAATGCCAACGCGGCATCCTGGGCCTCCTTCGCCACATTCACGGAGTCGGTACGCATGTAGGTAATCAAACCCGAGGTGGTGCCACCCAGGTCGATGCCTTCGTAGAGCTGCTGTGCCACAGACATGGTCTGGGAGGTACCGAAACGCAACGCGCTACCCGCCGCCTGCTGCATAGTGCTGGTGGTGAAGGGCGGCGCGGGATGCTGCAAACGCGGCGTGCTGGTGATGGCGCTGACCTGGTGCACAACCCCCTTGGACTGCAAGGCAGACTCCAAAGCCTGGGCACTGGCGCCATCGGGCACATTCGCCTTCTTGCCATTCAGACGATTCAGGCGGGTCTTCAGGCGAATCGTGGGTGCGGAACTGGGAGAGAAGACCGCATCCAGGTTCCAGAATTCCACGGGAACGAATGCGTTGATTTCACGCTCACGGTCCACAATCAGACGCAGTGCCACCGACTGCACGCGCCCCGCGCTGGTATCCTTCTCCACATTGCGCCACAGCAAGGGGCTGACCTGGTATCCCACCAGGCGGTCCAACACACGGCGGGCCTGCTGGGCATCCACCAGGGGCAATTCCACTTGACCGGGATGAGCAAAGGCGTTGTCGATGGCGGAACGGGTGATTTCGTGATAGGCAATGCGATGGAAGGGCGCCTTGGTGGAACCCTTCAGCAAATTCTGGAGGTGCCAGGCAATCGCCTCGCCCTCACGGTCAGGGTCCGTCGCCAGATAGACGGTGTCGGCGCTCTTCGCGGCGTCCTTCAGGGACTTCATGACCTTCTTGCCATTGGGCGTCAGAACATACTCGGGCTTGAAATCATGGCTCAAGTCCACGCCCAATTCACGCTGAGGGAGGTCGTTCACATGACCCATGGAGGCCAAAACCGTCGTCCCCGCACCCAGCAATTTGCCGATGGTCCGCGCCTTGGCGGGAGACTCCACAATCATTAAATTCTTTTTCATTATGGTATAATTCCTCAAAAGTTTTCGCGATTCTTTTAAATATACCGCATTATTGAAGGATTTTTTCTTTTGCACTTTCGCCCTGGCGAGCGCTTTAGCGCGAGGAAAGCGAGGGAACCGCCCGGCGTCCTGGGACGCGCCGGACCCGTTTTCCCGGAAGTTGCCGTATCATCTGTTGGATTTCCAGAGTCAGGAGTGCCCCGAGGATGGATGAGATCGGCGCGTCAATCAGCTCCACCAGCGCATCCACATCCCGTTCCTCATCGCCGATTGCCTGCCAGATTTTGTATTCCAGTGTCCCCAGCTGCACCTCCAGGATCTGTGCTTCTGCCTCTCGCTGGGATTGTTCCCGACGCAGGACCGTATCCCGCAGCGATGGCAGCACCGAGAATTCCTCGCGGA
>DCIO01000045.1:0-23203 GCA_002315885.1 Lentisphaeria bacterium UBA1724
CTAGGCTCCCTAGGCTCCCTAGGCTTCCTAGGCTTCCTAGGCTGCCTAGGAAGCCTAGGAAGCCTAGGAAGCCTAGGGAGCCTAGTCCTCGCCGTCGGGGTAGCCTAGCGAGCCTAGCGAGCCTAGCGAGTACAGTGTGGTTATTTTGGGTTAGATTATGTGTAATATGAGTTTTTGAGATTTTCTGTGAATTTTCGGGATTTATGGCTAATAATCAGATACTAACAGTTGGTTCGTCGTTTCAGTGTCCCCATTGTGGGATGTCCTCGGAAGTCAAGGAGGAGTTGGTTGGGGATGCGTTGTTTGGAACTCCTGAGAAGAAGTTAGTCTGTGCGTTTTGTGGTGCGGAGGTTTCGGGTGCGAAGAAGTCTGCTAACAATGGTCCTGACAAACCGAATCAGGATGATGCCTTGTTGGACGACCTGTTTGGGGATACCCAGCGTGCGGATACGGGTCTTTCCTTATCCCGTGGTGAAGCCCGTTTCTGCAAGAACTGCGCCCATTACATTTCGTCTCCCTTCTTGAGCCGTTGTCATTTACACCAGAGTGATGTGGAGCCCATGCACGTCTGTCCTGATTTTGTCTTTACCGAGAAATAGCCCCCTTATGCGTCGACTTGTTTTATTCCTCTTTTGTGTTGTATTTCTCTGCGTTTCCTGTTTTGTATCCCGTCAGGAATTGCTGGAGATGATACCGCCCATTGAGTTTGCGATTTGGGTGCGTTATCTCCCTGAGACGGACTCCGATGCCCAATTCCGCATGGGTGTCCGACCTGTGCCCATGGACAATGGCTGGACGGATTTGCGGATGTCCCGTGACATCAGTCGAATTGCGTCCTGTGGGATCCATGTCATCATGGTGGAATGCACTCCTCAACAACTTGCCAACGAGGAATTCCTGGTCCGTTTTCGTCATTTCTGCGAATTAGCCAGCAAATCTGGCCGTTTGGTGGTGCTTTCCCTGGTTCCTGACAGGCAGGAATTCCAGCCCATCGACCGTCAGAATCTCCTGCAATATCTGGAGAAAATGGATTTGATTTCCACTCCAGGATACTTGCAGGAAGAGAACCGCCCTGCCTTCCTGGTGGCTGAAGAATACCACTTGGAGGAGTCGAACCCCGAGTTTCCGGAAAATATCACCTTGATGCGTTTTGGGGTGGAATTACCCCCCTGCCCCACCACCCCGCTGGATGAGCAAATCCCACTTCCTGCCCGTTTCCAGTGGATGCGTGCGGCGCAATACCTTACGGAGAATCCCAAATCTCCCAGCAATACGGGATGGGTGGTTCAGCGCAGTCGCGGAAAAAAACTCTCCAAGCAATTCAAGCTCCTTCGTCAGACGGAATGCCAGGTGGTCCTGCTTTCCAGTTGGAACGATTATTCGGACGGTTCCTTTGTTGAAAACAATTCCCTGGATGGCGAAATGATGACAAATGCGGTCAAAAAACACTAATCTCTGCATGATAGCATCCACGCGTACGCGCCTATCCATTATATTAAGGCGTTTTTCCTAACGGGCGGTCGCAAGAACACGATCCGTCCTAGTAACAACCAACCACAATTCGATTGGAGAATAGCCGAAATGAACAAGAAAACGGTTCGCGATGTCGATCTGAAGGGCAAGAAGGTCATTATGCGCGTTGATTTCAACGTGCCCCTGAACGCCGATCACCAGATCACTGACGACACCCGCATCAAGGCAGCCGAGCCCACCATCAAGTATGTCCTGGAACAGGGCGCCGCTCTGATTCTGATGAGCCATCTTGGCCGTCCAAAAGGCAAGGGCTATGAGGCCGACTTCAGCCTGAAGCCCGTCTGCGACTACCTCTCCAAGGACCTGGGCATCGCCGTCCAGTTTGCCGAGGACTGCCAGAATGCCGACGCACAGGCCGCCGCTCTGAAGCCCGGTGAAGTGCTGATGCTGGAGAACACCCGTTTCTACAAGGCCGAGGAAGGCAAGGTCAAGAAGACCGACGAGATGAGCGACGAAGAATACGCCGCCAAGAAGGCCGAGCTGAAGGCCAAGAAGCAGGCCATGGCCGAGAAGCTCTCCACATACGGTGACGTCTATGTGAACGACGCCTTCGGCACCGCCCACCGCGACCACGCCTCCACCGCCTCCATCGCCAAGTACATGAAGGCCAAGGGTTGCCCCAGCGTCGCCGGCTTCCTCCTGGAGAAGGAAATCAACTTCCTGGGTAATGCGGTTGAGAACGCCGTCAAGCCCTTCGTCGCCATCATCGGTGGTGCCAAGGTCTCCGGCAAGTTGGAAGTCCTGCAGAACCTCATGAAGAAGGTCGACGCCATCCTGATCGGTGGTGGCATGGCCTACACCTTCCTGAAGGCACAGGGCTACGAGGTCGGCAAGTCCCTGGTGGAAGAAGAGCTGATCGACACCGCGAAGGCCACTCTGGCTGACGCCAAGGCCGCCGGCGTGGATTTCGTCCTGCCCGTGGACAACCTGGCTGCCGACAAGTTCGACAATGATGCCAATATCACTGTCGTGGAGAACACGATTCCCGCCGACCTGATGGCTCTGGACATCGGTCCCAAGACCATCGCCAAGTATGCCGACATCATCTCCAAGGCCAAGACCATCGTCTGGAATGGCCCCATGGGGTGCTTCGAAATGAGCAACTTCGCCAAGGGCACCTTCGGTGTCTGCCAGGCTGTCGCCGACGCCACCGTCAACAACGGCGCCGTCTCCGTCATCGGCGGTGGTGACTCCGTCAGCGCCGTGAACAAGAGCGGTCTGGCCTCCAAGATGAGCCACATCTCCACTGGCGGTGGCGCCTCTCTGGAATACCTGGAAGGCAAGCAGCTGCCCGGTGTTGTCGCCCTGGACGACAAATAATCATCTGGCGCGATAGTCAATCCGATACCGCCTGGCGGATGATGTCAGGCGGTTTCAAGAAATCAACATAGAATTTTGGAGAAATACGAAAATGGATCGCAAGAAAGTCATCGCTGGTAACTGGAAGATGAACATGACCGCCGCGGAAGGCGCTCAGCTCATCGCCGACCTGAAGGCCAATTGCGGTGGTGCCTGCGGTTGCTGCAGCGCCCCCGAAGTCATGGTCTTCCCTCCCTTCACCACCATCGCCGCCGTCCAGGAAGCCGCCAAGGGCACTCCCCTCGTGGTTGGCGCACAGAATGTCCACTGGGCGACCAATGGCGCATTCACTGGCGAAATCTCCGCCAAGATGCTGGTTGAGATGGGCGTGAACTACGTCATCATCGGCCACAGCGAGCGCCGCCAGTATTTTGGCGAGACCGACGAGACCGTCAACCAGCGTGTGAAGGCCGCCCTGGCCGCCGGCATGAAGGTCATCCTGTGCATTGGCGAGACCCTGGAAGAGCGCGAAAAGGGCGTCACCGAGGCCGTTTTGGAGAAGCAGGTCCGTTGGGATCTGGCTGACATCACCAAAGAGCAGCTGGAGAACATCATCCTGGCCTACGAGCCCGTGTGGGCCATCGGCACTGGCAAGACTGCTACCAACGAGCAGGCTCAGGAAGTCCACGCATTTGTCCGCGCCCTCATCGGCAAGATGTACTGCCCCGTCTGCGCTGGCAAGATCCGCATCCTCTACGGCGGTTCCATGAAGCCCGCCAACGCCGAGGGTCTCCTGGCTCAGCCCGATATCGATGGTGGTCTCATCGGTGGCGCCGCCCTGAAGGCTGCTGACTTCATCGCTCTGGTCAAGGCCGCTTGCTAAGACCCTGACGACATAAGTCCACAACAAAAAAGGCGGCGCGCTCTCCACCAGGGGAACCTGCCGCCTTTTTTCGGTTCTAAATGTCCGTTGCAGAAATGATTCATCTATGATTTTCGGCAATTGTCAAATTTTCTGGGAACCGACGAGATTCTAGATGGTCATAGATTCCAGACAACCGCAATACACCGACCGTGAGCTGGTAACGCGCTTCCAGAGTGGCAACGACCCCAGTGCCTTTGATGAACTGGTGAAACGCCACTCGGGACACGCCTACCAGATTGCCTTCGGCTTCCTGAATAGCAAGGAAGACGCCGAAGAAGTGGTGCAGGATGCCTTTGTGCGCATCTACCGCCATTTGCCGAATTTCCGTGGAGACGCGGAATTCAGCACGTGGATGTATCGCATTGTCACCAATCTCTGCAACAACCGCTACCGCTACAACAAGATTCGCGGTGCAGGAAAACACATCAGCCTGGATGCGCCCGTGGAAGCCCACGATTCTTCGGGAGACGGCCCTGCCAAGTTGGAGTTGCCCGACAAGGGCATGACACCCGATAGAGAAGTCGCCTACGAGGAAATGCGCCAGCGTGTGGAAGCCGCCATGGCCGCCCTGCCCGAGAGCTACCGTCAGGCAGTGTTGTTGCGGAATGTGAAGCAATTGGATTACGATGAAATCGCGGCGATTCTCCACTGCGCAGTGGGGACCGTGAAATCCCGCATCAACCGCGGGCGCGAGTTGTTGCGCCAGGCGCTGGATCTATAACCATGACCGAATTCAAAGACAACTGCCCTACCCTCGAAGACCTTCAGGAATTTTCTTGTGGGCTTCAGAATCCCGATATTGAAAAGCATCTCCAGCGCTGTGCGAAATGCAGAGAGACCCTGGAGAAAGAGCAGAAGCTCAATTCTCTATTGGATGGCTATTTGACCCCTCCCGCGGAGCTGAATGACCGAATTCTCCAGGCCTGCAAGGATGCAAAGGAGGAGGATGAATTCCTGATGGCTCCCGTCCCTGCGCCGTCTCGTTTCCAGCGTCATACGCGTCGTGCGTGGTATTCCTATGCGGCTGCGGCGGCATTGCTGGTGGTGGGAGTGCTTGTCGGAGTCTTGATTCCCAATTCAACCGAGCACTCCCTTGAGAGTGCCGATGTCATGATGGTCGATGCAGCCCCCGCCGCAGTGGCATACGAAGCTCCCGCAGTCGCCATGGCTGACGAAGCACCTGCGTCGTTGATGATGGCGAAGGCTTTTGCTCCTGTGCAGGAAGAGAATTTGGCAATGCCCCCCGTCATGGTGGCTGATGGTTCCGAGGGCTTCTCCCTGAAAGACAGCCTGGCGTTCTCCAAAGGGCGCACCGTCCCTCAGGATGTGACCACGGTATCCATGAAAAATGCCGCTCCCCGTGGGCGTCGTCATGGTCACCTGGCTCCCATTGGCGATGAAGTCACACACGTCTGGCTGGCAGACACCCTGCCCTCTGCCGATGAACTGCAGGCCTTCACACAAAAGAACCACGGCGAAATCTGCACGCCAGTCTCGGTGAACGACAAAGGCGTCCTAAGCATCTCCTTGACGGCCACCGACGAGGAGGTCCAGCAAATTGCCGACAAGCTCTATTCCGGTAGCCACTGGAAGCTCCTGTCTCCGGCGTCTCCCCAGCCCTGCCTGGCAAACCGCACTTCCTTCAACGGTCATCCCGTGAAATACAATATCAAGGTCGTGCCAAATAAATAATGCTTAATGCTTAATGCTTAATGCTTAATTATTTATAAGGATGGGGGAGGAAATCCCCCCATGCCCCCTTTTTTTCAATGCTTAATGCTTAATGCTTAATGCTTAATTATTTATAAGGATGGGGAGGTTTCCCCCATGCCCCCCCTATTGCAATTCGGAATTCTCAATGCTCAATGCTCTAGTTTTTAAGGGGATATTAGTATTTTTCTACGGCGCAATCCGTCAGGAGTCGTGTCTTTGAGTCAAAAGACAAACCAATAAGCCAGATGGGACGCTGGTCCGCCGCGTATGGTAGAGCATAATTTTTGCGTTGGATTTGTTCCATGGCGATTGCGGCTGGTTGGTCCACTTTCAATTCGAAAATATAGATACCGCAATGGTGTGTGCAGACCATATCCGAGCGGCTTGACGAATATGTCACTTCTGGTTGGCAGATAATGCCCTGCCCTTGTAGCAGAAATGCCAAGCACCGACCGTATGAATATTCACAGACGCGTTTTTCCGTTGGGCCATACGCAACCCCCGCATAGAGGGATTTCAGGCCATCAAAGAATTTATCCCATTCACAGGAAAGCAAATGTTTGCCAATCTTTGAGGCCCAGTTGACGGATTGATTGGCGCACTGGGATGCCATGACAATCGAGCAATCCCGACGAACCTCTTCGTCTGGGATGCCGAGGGTAAAGATTTCCGCATATCGGTCATAGTCCAAAATCGTGAGATATCCCGTTTGGAACAACAAGGCATTGACGGGGATATGTTCTAGATTTGTCACTTCGAAATCCATCATGCTGACACCAGAAATCCGTTCTGGATCAATTGCCAGCATTTCATCCCGTTTTAAGTAGTTCATCAACATGGACGCACGGCCGGTTTGTGCCCAATAGGAATTGAAACAGGGGTCTGTATAAGCCAGTGTCAAGTTGATGGAAACTGGGTTGTAGACTTTTTCTCCCTGGAAGCGCCAGAAACGGTATCCATTGTACATTCGACGGAGTTCCTGACGATAGGCGTCAATCGATAGTCCCTGTTTTTCAGCATGGAAGGCGATGTGTTCGCTGTAGTAGGTATCCAACTCCGCTTCGGTAAAACCAAGCATTGTTGCGTAGTCGTCCATAAATGAAATGTCAGTGAGTTTTGACATCGCGGAGAAAATGGACATCTTGGTGAATTTGCTCACGCCAGTGACCATGAGGAAACGGACGCATCCTTCCATCTCTTTGATTTGGCGGTAAAGCGGAGCAAGTGCGTCCCGAATTTCATTTGCCCGAGGAATGTTATCCATCACTTGGGCGACGGGGTCGTCATATTCGTCAATGAGAATTACGACCTGCTTGTTGCGTGCTTGGCAATCGAAGAGCGCGTTGGCAAAATTCCCAATGGGATTCAAGGTGTTATCGTATTGGAATCCCGCATTGTTCAAGGCCGCCTTCATAACTACCGGGAGGAGTTCCTCGAAGGAATTTCCGTTTGCGGCGGCGCATTGTGCCATATTCAGATAGATGACAGGATATTTCTTCCAATCATAATCGGTTTGAGCAATTGCCAGGTCGTCAAAGAGTTCCCTCCTGCCCTGGAAAATTGCCTGCAGGGTGGAAATCATCAGGGATTTTCCAAAGCGGCGTGGACGAGAGAGGAAGAATAGTTTTGCGCCATTCGGGTCGTTGACAAGGTGATACAAATACGCAGTCTTGTCCACATAGACCTGACCTTTTTCGCGAATCTGCGCAAAATCACTGGTATCAACGGGGATCGACTGCATGGAAGTAATCTCGTTCTGGTTCTAGTGGGGCATCATTCGAACATGGGGATAACATAACCTACAAAGGAGCGATCATTTGCCCCCAAAAGACCACAAAAATTGATTTAGCAATCCGCGGAGTCGGGGACTCTGCCGGGGTCTTTGATGAGTCCTGCGGCCAGGCGCTGGCGGACGACTTCGTATAGGACGATTGCGGTGGCGGTGGCTACATTCAGGGAGTCCGCTTCCCCCAGCATGGGCAGACGAACCACCAGGTCAGCCTGTTCGAGCCAGGGTTTGGTGAGGCCATATTGTTCTGCGCCAACGACTACCGCCACGGGGCCAGTCAGGTCGACTTGAGTGTAGAGCGTATCCACGTGTGGGGAAGTGGCGAGAATCTTCACGCCCTTGGACTTGAGCCAGGGGATTGTCTCGGCGGTGGTGGCCTCGGCGATGGGCAGAGTGAAGAGATTTCCCGTGCTGGCACGGACCACATTGGGGTTATAGATGTCCGTCTTGGAATCGCAGAGAATCAACCCATCCACCTTCACCGCATCGGAAGAGCGCATCATGGTGCCCAGATTGCCCGGTTTCTCAATCTGCTCCGCCACCAGATAGAAGGGATTGCCAGGGATTTTCAGGTCATTCAGCCCACGATGGAGCTGGGGACCAACGCCTAACAAGCCCTCGGGACGATCGCGGTAGCACATCTTCTCAAATGCCGCGGGAGCGACCTTAATCAGCCGAGCTCCCTGTGCGGCGAGTTGCTCCAGCAACTCCTCTTCGTGGTGCTTTTCTGCAGGAAAATATTCGGGGCAGACAAAGACTTCCTTGATTTTATAGCCGCCCGCCAATGCGCGAACCAAGGCACGATACCCCTCCGCCAAAACGACCTGGCTGTCATCTCGGTCGGGACGATCACGCCAGCGCGCCACCTGTTTTACCTTCGGGTTCTGCAAACTTGTTAGTTCTTCGTGAAAACGCATGGTATTTTCCTATTATATTGACGTAAATTTCTGTCTCGTTGCGTAAGATAATACTTACGGCACGTCCTGCGCGCGTAAGAAAAACAAACCCTCCCCTTTTTTCCTCATGCTAAAAGACCGCCTAAAAGTCGCCATTCCGCTGATTCTCGTTGTATTCCTTGCATTCTTCCTGCCGGGCATCTGGGGAAAATGCGCCTTCGCGCTGTTGGCCGCCGCAATACTGGTGACCTCGAGTCACGAGGGCGTGGTCCTATCTGGTCTGAAACCCTACGGCATCCAGGAAGTGCTCATTCAGCTATTCGGCCTTGTGCTTCTTGCCAATGCCTGGGGGCGTTTCACGCCTGACTTCCTGCCATTGCTGGCCTTTATCCTTCTGGCGTTCCTCAGCGTCTTCAATCAGGAAGTCACCCAAAAATCCCTGGATACCGTGGCCCGGACTGTGCTGGTGGGATTGCTGATTCCCTGGTGCTTATCCTACATGATGCTTCTTTTCTATATGCCTTACGGGATGATGCAGAATGACAGCATCGGCCCCATGACTCTGGCATATCTCGTCGCCATCACAAAAATCGCCGACACAGGCGCATACGCAATCGGTTGTGCAACCGCAAAACTCCCCGGTGGCAACCACAAGCTGGCCATCTACATCAGTCCCAAGAAGAGCTGGGAAGGCTTGGCGGGAGGAATTCTCTTCTCCGTCATCACCTCACTGATTTTCTGGAAATGCTCCGACACCCTGCCCTTGACCTGTGTCAGCGCAATCATCCTGGGCTTCCTGGCTGCCGTGGTTGGATTGCTGGGTGACCTCTCCGAATCCCTGCTGAAACGTGCCGCGGGGGCCAAGGACTCGGGAAAGATTCCCGGTCTGGGCGGTGCGTTGGATGTGATGGACAGCCTCATTCCCATGGGAATTGTCATCTACACCTGGTATTTCTTCCTGTAATACCCTGGGCCAAAACATTTTTCTTTCAATCAACCAACCCAAGAGAACACAAACATGTCAGAAAACAACTCCATCAAACCGAGTTTCATCGCATTGCTGCCATTCCTCGCATTCATGCTCTTCTATATGGGCTTCTCCATTTGGGCGGGCTTTGAGGGCAAAGAGATGCCTTTCTATGTGGTTCCCATGCCCGTGGCATTCCTGGTGGCCAGCGCAGTTGCCTTCATACTCAATCGCAAAGAAAAGATTGGCGACCAGGTGGACATCTACGCAAAATCCATGGGTGAGATCAACATCATGATCATGTGCCTCATCTTCATCCTGGCGGGCATCTTCGCCGCACTGGCAAAAGGCATGGGCGCAGTTGACGCGGCGGTCATCATCGCACGGCATCTGATTCCCGGCAAACTCCTCCTGCTGGGGTTGTTCCTGGTATCCTGCTTCATCTCCCTGGCAATCGGCACCAGCTGTGGCACCATCGCCGCCATCACCCCCATCGCCATCACCCTGACACAGCAGTTGGAGCTCTCGCCCGCACTGGTCATCGGTGCTGTGGTGGGTGGCGCCATGTTCGGTGACAACCTCTCCATCATCTCCGATACCACCATCGCCGCAACCCGCACCCAGGGTGTCGCCATGCGGGACAAGTTCCTGACAAACATCTGGATTGCCGTTCCCGCCGCCATCGTCTGCATCGCGCTTTATCTCATCGTCGGGCGCGCTGGCGCGGTGGGTGAGCTTCCCGATATGCTTCCCAAGCACTTCGTCCTCATTCTGCCCTACCTG
The DNA here is from genome assembly GCA_002315885.1 of Lentisphaeria bacterium UBA1724. Taxonomy (GTDB): domain Bacteria; phylum Verrucomicrobiota; class Lentisphaeria; order Oligosphaerales; family Oligosphaeraceae; genus UBA1724. Next base: position 9,906 of record DCIO01000045.1, read on the forward strand.
CTGATTCTCATCTGCGCGGTCCTTGGCATGAATGTGATGGCGCTGCTCTTTGCTGGAAGCCTCCTGGCCACCATCATCGGCATCTGCTGCCATACCTTCGATATGTGGCAGGCATACGAACTGATGAGCAAGGGCATCATGGGCATGTCAGAGACTCTCATCGTCGCCCTGCTGGCAGGCGGTCTGCTGGGGCTGATTCGCCACAACGGCGGTGTCGCATACATGATTGAGAAGATTGAGAAGGCGATTTCTTCACCCCGTGGTTGTGAATTCGGCGTGGCGTTGCTGGTCTGCGTTGTAAATCTCTTTACTGCCAACAACACCGTCGCCATCGTCATCGCAGGTCCCATCGCAAACACCCTCTCCAAGCGCTTCAACTGCGAACCCAAGCGCATCGCATCCATCCTGGACGCCACCAGCTGCGTTGTGCAGGGAGCCCTGCCCTACGGTGCCCAGATTCTCATCGCATTGGGCATCGTCAAAGGCGCAGGCGTCGCCCTGGGGTCTTTCAACGTCATCGGTTGCCTCTTCTATCCCTGGTTCCTGGCATTTTCCCTGATCATCTCCATTATGATTCATGCCAAGAAGCAGCAGAATGAAGCCATTGCCGACAAATAACAGAACTTCTCATATATCCATGAAAAAGCCCCTCCTCTGTCTATTCATACTCGCCGTCACCAGCGTCTTTGCCCTGGAACTCCTTCCTGGGAGCTACTTTGTTCCCGATGGGCTGAAAAAGGCAGGCAATCCCGACGACTATATGGTTCTCAGAGGAAGGCATGTGCTGATTGTATCTCCCGATGTCAAGGGAGAATTTTCCCTGGACTTGGCATGCGTTCAGATTGGGAAATACCCCAATGTCCTACGCTACTCCATGACTTCCGCCGCCAATGGTGTTGCGATTGGAAAGGGCATTCTCAATCCCGGAGAAAATACGGTACTGAAATTGCATGGTCTTCCCCAGGGCGCGTATCGTCTGGAATTGGATGCGGGTGCCAATGCGGCCCGTGTCGCACATCCCAATTCCAAGTGCTGCCTCTGCGTTTCTAGCATCTCCCCCCTGCACGCCATCAATTATGTCCCGCTCTTCTATTTCATGACCTTCCAGGAAGACACCCTGGAGCTGGAGGTTACTGGCGACCAGGCGGAACAAGTTGCAGTGACCATTCGTGACAGCAAAGACGCCATCGTCTTCCAAGGGAACACCGTCGGCTACGAGAACAGCACCCGTGCCATCCAAGTCCCGATTCCCCAGGAGGAACGAGGGAAGATTTGGAGCATCAAGCTGGATAAAGTACCCAACACTCCTTACGAGGATTCCCATCTGAGCATCCTCCGGGGAACGGAAGCCATGGTGGCACTTTCCCCCGACCAGCTGCTCTTCCCGCTGCTGGCACCCGCCACCGAAGTCCTGAAAGACGGCCGGAATCTCATGGGTGCGCGAATTTCACGTCTGCTCAACAATGACCCCGCTTGGGAATTTGCGCCAGAATTCGTCTACAAGACCTCCGATGACCTGATTCCTGGACAGATGGGGCAGAAACGCACCGCCAAGCAGCTCTTTGCCACTGACGACGGCGGGATCTTCCTAGGCACCGAATACGATCCCGAGAAGTTCATCTATGGAACGCTGTCGGTCCAGATCAAGCACAATGGCGAAGACTACGGCGAGGCATCCTTCACCATGGCCTCCTGCCAGGACATCGGCTTCGAGGAAATTCCCTGGACCGAACTTGGCGAAGCGGCAGAGCCCACGGAAAAGGATTTCGAGCGCGGCTTCCAGGTCTTCCAGCGGGATGAACCCGGCGAAGTCCGTCCAACCACGATTATCCATCCCAACGAAATCACGGAGAGCATTCTTGCGGAAACCAGCGCGGAGCTCTTCACCACTGAATTCTTCGGTGTGAATTTCCTCAACGAAGGCGCGGAAGGGAAGCTGGCCATCGGCGCATTGAAATCCGAGGACGGCGCGGTGATTCCCGCAGAGGCCATTGAGTTGTTCGCATGCCCCGCCTGGCCCCAGCGTACCGACTGGAATTCCACCACATACGTCACCATCCCCGAGTTGATGCTTTCGCAGAACGAGTCCCCGAAACCCGAAGTGGAAGTGCCCTATCTCTACGCGGTGCGGGTCCATGTCCCCGAAAATGCCACCCCTGGCGTCTATCAGGCGGGACTCTCCATGGACGGGAAGTTCTGCGCTACCTACAAGCTGACGGTGGATGACTTCGCCCTACCCGAAGTGCCTGGCATTACCTTCGGCCTCTATGCCGATGGCAATCGCTGGAACTGGGAGCGCTTTACCGACGAGGAAATTCTGCGGGAGATGCGTGATTTCCGTGACCACGGCATGAATTCCATGATGATCTATCCTCTGGAGGATTCCAAGATCACCTACGAGAATGGTGAGTTTTCGGTGGAACTCACCGCGTTGCGTAATCAGATGAAGCTCTACAACCAGGTGGGTTTCCCAGGCGTGGCGGTGCTCTCTCTCCAGGCCATCAACGGCTATCTGATGAAAGCACTCCATGTCGAGACCCCAGACCATACCCCCGAATTCGTCAAGGGATTCCATGCAATCCTGGATGAAATCAGACGTCTGGCGGAAGAGGACCACTGGCCCGCATACTGCCTCCATACGGTGGACGAACCCGATGAAACCAAGGAGGCTGACGAAGCAGTCAAGACCATCAAGCTTGTCCACAACGCGGGCTTCAAGACCTTCAATACCTGCTACGGCGATTTCGTCAGAAAATACCTGGCTCCCTATCTGGACTACCGTTGCTACAACAACATCGGCTTCATGTCATCTCCTACCCAGGAAGCAAACGAGGCACTGCGTCAGGAAACCCTGGCCGATGGCGACCAGTTCTGGTGGTATGGCTCCGGATGCTACACCAATTTCGCCATCCAGCAGGACGGCAATATCTACACCAATCGCCACATGCTGGGCGTCTTTACCTGGCGAAGCAAAACTACCGGCGCCTGGACTTGGACGTTCCTGCGACAGAAGGGACGTAGCCTCTACAATGACTTCGATTGCAAGGGAAACCGCGAACCCAAAGAGGCATGCATCTGCTACTACGAACCTGGCAGTAAAAAGCTGATTCATACTCTCCAGTGGGAGGCAATCCGCGAAGGCGTCTACGACTACAGATATATCGTTCTGTGGGACAACCTCTGCAAAGCAGCCGAAGGCACCGACAAGGCAACACGGGCCGCAGAGAGCCGCCAGGCAATCCAGACCGCCATGGACAAGATCGCCTGGGAATCCCACGACCATAAGGTCAATAATACCGAACTACGAGCCCTCCGTGCTCTCCTGATCCAGGAAATCAAGGCCCTGAAGTAGTTCCAGTATCGAGGGGGAAACATAAAATACGTCCACAAAATACACAAAATACACAAGGGTATTTTGTGGACGTTAAAAATATTGAAAAATATGTCGAGACGTGTATGATTTTGAATATATCGCAAGAATAGTTATTGAGGACCTTCGCAAAATCCTAGGGTGGTTTGGTTTTCTGAACCACGAAAAACGCGAAAGAAACGAAAGGTTTTTTTCGCGCTTTTCGCGCTTTTCGTGGTTTTGACTTTTTGCCCAGGATTTTTGCATATCGTTTTGGAACAAACTGTCATAGCGCCGGGAGAGTATTATGAAACTTGAAAAGTTGGTCAAGGAGTATCATTCGCTTTGGATTCGACATGTGGACGAGGGGAAAATCGTGGATTTCTGCCGTCAGCATCTGCAGGTGTACAACCCTAAAAATCGTTCCCATGTGGCCACCATCCGGAAAATCTGGGATGGCATACCCCATTTGAACTATCGTCTTTTCAGACCTTCTTTTTTGAAACATCTCCGTGAGGACGACGGATTGCTACTCAAAGTCCTGGGAGAGTGTTTTTGTGACATCTATATATACGTTGAGAAACCTAACAGCGAGCCCTATCAGGTAATTCAAAACATCCTCTTGGCAAAAGATGAAATTCCTGCAAACGTGCGGGCGCATTTCTGGCTGTACTACGGCATTTACAATATCCCTGACGGCTTTACTCCCGTTCCGAGAAACTGCGTCAACCTGACGGGGTTTGACAAGGAAATCATTCGGTCGCATATGATTCAGAATAAAATCCCGGGGTATTTACGCATCCCCGTTGGAATTCGCTTGGCATATAGAACTGCTGACACGCCATACGAGTTGACGCCTCACTTGGCAGAAGCAATCCAGAAAGACTCCTACCCGATGTTCGAAATCGCCAGGTGTTTTTCCGACCAGGAGCTCAACCGAGGCATCCTTTGCCAAATCCTGAAAAATGGCTCAACGGAAATCCTCTGCAACCTCCTGCAAGAAAACCTCAAGAAGATTACGAAGATTTTGTCCGCCAAGAATATTCTCTTCTATCTCTGTTATCATCTTAACAAGGAAGAGAATGTCCTCCCCATCATTGATGACTTGGAAAAGCAATTCCCTGGCATCTGCAAATCCGTGGACCAACTGGGGAATACTGCACTTTGGTATTGCCTAATCAAAAATCACGGCGGCAAGCAGGCACTTGTCCAGAAACTCATGGAATACGGGTGCGACCCAAATCACTTGAACCACTTGAACCTCAGTTATCGCATCTGCACGGCGGCTCTGAGCGAATACAAAAAGAATAAATGAGACGGATTGTTTCAGTGCGGTGTGTATTTTTTTCAGACTTCATGAAAAAACGTGATAGATAACGCCTGGATGTCTCGTAACATTGATAGACACCTCGCAGATTTACGCACCATTTCGCCCCCTAATGATTCAAAGAAGGGCCGAGTTTTCAAATTGTTTCCTATTTTTCATTGATTTTATCCAGAAACTGCGATATATTAATAGTAAGAGGTGAAAATCAATGATTTTAACGACGAATATTTTACTAGAGCGCTATCGAGACTACAGCAATCCCTTTGGGAAGATTGGTCGTTTGGTGAAGGAAGGCGTGTTGTTTCCGCTTACCCGGGGGATATATGAAGACAATTCCTCCGTCTCAGGGATGTATTTAGCGAGTGCGATATACGGTCCCTCTTACCTTTCCTTCAATACCGCTTTGTCATATCATGGGCTCATTCCGGAAGCCGTATATGATTTTACCAGTGCCACCTGCGAAAAGAAAAAGAAGAAGTCATTTACGAATCGATTTGGGACATTTACCTATCGGGATATCCCGACGGAGGCATTTTGTCATGGTGTTTCTTCTGTTAATCGTGACGGCTATTCTTTTCTGATTGCCTCTCCCGAGAAGGCGTTGTGCGACAAGTTATACGAAATGCCCTTGTGTCGGAATCAGAAGATGCTAGAGCGGTCGTTGCTTGAAATGCGTCTTGACTGGTCTCAATTTGAGGAGATGAATCGAAAGGATATTTATTTCCTTGTTCCCAAATACCATTCCAGCAATCTATATTTGCTAGAACATTACTTGCGGAGGAAATATCATGAATAACATCATAACAGACATGCTTTCTCAGTATCAGGCAGTTACACTTGATGAAAAGAATCCAAAAGCATAATCCTTTTCTCTCATTCTTCCATCCCCTACCCCATCGTCATGAAACTCACACTACGAATCGCGTTTCTCGCCCTCCTCGGTTTCTTTTGCAGCATGAATACCCCTGCAATCACCATCAACAATTATCTGGATGCCACGGGATTCCCAGTGCTGGTGCCATCTCCGCGCAATCTCAAGAGGACGACGATGGCCTTCTCACTGCCCATCGAACTCTCCGTCGCTGCGCCTGCCGAATTGTCGGATACGGCGGTATTTCTGCTGACGAAGGCCTTGGATGAGCGCTTCCCGGGGCGGCGTGCATACCAGGGGCAAAATGCCCAATGCGTATTGGAATTGACGGAGGACGGCGTCCCCGCTTCCGAACAGGGCTATTCGCTGACAGTCAAAGCCGATGGCATCCGGATTCGTTCCCGGGCACCCCAGGGGCTTTTCTATGGTCTCCAGACGCTCTGCAATTTGATTGTCAAGACCCAATCCAACGCCTTGCCTGGCTGCGAGATTCAGGACGAACCGGGTTTGCCCTGGCGCGGTTTCCACCTGGATGTCTCCTCCATGAGCAACGCGACCGTGCCTGACTTCTGCAAGATTTTCGACACCCTGGGGTCTCTGAAGATGAATGTGGTCCAACTGGCTTTTGGCACCAATCTTCCGCTGAAGGACAGCCCCTTCACCCTTCAGAAGGATCCCCTGACCCAGGAATCCATCGACCTGATCAAAGCCGCCGCCGCCCGGAATTTCGTCACCATCATTCCGCAGTTGCAATTGCTCACCCACGCCCGTTGGCTGACCACCCATCCGGAATTCTACCAGAAGATTTCCAACAAGAAGAGCTACAAGCGCCTTTGGGACTCCTCCATCTGCCCCTACAAGCCCCTGGCAATGGAACTCTCCAAATACACCCTGGCAGAAACCATCCGCATCTTCCAGCCCAAGTATCTCCACATCTGCTATGACGAGTTCTTCCTGTGCCACCTGGCGGAATGCGATTTCTGCGAAGGTGGTCACGACCCCGTGGAACTGGCGAAATTCGCCCGGATGTTCGTGGACCTCACCCGCTCCTACGGCGTGGAACCGATTATCTACCAGGATTCCATGCACCCCGATCGTGCCAGCAACGATTCCACCTGGAAACCGCTTCTGGAGGCCATGCCCCGCGATATCGCGTTGGATTTCTGGGATTACGATGTGGTTCCACGCCTGGACCACTACAAGTATTTCCAAAATCATGGTTTTCAGAACATCTACGGCGTCAGCTTCACCAGCAAGTTGCTCAACACCCGCTCCCTGCCGCTGATGATCTATGACAATGGCGGCAAAGGCATCATGCTGACCTACTGGGGATGGGTCTGGTCACACTTCACCAAATACGCCTCCATCGACCCCGATGGCGCCGCAGGCACCACAGTCACTGCAGAATATGGCTGGAATCCCGACAACCGACTGCCTCTGACACAACTGCGCTGGGATCCCGCCTTCGAACTCCATTGCCGTATGGGCTTCGGACATCCCGACCGCACCGACCGCCGCAAATACGCCGAAATCGCAATCCAGGACCTCTGCAATATCCAACTGGGGAACGACCGGAATTTCCCGAAACTGAATGCCCAGGTCCGTGACGCCATGGTGGCAGAGGCAAAGCTGTCTGCCGAAAAATACAACCTGTCTCCCGTTGGCAAGGATGGCCTCGCCGCCGTGGTCCTGACGGGCCTGGAGGGCAAGGATGGTTACTCCACCGACGCAGTCACTATCCCCGTTGGCACCAGTGCGAAGGGCGTCTCTTTGCTGGTGATGGGCGGTTCTCCGGGCAACGTGACCCTCTTTGACTACAATCACCACTACGCCAAGCCCCTGGTCTGCGTCATGCAGGTGAACTATGAAGATGGCCTGACCATCCAGGAAGAAATCAAATACAAAGTCCACTTCAATGAATGGAACGCGGACTCCAGCGCCATGCTCTCACGATTTGTGGTCCGATTGCCCGATGCCAAGAACCGCCAGAGCTCCCTCATGGCCTACGATTGGGACAACCCCCACCCCGAAAAAGCGATCAAATCCCTGACACTCACTCCCAAAGGCGAATCCACAGTCGCATTCGCACTCCTGGCCGCAGTCGCAGTCGATCCGAAAGACGGATACACCCCTCGGACGGTGGAAGTTCCGAAAAAACTTTTTCGCGCCGAATCTCTTCACACACTGGAAAACATTTATCAGGAGAGTTCTTCCGTTCTAGACCTCTCTCAGGGTATGCCACAGAATTGCAAGGTCATCTTCGAAGGAAAGATGGATGGCAAGCCCGCCTATCAGGTGAATCCCGCTACCAAGGAACTGGAAATCCAGATGCCGCCCGTCATCGAAAAACGCAGTCGTCTTTGCGTGGATGTGACGGTTCCCAAAGGCACCCCCTGTGAAACCATCCTGGTCGCCTTCAACAACAGCCTGCCTGAGGCTTGTAAGCACAGCGGACTATATCGCGGAACCGCGGGCTTCAAGAGCTTCGATGTGGATTACGATTTCCACGGCATCCTTGACAACGAACCGGGACACATCCTGCTTTCCCACTCCTTGGGCATGAAGCACGATGGCGAAGGCACGGAAACCAACCCCGCGGAACTCTCCGTCCTGCGCTTCTCCCTCTGGTTCGAGAACAAGGAACCGCTGACCGTGAAGATCTGTGACATCCGCGTGAACGCCAAGTGCCACTCCTACTCCGAGCCCACGAGCTTCTGGCAGTAGTCCACCCAATTCTCAATTCTCAATTCTCAATTCTCAATTCTGGATTTTTCCCCGAAGGGGATGTTTCGGCGTAGCCGATGGAGCCCCGGGATTTTTCCCGGGGACGTGGGAACCAAATCAATCCCCATTCCCCGAAGGGCTCCCCCCCCCCGGCTCGGAAATAGATCCTTCTGTCCTGTGTGAGCCCTTTAGGGCGAAAAAGAAGAGCCCTTTAGGGCGAAAAAGAAGAGCCCTTTAGAGCGAAAAATATTAGTGGATTAAGCAGTAGTCGCGGAGGGGTTTGACCAGGAGCTCCGCATTCTTTTCCGCGCTGGCGGGGGTTTCCTCTTGCGCGAGATATTCTTTTATCTCTTCCTTGATATCATTGAAGCGCGGAATGAACTCTGGTGCGGGTCTGAGGGCGGCCTCTTCCAGCAGCTTGTACCACTTCTGCTGAAGAAGAGCCGTCTTCTGCCACTCCCGCGCCAAAGGGTATTCTTCCAGATATGGCTCCAGCATCGCCAGGCCCTCCTGGAGATTGGCGTCCTGACGAGCGATAATCTCCGTCAGCTTCGTGCGGATTTCGGCGCCATCCTTATCCCACTTGGCAATCAGTCCCTTCAGGAGGTCCTTCGGCGGAATCACCGAGTCCTTCAGGCCATTCCACTGGATACCCGTGTAGTATTTCAGGCACATGTCGGTATCGCTGATTTTTCCGATTGCCTCGATAGCGTCCTCAAAGCCGAAGTATTTCTTGCCCAGGATCTTCTTTGCGTCATCCAGAGTCACCCGTGGCAGTTCCCGTAGCAGCCTGGGAATTTCCAGCATGGGATAGGAGAGACGAATGAGATTTTGGCGGCAGGACCAACTGGTGATGCAGTGCCCCAGAACGCCCTTCTTGCCACATAGCGTGGAAAGCCCAAAGACATTGGGGAAATGGAAGAACACATTGGGCGTAAAGGCGTTGTCCATTACGGATTTTACCGAACTGCACACGATGACCTCATACCCCGCATCCAATAGCGTTTCCGCCTCCGTGAATGGCCCCGCCTCCTTGACGCTGTAGTTCCAATTCCACAGAACAAATTCCTTCGGAATCACACCCATCATCTTTTCGTGAAGAACCATGTCTGCCCAGATGCCAGGACGAATTCCGCGCTGCAAAATTTCCTCTGCCAAATCGAAGATGTGTTCTGCGTAGAGCTCTCCACGCTGGCGCTGTGAGCACTTGGGACAGCTGCCGAACCACCAGGCTTCGTCACCGCCCAGGTGGAAATACTTCAGCTCCCCGAAGAGCTCCAGGAACTCGTGGATCCAGCGCTTCAGGAATGCGCGCACTTCAGGATTGCTGACGCAGTAGCAGTCGCTGTGGGTGGGGTCTTCACGGAACGAGTGATACTTTTCGTTCTTCATCACATATTCACCGTGACCAATCGTCTGCAACAACGGAATGGACTCCAGGCCGAGACTCTTGGCATACGCCAGGACCTCGCGGAATTCCTCCTTGCTCCAACTGTCGGCCTGGACGCATTCGGGACAGGTCTCCCAACGGACCAGGTCCTCCATCTCCCAAAGAATCGTATCACAACCGAGAGACGCCGCATCCTGGATGAGCTGCTTCACTACATCGTTGGAACGCTGGACGAAATTGAAATCGAGATGAAAAATCTGCATGGAAAAAGTGTGAAAAAATAGTGCTGAGAAAAGGCCATTGCCTTAATTTAAGGGATTTCGTGTGTTTTGTGGATTTCATTGCGGAAAATGAGATACTTTTTGTGGGAAAAAAGTGCCTATCTACGGCTGAATTCCGGAGGGATGTTATTTTGTGTTATTTACCGTTATCCCGATTTTCAGCAATATGCCTGACGAGACCAAACTCAGCACCAGCATGGTGGACTACATCGAGTCCATCGACCTCCTGACACGCCAGCACGGCCATGCCCATACCAAGGACATCGCCGAGATGCTGCACGTCAAGATGCCCTCTGTCACCATCGCCCTTCGGCAACTTTCCGCCAAGGGGATGATTTTCTACAGCGCAAACCGTCCCGTGGAGTTGACAGCGGAAGGTCAGAAGATTGCGGACCGCATTGCCAAGCATCACCATACCCTGGAATCCTTCTTCCAACGGGCATTGGGGCTCTCCCCTGACTCCGCCCATCTGGTCTCCAATAGCATCGACCATATCGTGGATGACGACGTGGTACGGCGGTTCCTGGTCTTTTCCCGCGCCATCGAGGACCGGACGGACTGCAAACGGCTGGCGACACACCTGACCGAGGCCATGGAATTCCTCAACGACGATCCCCAGAATACCTACGCGGTCCCCACAACGCTGGAGGAAGGCACGGAATGCATCTACGTTCGTCCCAGCCGTCTTTTGAGTCCCCAGGAACTGGAGAGGGTTTCCGCCTTGGGAATTGCGCCAGGAGACACCTTCGTGGTCTGTGGATTGACTCTCGACCGCGCTACTTTGGCAATCCTGACTGGCAATCCCCGCAAACGCGTGGTGCTTCCCGTGGAAATTGCGGAAAATCTCTGGACACGCCTATCCAAGGAGGCTTGTGATGTGCAATAATGGAGTGAAATTTCATTCCGGAGCCTGGAAAGGTCTTGTGGCTGATCAGGAATGGGCGGCGATTTTTCAGGATTTGGACAAGTGGCTTGCTGACAATCCCGGCGAGATGGTGGTCCACTACGACTGCCGGGATGTGCGACGCATCCAGACGCCCAAAGGCGTGGTCTATCTGAAAGACATCCGTCATCTGACCGATGCCGGCATGCACAAGCAGGACCGCTTCTCCTGGTGCAAATGGATTTTCCGTGGCTCCCGCGCCATCGAGACCTGGGACGCCTGCCAGGCACTCCTGAAGAGCGGCTTCCAATGCCCCAGCCCATTGCTGGCAGTCCGATGCCGAAATGGCATCACCCCCAGGGATATCTTCGTCTCCGCAGCCGTGGAATTGCCAAATCTCTGGGATGTCATCCCCGAGGGCATGGACGCCATGGGATTGGCGGAAATGCTGGGAGAAAGCCTCCAGGTATTCCACTCCGCGGGGTTCGCACACGGTGACTGCATTCTCCGAAATCTCTGCTATGACGACGAGGGGAAATGCGTGGTCTATCTGGACAACGACCGCACATGGCTACCGCCATTCTTCTTCCGGCAATTCCAGCAAAAGCGCAATCTGGCACAGATGTCCTACAGTATTCTGAAGCGCTTTGACGAGGCGACCAGCAGGCACTTCCTGGAATGCTACGCCAGAGCCAACAGCTGGCCCGGAGAAGCCGAAATCCAGGAAATTCTCAATGGCGCCATTGCGCGTCGCGACCGTAAAAAACGAAAGGAATAAGATATTCATGTCTTCCAACGACCATTTTCAGCTTCCCAGCAGGGGCCTCTCCAACGAATGCCTCCAGGGGAGTTATTGGCGGATGCGGCTGGAGGCCCCCGAAATCTGCCGTGCCGCATGTCCCGGGCAATTCGTGCATCTCCATGTTCCGCAAATCGAGGGGCATATCCTGCGTCGCCCCTTCAGTATCTGCGATGTGAATGACACCGTTTTGACGCTGGTTTATAAAGTCGTCGGCACCGGAACAGATGCCATGCAGGCCATTCGTCCCGACGCCATCCTGGACATCCTGGGACCATTGGGACACGGTTTTGCCCCGCTGCCCGACGACCGCCCCGTCTATATGCTGGGTGGCGGATATGGCTGCGCCGCCATGCTCTTTGCCGCACACCAGGCAGTCGCCTCTGGTAAACAAGCGCCCCATATCCTTTTGGGAGCACGCAGCAAAGGCGACATCCTCCTGGTGGATGAATTCACGAAACTCGGTTGTCCCGTGGAAGTCTCCACGGATGACGGTTCCATGGGCGTCCAAGGCCGTATCACTGTGTTGGTGGAGAAGGCTCTGCAGGAACATCCCGATGCACTGCTCCAGTCCTGCGGTCCCCGCCCCATGCTGAAGGCGGTCGCCATGCTGGCGGAAAAATGTCCAGATTGCTCCTGCGAAGTCAGCCTGGATGAACGGATGTGCTGCGGTGTGGGAGCCTGTTTCGGATGCGTGGTCAAGGCAAAAGATCCCACCTCTCCCGAAGGCTGGAAATACCTCCGTTCCTGCAAAGAGGGGCCCGTTTTCAAGGCAGAGGAAATTCTCTGGTAATATGCCGGAACAATATGTAAAATTTAGTCGCGGCGGCTGGAGGGGCGTTGTGCTTCAAGACCTTCAGGAAGAAATAGCTCTTGATAATCTGGAAGCCTGGGCGCAGTCAAAAGCCACACGGGTAGTGCGGGAAGTCCCCATGCGGAAGATTTCTTTATGCGAACGTCCTGAAAAACCAGATTGGTATTTTAAGCTCTTACGTGGACTTGGAGAAGTAAAAGAGAATTTTTGCCAAGCTCTCAAATGGCGTTTCCGCCCCTCGCGCTTTCTCCGCGTCCTGAAGATTTCCCAGGAACTGGAAGATGCGGGTTTCCGTTGTCCGCGGATTATTCTAGCTGCCCGCAAGCGTACTTGGTGGCCTTTCGGACATCCTACGGATTTCATGATACTAGAAGCAGCGAGAGGACGACTGGTTGCTTACTACCTCAGTGGTGAGGATGGTCTTCCTCGCATGGAAGGCGAAGAACGTATTGCGATGCTCAAGCGCATGGGAAGTGAATTGGCACGACTCCATTGCGCGGGCTTTGTCCACGGCGATTGTCATCCCGGAAATTATTTCTGGGATGAAGGCGCAGATGGCTTCTGTTACATTGACAACGACCGCACCTGTCGTCATGGGAAGATGAATATCTCTGGCGCCATCCGCAATCTCGTTTCAGCGGGGTTCTATCTGCTTCACCGAAATCGCATCACCCAAAAGGAGTGGGAACTACTCATGGATGCTTATGTGCAAGAGGCGCATTTCTCTTGCAAGGAAGAGACCGCCTTCCGGCACAGAGTCTCCCAGGGAATCACAAAGAGAATCGCGGTTGATAAATAAAACGACCTCCCTAGGCTCCCTAGGCTTCCTAGGCTGCCTAGGCTACTTCGACGGCGGGGAC
>DCIO01000045.1:23318-26285 GCA_002315885.1 Lentisphaeria bacterium UBA1724
AGGCTACTTCGACGGCGGGGACGCCGTCGCTACTCCCCCAGGCTACTTCGACGGCGGGGACGCCGTCGCTACTCCCCTAGGCTCCATAGGCTCCATAGGCTCCATAGGGCTTTTGTGTATTTCTTTTTTGCGTATTTTGTGTATTTTGTGGACAAATTCCGAATTGAATAAGAGGGGGCAAGGGGGATACCTCCCCCGACCACATTACGCATTACGCATTAAGCATTAAGCATTTTTTCTGCGCATAGCGCTTTTTCGTTTTGCCAGTTCGAGACTCTGCCGTAGGAGTTCATCGCCATTGGAGAAGGTGCTGTCGTTCAATTGTTCGGCAACGCGCTGTTGCTGGAATTCCAGTTTCAGCTTTTCAAGCCTATCTTCGCAATCCTGGACGGCGTGCATCAGCATATCTGGCAATGTGCCGTCCTCGGCGATGACTGCCTCTGCGAATGGCGACATCATAAAGACCTTCGCCACTGTGGCATCCTCTGCCAATTCGCATTGAGAAAGCGCATCGATGGTGCCCTGCCAGTCGTCTTCTGCAGTGCCTGCCAAAACCATATTCAGAGCACGTACCACGGGTGTTTCTGCAGGCATTACCTCACCCACATCCAAGTCCTTCCAAGTATATGCGATGGGTTCGAAATGCACGCACAAATCCAGCATCGTTGCCGCCAATGCGCATACTCCATGGAAATCATGGAAGAGCATGGTGGGAGCGGTCTGTGGCTGCTGAATGACGGGTTGACCCGTACGCTGATATTCCTGGGCACGCTGCTCCGCCTCCGCATCTTCACGCTTGCGCTTGGCATATTGGTCGGTAACGATGCGGTCGGGTAAATCCAGTTGTTTTGCCAATTCCTGGCAATGGGCGTATGCGGTCACTTCATCGGGAATAGCGGAATAGAGATCCAGCATTGCATGGACGATGGCGCTCTTTCCCTCTGGGGTATCTATGGGGTGCTGTCTGCAGAATACCTGGTAGGCGTATGGCAATGCGGGTTCCCAGACCCCCATGACCGCCTGCAACGCAGAGGCACCGCCGCGTCGGAAAATGCTATCGGGGTCATCGCCCTGGGGAATCGTGGTGATTTCCACCTGGAGATTTGCCGCCAGGAGAAGACGGATGGTCTTCATGGTTGCCTTGAATCCCGCAGTATCGCCATCAAAGGCCAGGTGCACTGACGGAACACCGCTACGGGTCAGCATTCGTGCGTGGTCAGTGGTAAAGGCAGTGCCTTGGGAGGCGAAGGCCTGTGTCAGGCCCGCGCGGTGGCAAGCGATGGTATCCAGCTGCCCTTCGCAGACCAACGCCCATCCTGCCTGCTTAAAGGACTGCCTGGCAAAATTGTATCCATAAAGCACCCGTCCCTTGTGGAAGAATTCCGACTCGGGGCTGTTGACATACTTTCCGATGCCGTGTCCTTCGTCCTTGGCTTCGAATATTCGTCCCGTAAAGGCCACCACCCGGGAAAGTTCGTCGCAAATGGGGAACATGATGCGATTGCGCCAGCGGTCGTAAAGGCGCTCGGGATGATTTTCCTTGAATGTGGCGATGCCCGTTTCCTTGAGAAGGTCCGGGGAATACCCCCGACCAGTCGCCCAGGTGACCGCCGCATCCCAGGAATCCGGCGCATATCCCAATCGATACTTCTGGATGGTCTCGTCGTCAATTCCTCGTGATGCGAGATATTCCCGCGCCTTTTGCCCAAGTGGGCCAGTGAGGTTGCTCTGGAAGAACCCCGCTGTCTCGTCCAGCAACCGCATTCCGTCATCGAAGTGCTTTCGTCTGGCGGTATGTTCTGGGCCATCCCCGTCGCTGAATTCTGGCAAAGTGATGTGATAACGATCTGCGAGCCAGCGAATTGAGCCGATATAATCCGTATTCACCATCTTCTGGACGAATTTAATCACACCGCCGCCTTCGCCGCATCCGAAGCAGTGATAGAGTTGCTTGGAGGCGTTAATATGGAAAGAAGGCGTCCTCTCGTTATGGAAAGGACAGCATGCCTTGAAATTGTTGTCACCCGCCTTCTTCAAATCCAGGTGGAATGACCTGGCGATATCCACGATATCCGCGCGGTGGATGACGTCTTGGATGGCACTCTCGGGAATACGCATGGCTATCGTTTGCTTAGACGACGGATCCGCCTCTGAATACGCAGGCTCTCTTCAGTGCCAGCCACCTTCTTTTGCGCCAAGAGTTTGATATATGTCTTTCGGGCATTGGTGGGGTCATTGGCATCCAAATCGTATGTCACGGCTAGATTCTGCAGGAGAGCCTCGTTGCCAGGAGCGAGTTGAAGACCACGCTGGAAAAAGGAGATGGCCACCCTCGCATCCTGCCGACGCCGCGCCAAAAGCCCGAGGCAGTTATAGAGTTCCGGCCAGGAGCGATAGGGGGATTTCCCCTGCAACGGCTGGAGGATTCGTAGCGCCTCCGCCTGGAGATTGGTATTGACATAGCATTGCCCCAGGAGCAGTTGGATGCGAGCCCGGTGGGGAGATTTCTGGGGGGCTAGCTTGAAGGCGGTCTCCAGGGGCTCGATGGCATCGCGGTATTGACGATTGTCCACCAGCGCCCAGCCATAGAAAAGCCAGGCGTCATAACGCTCGGGATGCGTCTTGGTGGCCTTGGAGAAATTGTAAAGGGCCTGTTTTTGGGCACTTTCCCGCGTCTCGGTCATCAGGACGCAGTAGTTGTAGAGCAAGACTGCGTCAAGCAGGTCAGGCGCGTAGTCCAGGCATCTTTGTGCATAGATCTTCGCCTCGGCATACTGCTGGTGCTTGGCAAATTCCACTGCGGTATGCATCTCTTGGGAGAGATCCATACGAGAACAGCCCGTCATCAGCAAGCCAAACAAAACTAAGATGGCGACAAAAATACGCATAGTAAATGCAGCCTAGGCACCGCAGAGAAACCGCGGAAAGGTGAGAGGCGGCGGAGCCGCCTGTAGGTGCGCCCCTCGT
>DCIO01000031.1:0-1823 GCA_002315885.1 Lentisphaeria bacterium UBA1724
CCTAGGCGTCCTAGGCTTCCTAGGCGTGTGCCCGGCGCGAAAGCGCCGGGGAGGACCCAATTTGATATTCTCCGCGCCGCCCGGTCGGGCGGCGCGGCGGGCGCAGAATGACAAGGGCCGTCCTTCCCCGGGTTTACATCCGGGGCTGTGTTCACAGACCCCATCCGGGGTCGAAATCACACGCATGCGACACGCCTGGAGGCTTGAGTTACCTTTCTGTTGACTGCGGCGGTTGCTGTGGGAGGGGGGGGACGGCGAACGCCTGCAGCACCTTGCACTACTCAGCTCTTGACTGTGGCGGATGCCAGAATATTACAGCATTTTGCGGACTGCATCTAGGCATCGTTTTACGGCATCCATGGCGGGGAGGGCTTCGGACTCGTATTCGATGACATACCACTCGGTGTCGCCCTTGGTTTCGCAATAATTGAAGATGTCTTTCCAGGGGCAGTCGTCTTCGCCGATGACGGGAGCGAAGCCTTTGGTCAGGCTATATGGTTTCAGGTGGATGGTCTTGCATCGACCGGGGTATTTGTTGAGTTCGCCCAGGATGTCTGCGCCGCCTTCCTGGGCATTTCCAGTATCCAGTTGCATGATGGTTCGGTTGTTGGCAACACCCATGAAGGTGTCCCAGGTGCGCTTGCCCTCCAGTGGAACGAAGTCAGTAGCGTGGCAGTGGTATCCCGTGCGCATGCCGTATTTGGCCAACGCGTCTGCCGCATCATTAAGTTGATTCCCCAAGTTTTCCCAGTCCTGGTGGGTACGGGCAGATAAATAGGGGACTATCACATATTTATTGCCTACTGCAAGATTTAAGCGGACTGTCTCTTCTAAGTTCTCTGGCTGGAGGCGCTCCCACGGCGTATGCCATCCACAGCAGACCAGGCCCGTTTCTTCCAGGAGGCTGCGATAGAAATTGGGGGAAAACTGCGGAGCTCCCGCGAATTCCACCCCCTCGTAGCCCATGGCTTTCAAGGCTTTCATGGTGCCAAGCGGGTCGGCAGTGAATTCCTTGCGGACAGAGTACATTTCAACGGCAACGGGGATGTATGGCATGAGCTATTTCTCCTTTGGTGGTGGTTAATTCAATAGGCTCTCCAGCAGTTTCGGGACCGTGGGTTCGATGCGGAGAAGGTCCTTGTATTGCGGGGTGGTGTAGCCTTCGTCAATGGAACGCTGGAGTAGGAGGGCAATGCCATCGTAGAAGCCATTCAGATTCAAAAGTCCGATTGGCTTGGGAGCACGACCGTGCAACAACTCGACCTTGGCTAATTCCAGGGCGTCGAAGAGCTCGTCCCAGGTGCCAAAGCTGCCCGGCATCGCCAGGGCCGCATCCGAAAGACGGAGCATTTCCTGCTTGCGCTGGGCGATGTCCTCCGTGATGATGACCTCAGGTAGGTTCTTGTTCAGAAATCTCTCGGGGAGGGTCTTGGGAAAGACACCAACCAGCTCACCGCCATTCTCCATGACCGCGTTGGCTAAAACGGTCATAGTGCCTTCGTCGGAACCTCCAAAGACTAACTTGATGTGACGAGTCGCCAGCTCCTTCCCTAGTTCTCGGACCGCATCCACAAAAATCGGGTTGGCGGGCATCGTGGCCCCCAGATACACTAAAACACTTTTGATTTCAGGCATGACGATTTCTCCGGTTGAAATGATGAAGCACTAGATACGACTCACATAGTTTAATGCAATAATCAGGGTTTTCATGAGAGATGATTCTTCACATGGAAAAAGTTTTGGGGAAAATCTCTCACATGCCTAGCTAGGAAGCCTAGGAAGCCTAGGAAGCCTAGGAAGCCTAGGAAGCCTAGGGAGTAGCG
>DCIO01000031.1:1941-37105 GCA_002315885.1 Lentisphaeria bacterium UBA1724
AGCCTAGGAAGCCTAGGGAGCCTAGCATCCAGCATTAGAAAAGAGGGGGCAAAGGGGACACCTCCCACGCCCACATTAAGCATTAAGCATCAAGCATTAAGCATTGTCTTGGATTTTTCCGATCAGTGCTCGGAGATATTGGACCATTCTGTGGACGGAGGCGATTTCCACCCGTTCTGTCAGATTATGCTCATCGAACATATTTGGTCCCATGGAGAGTTGCTGGAGTCCAGGCATCTTTTCCGCGAAGACTCCCACCTCCAACCCTGCATGAATGACCTGTGAATGCACCCACAATTCGGGCTGCATCTTTTTCCACAGCTCCATTGCCAGATTAAGGAGGCTCTTGTCCTTTGAGGGCGGCCAGGCAGAGTAGCCGCCGCGGGCGACAATCTCCGCCCCAGGTATGGCATAGTGCTTCCGCAAATCTGCTTCCAGATCATCCAGAGCAGCACGGAATGCGCTACGTAGGCTGATGGTCAGCTTCAGCGCATCTTCCGTGGTCTGGATGATGGCGATATTCAGGCTCGTCTCCGTGACGCCATACTCCTGGGAAAAACTCTGGACGCCATTCTTGCTATTGGACAATTTTGCCAGGAACTCCCGCGCGGACTCCTCTTTCCAGACGCCCGCCAGGGGCTTCTCCAGCGCCTCGCACTCGAATTTCGCGGTGTCGGGCAAATTGCACTGCGTGGACACCTCCTGGCGATAGGCCTTCCAGGCGCCCTCCAGAACGGGGATGTCTTCCGGCTGGATTGCGCCTTCTGCCACCGCGCTGGAGGGAATCACATTGTCAAAACGACCGCCATTCAAGGACGCTACATGGAACTCCGGATGACGTGACAGGAAAACGCCCATCGCCTGCAGGGCATTGCCGCGATTCTTGTGGATCTCTGCACCGGAATGACCGCCCAACATGCCTTCCAGACGCAACAGGCAAGGGACCTCGCCGGCACTGGGCGAAACGTTTTCCATGGGGAAGCGGAAATCCATCTTCCGGCCGCCCGCGCTGCTGATAATCAGCTCCCCTTCCAGGCAGTCGTCCAGATTCAGCAGGCATTTTGCACCCGCAAGCCACTGGGAATCCATGGCAATTGCACCATTCATGCCAGTCTCCTCCTCCGTGGTCAATATCACACGAAGCGGACCGCTGACAAAATCCTTGTCCATCAGAATCGAGAGTGCCATGGCGACCCCCACGCCGTCATCCGCCCCGATGGAGGTCTTCCCGTCACTCTGGAGCCAGCCATCCTTCTCCAGCAACTGAATGCCGGGATTGCGAATCACCGAGCGATCCACACCAGGAGCCAGCACCAGAACCATATCCGTATGACCCTGCAAAATCACCAACGGACGATTCTCATAACCAGGAGAGGCAGGACGGTCGATACGCAGGTTGTTGGCGCTGTCCATCTCCACCGTACATCCATGCGCCTCCATCAGCTCCTTCAGATAGAGCGCCACCTCCTGTTCTTCACCCGACGGACGGGGAATCGAGACCAATTTCCGAAATAGCCGCAACGCGACCTCGCCATTCGCAAAATCATCTACGCCGAACAATTCATCCATTGCTATATTCCTAGTGCTGAAATCTAAAGGGGAATTATAATGTATTTACCGAATTGAACAACTGCCACTGCCCGTCATCGCCGGCATACAAGTATCGGCGGAACGAGCGGAAGAAAAAAACGGGCAACGGAAACCACGCTCCCGCTGCCCGGCAAAGACTCAAATGTAGCTTGGCTCAGGGAACCATGCAGTACCACTTGTCATTCTTGAGGGGACGGAAGTAGCGGGACTTATGGCAGCCGTAGTTCTCGTCAAAATTGCCCTTGGTCAGGCTGGTGACGGAGTAATCCGGCAGGAGCGCATTGCAACGTCCGTCATGGCGGCGTGATGCAGCGTAGTACATTTCCGCATCATCTTCACGGCACTTTGCGTTGTATGGTTCGAAGAGAACTGTGCTGTCCCATTTGGCGGTTTCAGCAACCGTGGAGACGACATCGGCACCATCCAGGATATAGACGGGGGTCTCGCCATTCTTGCATTGCTGTTCCAGCGCAGCCATGGACATGAGCTGGTTGTTGTGGTTCAAGCCGTCAACGTAACCGTACGCCTTGAAATTAAAGGTGTAGTTGCAAGAATCCTTCAAGGCGCTCCAGTTGGCGCCCGTGAATTTGGACTCCTTGCCGGCGGCGGGGCAACGGAAGGTCTTCCAATCCACATTCTGCTCGTGGGCCAGATACGTCATCCAAGGAAGATTGCCACCCCACCAGGCATTCATGACATGGAAACCAAGATAATAATCCGCGTTGTCATTGGTGTAGATTGCCAGCATCAGGCCAATCTGCTTGATGTTGTTGACGCAACTGACCGCCCGGGCCTTGGCACGGGCTTTGGACAAGGCGGGCAAAAGCATGGCCGCCAGAATGGCGATGATGGCGATGACAACCAGCAACTCAATCAGGGTAAAAGACTTCTTTTTCATGTTTTTTGTTGTTGTGTTTGGATTTACGGGAAATTCAACTTTTCTCAAATTATCGCAACTTTTTCCGCTTTTTTCAAGTCAACTACCGCAGGCTTTTTGGCGCGCCCAGGATTTCGCTCATGACCAGCGCCTTGCGCAGGTCCTTTTCGCCACGGGGTATCCAATCCGCCAGGGGGCTCTTGCGGGGTGCGCCGCTCTGTGGCGTCGGCACCGCATGAGTGGTCGCGATATGTTCGTCAGCATGCTTGGCTGTAGCACTGGGGCCGTGCTTCTTCAGGGTGTCCTTGACCGCCACGGGACCAATGTGGGACGCCGCGTGACGCTGTGAGGGAGTTTCCTTGCCAATCATGGGCGAAGTATAGGGATCCGGTATCGGCGACGCGTATGACTCGCCAGCATGGGACTCCGCGGTCTTGAGAGACGACGCCACAACGGGCTTCCTGGACTTTGCCTGAGAAACGCGGGGCTTCGGCGCAGGAGGCTTCACCTGGGACCGAATCGTGGGCGCGGCCTCCTGCAGAAGCTCCAGAAGCTCAGGCGGAAGATCCATAGGAGGCTGCGACGTCTGCCTAGTAGGACGCTGCTTCCCGTTCTTCTGGGAAGTCGCCTTCTTCGCAATCGACCGAATCACGCAGACAATCACCACCCAGATTATGATGGGGATTACATTTTCCATGCTAAATCTGTAGCATTAAGCAAGTTGCGAACATCTGAAATCTGAAATTGAGAATTGAGAATTGAGAATTGAATTAGACTTCCGCGGGTGCCTCTCCTGCGATATTCCGACGCATGTCGGTATCGGACTTCATGTTCTCCAGACGGTAGTAGTCCATCACGCCCAGCTTGCCGCTCCTGAGGGCTTCTGCCATGGCCAGCGGCACCTGCGCCTGAGCGGAAACCACCTGTGCCTGCATCTCCTGGACTTTCGCCTTCATCTCCTGCTCCGCGGCAACGGCGGCAGCGCGGCGGACTTCCGCGGTAGCCTGTGCCACGCGGCGGTCTGCCTCTGCCTGGTCGGCCTGCAGACGGGCACCGATGTTATCGCCCACATCCACGTCAGCGATATCAATGGAGAGGATTTCGAAAGCGGTGCCGGAATCCAGTCCCTTCTCCAGCAGACGCTGGGAGATGTTGTCGGGATTTTCCAAAACTGCGCTGTAGGAGGAACTGGAACCGATGGTGGTGACAATGCCCTCGCCCACACGGGCGATGATGGTATCCTCGGTTGCACCGCCCACCAGGCGTTCCAGGTTGGTGCGGACCGTCACACGGGCACGGACTTTCACCTGGATACCATCCTTGGCGACGGCATCCAGAGTATCGTGGTCAGTACCGCGCTTGGGGCAGTCGATGACGCGGGGGTTGACGCTGGTGCGCACGGCTTCCAGGACATCGCGGCCTGCCAGGTCAATGGCGGCGGCCTGGCGGAAGGTAAGATTGATGCCTGCCTTGTCCGCGGCCACCAGGGCATTGACCACGCGTTCCACATTGCCGTGGGCCATGAAGTGGCTTTCCAAATCGTCAGTGGTAATGGTAACCAGGCCCGCTTTCCGCAGCTGGATGTAGGAACGCACGATCAGTGCGGAGGGCACATGACGAAGCGTCATCATCAGCAAGCGCCAGAAGGAGATGTGTGCACCAGATGCCTGGGCCTGAATCCAGGTGCCAAGATAGCTCAAGATGATGCAGAAGACAATGAATCCGAAGAAACATACAATGGCAATGAGGAATGGCATGATGGTTTCCTGTTATTGGGGTGGATTGTGAAGACAAATAGGCGAAAAGTCGTCAAAAACAAATATAACGCGGATTTACTTTGCGATGAAGAAACCCGCGATTTTCCCCAGCAATCGGGAGCCGAAAGCGCCGATTGCGGTCAAGTGGAAAATGCGCTCCGCCCAGGGTTTCCGCAATTCGATGGCATCCACGGGGCAGAATTCATGGCAGCAGTAGCATCGGATGCAGGTCATGCCATCCACACAGGGGCCATTCTCACGCTTGGGATTGATGGCCGCCTCGGGCTTCACGGGACAGCCGTTGTGGCATTTCATGCACTTCACGCATTTGCTCCTGTCAATCCAGGGCGTGGGCGCCACCTGACGACGCAACCACCGCAATACGCATTGTGGCAAGGGCAAAATCTTCATGATGTTGATGGGCGCATTCACCAACTTGTAGTCGGAGACCCGTAAATCCTCAATCTTGCCGCCGCATACCTCAATCTCCGAAAGTTCCGTAGTCCCAAAATTCCCCCGTTTCGCGGCCCTGAGAAGAGGATACGACTCGGGAGAAAGGCCAATCAGATGGCAGCAGACCACGTCCAACGCAGACAAATCCGTGGAGACCACCAAAGCGCCAATTTTCCGGGGGGAGCCGCCGTGGGGTCCTGGCCCCTCCATGCCAACAATCGCATCCATCACCGCCAATTTCACCCCCGCGGTGCGGTTTATGTCAATCATCAAATCCGCCAGCAAATCCCGGTCCTGCAAACGGAAATGATAGACGCCCTTCTGGGAACCCGGTATCAGACCATATTGATTCTTCAACGCACCCGTATAGCCCATCTGGACATGCGTCTTCAATTTCGGCAAGGAAATCACCACATCCACATCCCGTAAATGCGTCGTCAATTCCAAATGCTTGCCAATGGCATTCTCCAGATTCTCATAGACGGTAGTCTCCTGGAAGACCGCCGTCTGGGCGCCCTCTTCATCGCAGACCGCCTGAATGCCGCAAATGCGCATATTCTCCGCGGTGCTGCCTACGCCAGGACCATCCCCCACGAGAATACGGGATGCACTGGCGTCTTTCAGCAACCGTATCATGGCACGGACCACCTCGGGATGGGTGGTCACCGCCTCCTCGGGACGGGCGGGCGCCAGCAAATTCACTTTCAACAGCACGCGGTCGCCTGGCTTCACAATCGCGGAAATCCCGCCAAAGGGCGCCAATGCTTCAGACAAACCGCGGGAGAGTGCCTGGGGAGAATACTCGGATACGGGAATCAACGAAACGCGAGCGGACATCGGACAAAAATACTCCCTACCTTAACTGCCTGGCACTAAAAGAAAAATTCATATAGAAAACTCAACGACAAATAAAATAATATCACGCAAAATAATATCACGCAAAACGCCGCGCCACGACCAAATTGGCGATGGCGACGGCGTCTTGGCGCGCTACCACTCTGGCTGTCCAAAATCACCTGCAGTAGACGCTGCCGATGTTGGGAAGGCTGTGCGGTAGCGGAACGATTCATGGCAATTACTGGATGATACCACCGGCATCCGTAAGGAAGATACCCTTGAAGTTCATGCGCAGAGCCTGGGGATTGTCCGAAAGTTCCAGTGCCTTCTCTTCGGAGATATCGCCGTTGTTGTAGTGTTCCAGCAGACACTGGTTGAAGGTCATCATGCCCATTTCCTGGTTCGCCTCGATGGCCTGCTCCAGCTTGTCAATGCGGTTGTCAAAAATCAACTTCTTGACGATAGGCGCATTGATCATGATTTCGGTAATGGGCACAACGCCCTTGCCCGATGCCTTCTTCGCCAGACGCTGACAGACAATTGCCTTCACTGCGTCGGCAAGAGACTTGCGGATGGAATCACGCTCTTCGATGGAGAACATATCCAGGATACGGTTCAGGGACTGAGGCGCGTCCTTGGTATGCAGGGTGGTAATCACCATGTGACCCGTTTCGGCAGCCGCCAACGCGGTCTCGAAAGTGGTGCGGTTACGCATTTCTCCGATGACGATGATATCGGGGTCCTGACGCAAGGCATGGACCAGCGCGGAGTCAAAGGAGGCCGCATCCAGACCCACTTCACGCTGTTCGAAGAAGGAGAGCTTGTCCTCGAAGGTGTATTCGATGGGGTCCTCGATGGTGATAATGTGCTTACGGAAGTTGGTATTGATGTAGTCCAGCATAGCCGCCATGGTGGTGGACTTACCAGAACCCGTGGTACCCGTGATGAAGATAATGCCGTTGTTGTTGGAGGCGATGGTCTTCATGACTTCGGGCAGACCCGCTTCCTTCACCGTGGGAGCCTTGCTCTTGACCCAACGCATGGTGATGCCGCGGAAACCACGCTGGAGGTGCAGATTCACACGGAAACGACCCGCATCGGGCTCCTGCCACGCAAAGTCCAAGTCGCCCTTTGCCAGGAACTCTTCATATTTGCCTTTCGGAACGATGTCTTCGCAAATCTTGTCGAAGAATGCCGTATCCGTCTCAAAATCCAGCTGCACCAGATTGGAGTCGATGCGCAGCTGGACGTTCTTGTTTTCACGAATGTGCAAGTCACTCGCGCGCTCGTCGACTGCGTATTTCAGCAAATCGTGCAAGCAGGATGTCTTTAGCTCTACTGCCATTTGTCGTCGTTGTGGTTGTTGTTAGTTACTCTTGCGATGGAGAAAAAGAAAAAGTCGTCAGCAAATCGCCTAGAAACCCGTGGCCTTGGAGTCGGGACCACTCTGGCCATCCAGGTATTTCGCCTGGCGTGTGGTCAGCAGGACGCTCTGCCAGAGCTGTCCCACGGGATCCACCTTTCGGCGAGCACTGGTAGCCATGGCGATGGGCACGTATGTGAAATAGCCCTGCCAGTTGCCCACCACCAGGTCCGTCATGCCAGCCATGGCCGCGTGGACGGCGTGCTGCGCCAGGTGCAGGCAGAAGATCGAGTCGTTGGAGTTGGCGGGGAGGCTCCGAATTTCGTAGCTGGGATCGAAGTACTTGATGGAGATATCCAGCTTCTTTTCCGCAAAGTATTGCTTGATGCGCTCTTTCAGATAGACACCGATGTCGCTGTGAAGCACATTGCCCGACTTGTCCACCTCCCGTTCGCCCTGCAGGAGTTCCTGTCCGGCGCCCTCGGCCACCACCAGCACCGCGTGCTGCTTGTATTGCATTCGGAGCGCCAATCCCTCCAGCACACCGCCTGGCCCATCCAGACGCACGGGCACCTCGGGTATCAGGCAACCATTCACAACAGAATTCGCCAGGGAGGCGTATGCGGCAATGAAGCCCGAATCCCGTCCCATCAATCGGACCAATCCCAGGCCATTGAATGCGCCCTTGGCTTCGTTATGGGCGCAACTCAAAATGTTCGCCGCAGCCTGGACCGCCGTCTCGAAACCGAAGGTCTTGTCCATGAAATTCAGGTCATTGTCGATGGTCTTGGGGATACCCACCACACTGCATTCCACGCCGCGCTTTTCGCATTCCATGGCGATGGCGTGGGCACCGCGCTGGGTGCCGTCCCCACCGATGGTAAAGAGGATGTTGATGTTCAGACGATCCAGGGTCTTGACAATTTCCTCAGTGGGTTGCATGCCCCGTGAGGAACCCAGGATTGTCCCGCCCTCGGCATGGATGTTGTCCACCACATCGGGATTGAGTTCAATAGGGCTGAGTTTGTAGGCGGGATTGAGTCCCTGATAGCCGTAGCGGATACCGAAGATGTTGTCCACGCCGTAGAAATACCACAGGGTATTGACCAGACCCTTGATGACGTCATTCAAGCCAGGGCACAGCCCCCCGCAGGTAACAATCGCCGCGCGGGTCCAGGCGGGGTCGTGGAAGATCTGCTTGCGTGGTCCCGCCGCCAGGAAAGATGGCATGACCTTGTGCTTCTTGAGAAAGGCCTCGTTCTGCTTGGCATCCGCGCTATAGCAGATGCGTTCGGTATCCTCCACGAAAATCGTGTTTTTCAGGGGAGAATCCAGTGTGGGAACACCCAGACGCTTGATGGAAAAATCCATCTTTGGCAGGGCATCCAAATCGACATTGATGTTCTGAGGTAACATGGGCGTAAAATGTTTGAAAAATAACACCGTGCGCGTACAAGCGAAACGCGATGATTACACTATAATACACGAAACGCCGCAGGTAGCAAATCTGCCAAGAAATTTTTATCCAAACAAAATGCCCTCCCCCAAGCCACCATCTCCGAAAAAGCCCAAGCCCGCCTGGCTGGTCAAGAAACTGATTGAACAGGGATATACCTTCCGGCACCAGCCCGAATTGCCCCAAAAGCCCACGGGACCACTCCCCGATGAGACCGAATTGACGGGGCAGGTACTGCGGTCGCTTTTCACCAACCCCGAAAATGGCTACGGCGTCGTCATCCTGAAACGCGCGGATGGCGGCGAGGACGCGTGCCTGGCGGGGAATCTGGCGGGAGTGATGCCTGGTGTGGAAGTCCAGGTGACGGGCCATTGGGTTGACCACCCGAAGCACGGACGGCAATTCCAGGTGGAGACCTCCACCTACCTGCTGCCGCGAAATATCTCTGGTCTGGAGCGCTATCTGGCCAGCGGCATCCTCCCTGGCGTCAACGAAGCCACCGCCGAAGCCATCGTAAAGCAATTCGGGAAGGACACCCTGAATGTGCTGGACAACCATCCTGAGCGCCTCAAGGAAGTCCCGGGCATAGGTGCCAAGCGCTACCAGGGCATCGTGGATGCCTGGAAGAAGGCCTCGGGTTCTCGGGAGGAGCTGATTTTCCTGGAAGGGCTGGGCATCTCGCCCCTGCTGGCGCAGAAAATCATCACCAAATACGAGGGACAGAGCGCAGCGCAGCTGGTTCGCCAGAATCCCTATCGCCTGGCACGGGATGTGGAAGGCGTGGGCTTCCTCACCAGCGACCGCATCGCCTCCAGCCTGGGCATCGCACAAAATGCACCCATCCGTATCGCATCGGGATTGGCATACGCACTGGACCAGGCCAGCCTCGACGGACACGTATTCCTGCCAAAATGCCAGCTTTTCGACAAGAGTGCCAAGCTCCTCAACGTCCCCCTGGAAGTCATGGAAATGGGCTATCAGGAAGCCCTGGCGTGCCGTTCCATCGTGGCATACCTCTTCCCGGATTGCCCCGAACCACTCTGCTATCTCCCCGAGATGGCCTGGCATGAACGCACTCTGGCACGGCTGGTCCACATCCATCTCCAGAATCAATTCCCCGCCTACGATCGACTGAAGAAACTCCCCCAGCGCCCTGGCGAAATCCTCCTCAACGAAGAACAGCGCCTGGCAGTGGAGACTGCGCTTGTGTCACCCATCTCCATCATCACAGGCGGCCCTGGCGTAGGGAAGACAACCGTCCTGCGGCGAGTGGTGGACATGGCGGACGCGAACCACTGGAAAGTCCTCCTGGCAGCTCCCACGGGCCGCGCCGCCAAGCGTCTCTCGGAGGCGGTCCATTCCCGGGAAGCCAGCACCATCCACCGTCTCCTGAAATACGATCCCAATACCCATGGGTTTGAATACGGGCAGGACAAGAAACTGGAATGCGACCTCCTGGTGGTGGATGAGGTCTCCATGCTGGACCAGTCCCTGGCACAGAGCCTCCTCTCCGCCGTCTCCCCTGACACGAGGCTGGTGCTGGTAGGCGACAAAGACCAGCTACCCTCCGTGGGACCAGGCGCAGTCCTCCACGACCTGCTGATTTGCGGGCGCATTCCCGTGGTGCAGCTCATCCACATCTACCGCCAAGCTGACGGCAGCCGCATCATCACCAGCGCCCACGATGTGAATGAGGGACGAGTGCCAAATCTGACCAATCCCCCGAAAAACGTCAAAGACGAATTCTACTTCTACGAAACCGACGACCCGATGGCCTGCCAGGACTTCGTGGCGAAACTCTGTTCCAAGAGCATCCCAGCTTTCTTCCATCTGGATCCCATGGAGGACATCCAGGTGCTGACACCCATGCGGAAAGGCGATTGCGGAACCGTCGCTCTGAATCAGCGTCTCCAGCAGGAACTCAATCCGCCCTCACCGTCGAAGCCCGAACTCACTCTGAATGGCCCCGAACAGCCGCGGATTTTCCGCCTGGGAGACCGGGTGATGCAGACCAAGAACAACTACGACAAGATGGTTTTCAATGGCGATCTGGGACGCATCATCGCCGTGGATACAGAAGCCAAGAGCTTCCGCGTGGCATTCGACAAGGAGACTGTGGACTACCACGCCAACGAATGCCAGCAACTCCTCCACGCCTACGCGGTCACCATCCATAAATCCCAGGGTTGCGAATTCCCCGCGGTGGTCACACCGCTCCTGGGGGCGCATTTCGTCATGCTCCAGCGGAATCTCCTCTATACCGCAATCACACGGGCAAAGAAGCTCTTCATCCTGGCTGGCGCCACCCGCGCCGTCCAGCGTGCCGTGGAAAATGATACGCCTCTTTCCCGCATGACTCGGCTGGCCTGGCGCATCCAGAACCCCACCACACGCCCCCTGGAACAACGGCCCGCCACACCTACACAAGACAATCTGCCTATTCCTGGAATGGAGTAGCACGCATAGTCCCTTGAGTCCCTTGAAATAATTCCTCATTCCTCATTCCTAATTCCTCATTCCTAATTCCTCATTAAAAAATGAATCCCTTTGAACAAGAGCCCTTTCTGCCTTGGGAAAAGACCGTCCTGAGCACCCTCATCAAAGAAGACGAGAACCTAGATGCCTACTGGAAACAGTGGTCCAAGGACTGGGAATACATCTGGCCCAATGCCAACTACGATGAATCCAAAGCAGGCAATCTGCCCCTGCCATCCATTCTGGTGAATCCCGAGACAGGCAAGGCGATCACCTCCCCCGAAGAGTGGCCCGCCCTGCGTCAAATCCACCTGAAGAACATCACCAAGATTTTCTACGGCGAACTGCCGCCCCTGCCTGAAGCCCAGGAATTCAAGACAATCTGGTCAAAGGATGTCTTCGAAGGCACTGCCACCGAGCGCCTCATCAGCCTCACTCTCCATAACAAGGGTAAGAGCCACACCGCGACAATCCTGGCATTCATCCCCAAGGCCGACCACCCCGTCCCCGCCATCGTGGCAATGAATTTCCCTGGAAACCATGGCTGTCTGGACGACAAGGATGTGCCACTCTCTACCTGGCGCGACCAGCAGACCAACCGCGGCAGCGGAAAATCCCGCTGGGATTTCCGACTCCTCACCGACGCGGGCTTCGCCGTTTTCACCTGCGCACGATACGACTTCTATCCCGATGACATCCTGGGACGAAAAGAGAGCGTCTTCCGACTCTTCTACGATGAAAAGGAGCTGACGCCCCAATCCCGGAACCTCACCGCCATCAGCGCATGGGCATACGGATATTCACGCATTCGCGAAATGGCGGCGGAGTTCCCCGAAATCGATGCCAAGCGCATCTGGGCACACGGCCATTCACGCCTGGGCAAGACCGCGCTGTGGACCATCGCAAATGACCCCGAATGGGCAGGTGCCATCAGCAACTGCTCGGGATGCGAGGGCGCCGCACTCTCCCGCAGACGGTACGGCGAACTCCTGGAAGGCGTGGACCACCTCCTCTCCTGGTGGACTACCCCCGCATGCAAACCATACGCGGAAAATCCCGCGCTACTGCCCTTCGATGCACATACTATCATCGCCATGGCAGCACCACGCCCCATCCTCGTCACCAGCGCAAAGGAAGACCAGTGGGCAGACCCCATGGGACAATTCCTCGCCGTAAAGGCCGCACAGGAAATCTATCAATTCCTGGGACGCCCCACCCTGCCCTCACAGGATTACCCAAAACTCCAGGAACTCCTTATGTGCCCCAGCCTGGGTTACTACGAACGCTACGGCATCCACGATGTCACCGACCAGGACTGGACATACACCCTCCGCTTCATCGAACAAGCCGAAAAATACAACGCCCAATAACCCAACCCCGCTCCGCCTTCCCACACCCGTAGGGGCCGCTATTGCCCTCCCCTGAAGAAGACCCCATGACATGCGGGCCGAAGGCGGTACGGGCGTTCACACCGCCCTAAAGATTCCACCAGAAAGAAGGAAGCGCCGCGGCTATCTCGGGCTCAATAGGAAGAGCGTCGTAGAGATAGCCCAGGCGTCATTCCAGCGCATCTTCTTTTTGGCGTGACCGCTACCCCAGGAATCCGTATAGATAATATCCTTATTTCCTGCATCGTAACCGATAATAATCCTCAGGTGTCCGCTAGGGTTCTTCGTATTCGCCCCCTTTTCCGGGAGGAGTCCCAGAAAGACACTCCACATCACAGGGAAACCGTTGTCAACGCACTCGCAGATGGATTTCCAGGCGCGTTTCTTCGCATTGTCGTCCTGATTTCTCACCCGTTTCCACGTATTGTAGTCGATATCTTTTCCGTAGGAGATCAAGCCACGAGCCTGAGCCTCCCGACTGTCGTCCAATTTTTTCGAGTGACTGCCAGTCGAAGCGCAAGCGCGATTGTAGTCGGAAATGATTTCCGGCAACGCGGGCATATTGTATAGCACACCGAAATCCAAATGCAGACGCGACGCATTCATCTGCAGCGCAGAAAGCATGATACCCATATTTGTTCCGCCGCCACGCGAATACCCCAGCGCGTCCTTTAGTGTCCGTTCATCAATGGGGCACCGATTTGGTGGGCAATCCGCATAATAGCATAGGATTCGCCGCACTGTTGCGATAGCACAGGTATCGCGATTCCCTTGATCAATCATCGGGATACCATCAACCCATACCTCACCATTGCGACGATGGACATTCTTGCGGATATCGCGGGTATTCTGCACCTCGCGGCGGTCCATCTTCAATTGCTTCTGTGCCTCGCGGGTCTTTTTCTCCTGCTTCTTGTCCTGTTTACTCTTGGCAGACAAGTCCATTGGCGCCAGCAACACCAGCACCAGGAAGAACAGAGAGACTAGTTTGACAGCCACATGAGACATTTGTCGAAAAAGATACCCCCTCCTCCAACTCCGATTTCCGAATGAAAGAAGAGGGGCAAGGGGGATACCTCCCCCTCCTGCATTAAGCATTAAGCATCAAGCATTAAGCATTGATTTACATCTTCCGCATCTGTTGCAGAGCCACGAAGAGGCACCGAGGCAGATGGAACATCGTCTTCCACTTGCCGCCCTTCAGCGTATGGGTGGGCTCGCCACGGCGATTCAGATATGCGAACCACTCGGGATATTCGGGATCCTTGAAGTGCTCCCAGGCCCACTTGTCGATTTCCAGGAACTTGTCCAGGAAATACTGGTCTTTGGTCAGACGGTAGGCGAAGAGCGTGGCGAGGATGGCCTCGTTGTGGGGCCACCAGAGCTTCATATCCCACTGGAGTTCCAGATGGGGCTTGTGGAGCACATCCATGAAGTAGTAGATGCCGCCGTAGGTCTTGTCCGTCCCGAACTCCAGGAGTGCGCGCACAATCTTTGCGGCCTTGGCGATCATCTCGGGGTCGTTGTGCTGTTCTGCGTAGTTCATCACAAACCACATGGACTCCAGACCATGACCGGGATTCACAAAGCGCCCTTCGCAGGAATTCAGGTCGAAGGAGCCATCGGGATTCACGTTTTCAAAGAGCACCTGGTATTCCTCATTCCAGAACTTGGAAAGCACCGTATCGATGGCGCGCTTGCAATCCTGGTCGTATTCCTCCGTGCCCAGGGCGTCTTTCATGACCACACCCAGGTTGGCCAGCATCATGAAATGACCATGGGAGAGACGCTTCGCCTTGGCGGGCATCGCCTTCTCCCAACGGCCTTTCGGATTGGACATGCGGGCGATGTACTTCTTCATGGCGCTGTTGGCCTCAATCTTGTATTTCTCTTCTCCCGTCGCCTTGTAAAGCGCAGCCGCACCCATGGCCGCAAAGCATTCGGAGAAGATATTGGAGGGCGCCATGGTGGCCTCACCCGCGCGGTTCAGCGCAAAGTAGTAGGTGCCGTCCTCGGACTTGCCGTGGGTGGTCAGGAAATCATAGCCCTGCTTGGCGATGTCCAGCCACTTCTCCTTGCGGTATGGGGACATGTAGAAGGTGGCGAACATATAGACAATGCGCCACTGCATCCACATGTATTTCTCGGTGTCATAGACGGAACCATCACGGTCCAAAGAGGTGAAATACCCGCCAAACTCTTTGTCAACACAATGCTCTTCCCAGAACGGAATCACCTGGTTGATCAACTCATTTTCGTAACGCTCGATAAACGGCTTGAAATCCATGTTTGCTATTCCTGTTGTTGTAAACGAAAAAGGGAAACGCAGATAATGTAACTGCACGAGAAAATTTTCTCCTAGCGTTCTTCCAGCTCTTCACGCGTGATACGAGTCCCCGCAGGAACCGTGGGCATGAAATTCTCAAAGAATGCCATGGCAGTTTGGGCACGTTCACGGCGTTCCGCACGCCTGGAGAGGTTATCCAGGTGTTCCCGAATGATTTGATTGACGCTGGTGCCATGCTTTTCCGCATACGCGCGGGCATCACGGATCGTATCTTCTGAAATGGATAAAGTCACATTCATTGTGCACCTCCTTATGTGTTAACACATACAATATAACACAGAATATACGTAGGACTGTTAGGACTTCTAGGACTTCTAGCTAGTTCCGAATTACGAATTACAAATTAAAAAAGAGGGGGCAAGGGGGATACCTCCCCCTCCTACATTAAGCATTAAGCATCAAGCATTAAGCATTAAAAAAAAGGGCTGGCGCGTTTTCGCGCCAGCCCTTTTTTTCAGGTCAGCCTACATATAGATCGGGCCGAGTGCCTGGCATGCACGGAAGTCGTCATTGCCGAAGCGCTGCCACATGGTGGGACGGAAGATGTCCTCCTGAGGCACGTTGGTCATGTCGACGGGGATGCGGAGCATGGCGCAGAGTGTGATCATATCGGCGCCGATGTAGCCGAAGGAGCTGCCATCGTGGTTGGGGCCGATGCTGTTCATGTACTCGAAGGAGGTCATGCCGCGGGGAGTCCAGAAGGTCTCGGGCCAAGTCGGGTCGGTGACTCGCTTGATGTGTTCCTCGACCTTCTTGGGCAGCTCGACGGATTCGCCTTCCACCACGGAGAAGGTCAGCATATTGTCCACGCAGTTCATACGGTAGGAGGTCATGGGGATGCCGCCGGGGGTGGAGAACTGGCTGGAGAGACCGTCGCCGGGGAAGTAAGTCAGAGCGGCGTTCATGTAGTTGGTGGTCTTCAGGATTTCCTTCATCAGGGCTTCCTGGAGCTTGGTGTCGGCGTTGTACTTCTTCCAGAGGGTCTGGATGGAGACATCCTTCTTCGCCTTAGCCAGCTTCCACAGGTCGACGCCGTATTCCAGAGCGGCTGCACCGGAGTTACGCTTGTCGATAATGCCGTTGGGGCAGAT
Source organism: Lentisphaeria bacterium UBA1724 (assembly GCA_002315885.1). Lineage (GTDB taxonomy): Bacteria > Verrucomicrobiota > Lentisphaeria > Oligosphaerales > Oligosphaeraceae > UBA1724. The sequence goes on from DCIO01000031.1 coordinate 17,576, forward strand.
CTTGGAGACATCCACGCCAGTGGCCTTCTTGATGGAAGCGCAGGTCCAATTGGTGCGGATATCCGCGAAGAGCTGGGGTGCGCCGCCGGAGAGCAGGCTACCGAAGAGCATGCCCATGCCGTTCTTGGAGTCGTTTTCGGTGGCCCAGGGAGTGGGTGCGTGGAAGCCATTCCAGTCCCAGGAGGAGTTCAGCAGGCTCTCGGTCACATCGAAGTTGGGGTTGAAGTCGGTCCACTGGCGCTGGCCCTGGGAACCACCCACGATGGCGTTGACGCCCTGGGCGTATTCCACGTTGGCGTCGAAGCCCTGCTTCTTGGCGACTTTCGGATCGCAGAGGCGGGGATTGCCATGCAGCAGGTCGCGGCAAATGAGGGTCATCTTCAGGCACTTCTCGATGAGCGCCTTGTCGGAGAGGGCGAAACGGCGTGCCTCGGGCTTGTTCAGGAAGGTCTTGTTGAACTTCTGGAACCACTCCAGGGCCTTCTTCAGCTCGTCGTGGTCGTAGTAGTTGGCGTCAATGCGGCCATTGATGATGCACTGGTCCACGGAGACCACGCCCATGCCCAAGTACTGCTGGATCAAGTTACGGCGCACATCGCTGCCGATGATGCCCATGGCGACACCACCCACGGAGAGGTAGTTCTTGCCGCGCATGTAGCCCACGGCGGCAGCCGCACGGGCAAAACGCAGGAGGCGGGTGGCCACGAAGTCATTCAGGGGGCCTTCCTCGTCTTCCAGATCGGGAGAGTAGACGCAGAAGATGGGGCGCTTCTTTTCGTCCATGCAGGCAGTGAAGGCCTTCAGCCACACGGCACCGGGACGGTCGGTCTGGTTCAGACCGTATGCGCACTGCTGCCACTCGGAGGAACCGATGCCCTGGCCAGCGCCAACCAGCTCGTCAATGTAGCTCCAGGAACGACCAACCCAGATATTGGCGGAAACGCCCTGGGACGCGTAGTATTCCTGAGCGCGGGCCGCGGAACGGGCACCGTAGACGATTTCGGGAGCAACCACCACGCGGACGGGAGTGCCGTCGGGAAGAGTCACGTTGTTGGTAATCAGGTCATAGACCTTCTCCGCCATGCGCCAGGTGCGTTCAACATTGTCTTCGTGAGCGCCAACGCGACCATCGGCGACGGGTGTGATGGCGATGGTGGTAGTGGGACCCAGCACCTTCTTGTCTGCCTGCTGGAAAGAACGTGGGGTCTTGGCGAGCTTGTCAAAATCAGGGCGTGTGTAAGTAGCCATAATTCTTCTCGGTTAATGGTTTATTTGGTTGAGGTTGAGGCATTCTGCAACGAACGCCAGTTACGGAAAAAAATCAAATTGTCTTCGGGGTAGTAGAGGCCGACCTCGCCCTGCTCTTTCCAGGCAGGAAGCACCGCAAAAAGCCGACCGTCATTTCGTTTGACGCAGAGGCCTTTGTGGAAATGCCCCAGGATGTACGCCTTCGGGGTATCCTCCTGGGAAAATTTATCGCGTCCCCAGGCATTGAGCTCGGGACCTGGGAAACGATGGTAACGCTCGCGGCTCTTCCGCTCCAACTTGCTCTTCAAATGACGCACATAGGCGGGGGCGAAGGGCATGAATTTCAGTAGAAAATGCGCCAGCCAACTCTTGGTCCACCAGCGGAACCGCCGATGGGCATCCTCTGCCAGCTGGTAGTCGCCATGGGAAAAGACCGTCTCGCCAACCAGTAAATCGTCCTCACCGCACGCCGTAAAACACTCACGGTGATGCGCAAGAACAAAATACTCGTGGTTACCCTCGAGAAAGAAAATCTTCCGGCGGGATTTCTCCTCCTTGCACCACGCGACAAAGGCCCGATGCATCTCGCTCTCGTAGGAGGGGACGCCAATCCACAACTCCATGATGTCCCCCAGAAAGACTACGTCGTATGCCGTCGTGGAAATCCACTCCAGCATCCTAAAAAAGAAATCCCGTGAGGGCGTCCCCGCCTTCACATGGGCATCCGCCACCACCAGAATGGGCGACTGGCTGGCGGCAGCGGCAACCGGAATTGTCTCTTCAGAGGACATGCCAGAAAGCGCTATTTCTTCTTGGACTTCTTGGCAGGCGCCTCGTCCTCGCAACCGCAATCGCAGTGCTCGTGGTGGTGATGATGGCCACAGCCGCAATCATCCTCTTCCTCTTCGCAGCAGCAGTCGTCATCGCCACAGCAGCAATCGCCTTCCTGGACCAGCAGATGGGGCATGAGATGCTTCCTGACCTCGGCTTCGGTAGTGACCTTCGGCAGACCATCAATGCCCTGCCAGTATTCCACAAACTGGACGGTCTCGCCGGGTTCCAGAGTCTCCTTGGCGCCCAGCAACTCCATTTCGGTGAACTGCTCGTTGGAGTAGCACTCCATGGAGCACCCTTCGTCCGAGTAGTCACCTTCGAAATCGTAGTCGAAATACTTGACCAGCGCCTGGCCGTTGTTGACATAGGCGACCCAGCCAGAGACATCGTTGTAGCCCATCTTGAAGGCCTTCTTCGCCTTGGGATCCTGCTTGACGATGATGTAGTCCGAACCAATGCTCAGACGCTTGTCACGCAAATCCGTGTAGGGCCAGAAATTCAGGGTGCGGTCGGGTGCGAAGGGATAGCCCTCGGGGTCAGTGCCCAGAGGCATGATGCAGACGCCGCCGGGAGCCATCTGGGAGAGGGTCCAGGGCGCCAATTCCACAGGCCACATCCCCACATTCTCGATGGTGTGAGTCACGCAAATCAGACCATTCTCCAGAGGCTCCACCAGAATGCGCTTCTGGATGCCAGTGGACTCGCAGGGCATGCTGATGAACTCCACGCCAGTAGGCTGCTGCTTGACTTCCACGGGGTCGTTGTCGGGCTCGTAGGTGCGGGGGCACTCCTCGGGAGAATGCCACAGCCGATGACCGCCATACAACGTGAAGCCATTGCCGCTCTCAGGATAGGGGGTCGCAGGCAGAACCACAAAGTGGTTGAAGTCACTGCCGCCAATGTAGCACCCGATGATACGGGGACCCACTTTCGTGGTGACAGCCAGACGCAAATTGCCCGCCTTGATCTCAACACACTGCTTGTGAATGCCAACAGAACACTTCTTCAATGCCATATAAAAATCTCCTTAGAAAAACAATCTTCTGCTCAAAATACAGAACATGAGGAAAAATAATGCACTTTTCGTATTGTGCCACGATTTCCAAAGGATTTTTCCTACGGAAATTGACCATTTTCTCACCCAGTTTTGGGAAAGTTGTTGAAAATGACGGAATTCATCATACTGGATATAATTATATAACTATCTATGTTTATTGAAGTTACGAAGAGATTTTATGCAAATCCGCGCTATGATAGGGCCAGTTCCCTCAAACTCACCCCAATATATCAGGAAAGCCATGCTCAAAAAACTCCTCGCTCTTCTCGCCCTCCTCGCCACTGCACTCCTCCAAGCAACCACCTGGCATGTCGCCACCACGGGCTCGGATGCCCGGTCGGGACGCTCCTGGAGACACGCCTTCGGTACCCTCCAACACGCATTGGACATCGCGGCTCCAGGAGACGAAATCCACCTGGCGGCGGGATGCTACGAACCCGAAATCTCGCCAGGCACCATTTTTTTTGAAGCAGGCTTCCACTTGAAACCCGGCGTAGCCATCCGAGGCGGCTTCTATGGCGATGAAGCCACACCCGAAGAACGTCAGCGTTCCGACCGAGACGGCAATGGCGTCGTGGAACAATGGGAGTTCGCGGGGGAGACGATTTTGCGTTTGCCAGATTTCACCATAGGGACCATCCTGGATGGCGCGGAAGCGTCCACCATCCCCACCCTTCTGGAAGGCTTGACCATCCTCCACGGGAACGCCCTGGGCCTGGAAGCATCCAGTGCTCATCCAGGTTTCGGAGGCGGTGCGTTTTTGCGGGGACAATACCAGGTGGTCGCCTGCGAATTCACAGGAAATCAGGGAGTTTGCGGCGGAGCAATCTACACTGAGGGACCAGTCCGCATTTCCGAATCGTTCTTCCAGTGGAATACCGCCAGCAACAACGGCGGCGCGCTCTTCCATGCAGGCGGAGACGCACAAGTCTATAATTGCGTTTTCCTGGAAAATGGCGATGCAGGGAATACGCGAGATGGGGGTGCCATCGCAAGCAATGACTTTTCCTCCGCGGAAATCGCCTTCTGTACATTCGTGGGAAATGGCGCGCGGAATGCGGGAAGCACACTCAATCTCCAGGGGGAGACCACACTTCGTTCCTGCGTCATCTGGGATTCCATAGGTCATCCACAGAGCCTCCTGGCCCAGGAGAACTGCCTCGTGGAACACTGCGCCACCACCGCAGGAGGCTTCCCAGGCAAATTCGCGGTAGGCGGCATTCTCCTGGCCTCCACCAACGCAGGTCCTAATGGACTGGATGCCAATGACAACCGCCCTGGAAAATACTACCCCTGCTTCGCCGATACCGATATAGGCGATTTCAAACTGGCCAAGGGATCCGCACTCATCAAACGCGGAAGTACCAATGGCTTCATCCCTTCCATCGATGCTGCGGGAGAAGTCCGCACAGGAACGCCCTCAGTAGGCGCATATCACTCCACCCTGCCCCGCAATGCCGCAGTCGCCATAGAGTTAACGGCGCCACTCTATGTCGGAATGTCCCAAAAATTGGAAATCTACTCCGATGAACCTCTTGACAATACATTCATAAGCCTGGACTCCAATGCCATCGCCACATTGAACAAAGAGACAATAACGGGCATCCATGAGGGCACCGTCTCTCTATGCCTGGATTATACTCCCGTGGACACAGAAAGCACCAATGGCACGATTCTTCAGGAAATCGCCGTACTTCCCCGGACCCTGATTATCGTAGCGAACGCCCAGGAGTGGCTTCCCGAAATCGAGGATTTTCCCGAACTCACCTGGGAAATCAAGCTGGGCACCCTCCTCGCGAGTGATCGTCTGGAAGGGGAACTTACCGCAATCTATGCTCATACTGGTATCTTTGGCAAATATCCAATTCTTCAAGGCACCCTCGGCATTCAACCCGTCGAACACGCCAACGACTATGTCATCTCTTTCAAGAAAAACGTACTCACAGTCAAGGAATACATCCCCAGAATCGCCCAAGGAGATCATCATGTCCGACTCATCCGCGAGTTGACCTACGGAGATCCCCTGGATGGCAACACACAACTTCAGGGAGAATTCCTGGATGAAAGAACGGGTGACGAAGTCCCGGGGATTTTAGCCTGGAAGCGAGATGGAGAAATCCTTCCAAGTGGAGACCATACCCTACAGTGGACTTTCACCCCAGAAGACAGACGATACCAGCCCGTCTCGGAAGAAATCGCCGTGACCATTTCCAAAAGACCACTATTCATCACACCCAATGAGAAAAACCTCATTTGCGCCTATGGTGACTCCATCCCCGAACTCACCTACACGCTGGACAATTTCGCCTCGGGAGAGGATGCGTCGTATCTCCTCTCTCCTCCTGTGCTTGGCGTTTACGCGATGCCATCCTCTCCCGTAGGCGAATACCCTGTCGTGCTCATCGGCGGCGCTGACAAAAATTACACCTTCGTCCTCAGGGACACTGTATTCTCAATCTCCCCACGCCACATTGCCATTCAGATGATTGACGCAGAAAAGGACCTGGATACTGAAGATCCCGACTTCGCCTGGCAAATTGTCCAGGGAGAATTCCTGCCGGGAGACGAAGAGAACATACAGATATTCCGTGAACCAGGCGAGGCAATCGGCTCCTACGCCATTGACGCACGTTGCACCTCCACAAACTACAACCTCACCGTTTACCAGGGGACGCTCTCCATTCATGAACCACCACCGAAACAAGAAGTCTATCTGATTGTGGAAGACAAGACCTTCCAATGGGGCTATGAACTCCCTGATTTCACAAGCTTCTTCTCCTTTTCTCCAGATGGCACGCAACCCGTCCCAGAAGACCTCTTCCAATACTTTGATTTCGTCTATAAGGCAGATACTCCCGATGTAAACGAAACCACAGAAATCAATGTGGAGGGGATATTCAACAACAGAGCCTACGCACTTACCGTCATCCCCGGCAAACTCACCTGCCTTCCTCGAATACTGACACCCGTCTGGCCTGAACTACACAAGAATTTCGGAGAGGAAAACCCACTTATCACCATCACCGCACTTCCCGAGGAACTTCCAGAAGGGATGGATAGCTTTTCGGATTCACAGTGCACCATCGAAGTCTTCAACGAAGAACTCGTCCAGGGGAAATATATCAATGGATACTACTATCCTCTCGCAGAACTGCCTGGCGTCCACAGACTCAGGATTCTACCCGGCGAAATGAGCGACAAACACTTCCAATGGGATACCAGCGTAACAGGATTCATCACCATCGGCACAGACATGGTCCTGATTCGAAAGGATGCCGCATACCCAACATTGAAAGGTACAACTGTCACTACTACATTGGAAAATTTCGCAGGTGACTCCTTCGTTCGTAATTTTACCTACGGAATAGACATCTTTAATAACTTCCAGGATGCTGCGAACAATATCTTTGAAGGAGGAACAATCTGGCTTGAAAGCTATGCAGATGACGTCACACACAGAAAAACCATCGAAATTAGCGTTGCCTGCACACTCCAGAACAACTATGCGGTAAACCCCGATGCCGACATTTCTCTTACCCTAGATTTCGTCGTCAACACACCAATAAGTTGGTTCAAATTGGAGGGTATGCACATCGATGGCGTTCTTCGGGCTTTCAAAAATCTCACTGCGGAGAACTGCACTTTACAACGAATCTATTGTGAAAACTGCGCCTATCTCTGTCTGAGATACTGCTGCTTCGAGCCTCGGACGTTCCCAACCTGGTCCTATGCCGACTCCCTTGTTGAACTGAAATTCATAAATAAACAACTTGGCGCGAAACTCATCTTCGACCATGTAGACTTTCAGGGCTACATCATGAAAAACGACCGAAATATCAACATATACACCAACGACGGCAATTCCACATACGAAAATCTAAAAGCCGTTACAAATTGGCCCATCGACCTCACGACTTGCACCTTCAATGGACTTAACGAACACACGATCACAGAACTAAGAAAGCACTTCTTCCCCTATAACAAATCCACTCCAAATCAGTTCTACCTCCTGCCGTAATCATTCGCAGAACAGCCACAAAAAACAATACACTCCATTCCCTGACGGGTGTCGTCATGGAACATCCCCTTCGGGGAATGGGGTGATGATGGTCCCTGGTCCCCGGGAAAATTCCCGGGGCTATATCGGCTTCACCGAAACATCCCCTCCGGGGAAACGCGTTCTCCACCGAAAATGGATATTCTTTTGGAGCACGTCAGTCTGTGGACGGACTTACCTTATTTGCGTATTTTGTGTGTTTTGTGGACTTGCCTCTTTTTGCGTATTTTGTGTGTTTTGTGGACTCGCCACAGAACAATGACTCACCACGCGTTTTGACAATTCGGGTGTATTTTATTCAAGATCCCCTCTTTCCACATACTCTTTTTTTCATACCATGCTTCTCTATATCGACGCCTGCATTAACCGCGACACCTCCCGCACCGAACGACTGGCACAGGCTTTCCTGACAAAACACCAGGAAACTTCTCCCTGCAAAATCCGGACCGTCATCCTGGAAGAGGAGCCACTCTCCCCTTTGAATGCCACAATCCTAGCCAAACGCGAGGACTTCATTGCCAAAGGCGATTTCTCCGACAAATACTTCCGCCTGGCACATCTATTCGTCCAGGCTGACGAACTCCTAATCGCCGCACCATATTGGGACCTCTCCTTCCCTTCCGCCATCAAGCTCTTTCTGGAACAAATCTGCATCAACGGACTGACTTTCCGCTACAACGAAAAAGGCATCCCCGAGGGCCTCACTGCTATAAAGCGCCTCACATATATCACCACTTCAGGCGGATACATCGGACCATATAACTTCGGCTACGACTACGTCAAGGGGCTCTTCCAAAATCTCCTGGGTGTCAGCGATACGCGTTTCATCAGCGCCGAAGGCCTCGATATCTACGGCAACACCCCCGACGACATCCTCCAAAACGCCCTCGACGCCCTCTGAAAAAGCGGGGGTATCTTGTCGTGCCCCCAGGGCAAAATCCCCGAGACGACCAGGACGCTCCGTACTTCCACTCCCCGGGAATTTAGCTTCGCGACATCCCCCACTAGGAAAATCTACACCGACCCACTTTTTTTACAAATCGTCGATGGGGCGTTGTTTCTTACCACCAGGATATTTCATCACTCCTCCACGGAGGCAATCTGGGCATCTATCGCGGCTTTAATTTCGTTGAATTTAGCCTGCACTTCTTCCTGGGACCTACTGTATGAACAAAAACTCCCATACGGATCACGTATGACACCTACAAGGAATTTTCCCTGGGTGGGAGGATCATTTTCCGCAGATGGGTCTTTTTTGCCAAATATCTTACCAATTTTCGGCATATAGAAGTATATCATCTCCCAGTCATGATATTCCTCTTGTAGGACACCTCCCTTCGAGGGAACGGGAAGCGAGAGCGAGGACTTGTACTTCTCCCGAAGAACCATGTGATCAACCTTCGTTTTCTCCTTCTGGACCTCCCCACCAAAGACCAGCTTCAGCGCCTGGAGGTACATCGTAGCCCGATGTGATTCCAAAGCCGAATCACTCAACTTATCCCACCAACCCCCAGAAGAATCTTCCACAGAACCATTATCATCCTCTCTTTGGAGCTCTTCTGACTTCTTCATTTCTTGTGAGAAGACCTGCATTTCCTGCTTTCCCAGTATTTCCTCAGGCAGACGATATTCTTCCAAACCCTTCACCTTCTTTTGAGCACCAAGGAAGCCCAGCGCGGGAGTATCCGTCTTCGTAACAGAGGCGTAGGCATATTTCAGAATACGGTCCCCTGGATAAAAAATGCTTATTCCACGCTTCGCCCCCGACTGCATCAACTCCAGCGACTCGTCATGATACGGCAACGCACCGCCGAGAAAAACGGCGGCATTGACTTGCCTTCCGTTTTCGGCAAAAAGCCTGATCGCCTCGAGCACCGCCTGACATCCCAGAGAATGCCCCACCAGTGTCAAGTTGTCCAACTTCTCCTGAGAAGTAAACCGATTCAGTGCCAAATACCGTCCCAGCATCTCCGCACGGAAAACGACCTCAGACCAACTGCCACGATTGACTGCCTTCCATTGGACCACAGTAAGTTTGGCGGAAGGAAATACCTCGGAAATGCAGGATAGGTAGTTCTCAGCCTCCTTCATGAAAATGCCTGGGACAAAAAAGACCTCGCCTGTCGAATTTTCGCTAGGCAATTCCTCATACGTAAGTTCTTTGAGCAGCATCGTAAGTGCACGATAGGACCAATCCAGAGGATAACCCTCATCCCCTGGTGAAACGCGAATCAGCTCCTCCCCACGGCAATATGTCCGCAGACGCTCAATCCGTTCCGCAAAGGATGGATGCGTAGACAAGTATATCTCCCATGCGGCAGCCTCCTTTTCACTGGAAGATGCTAAATGTTCCATGGCAGAAACCGCAGTCTCAATAGGATAGCCCGCTTTCTTCAGGAAGACCATCCCTAAGGCATCCGCCTCATTCTCCATGACACGACTATAGGGCAAGGCAAAGGCAAGTCGTGACACTAGCAAACACCCTTTCCCCACAAGCTTCTTCTTCCAATCCAGAAAATCCACGCGCTCTTCCCCCACGACTATCTCAGCCGCATATTTACTCCCAGCCTCCGCCAAAATCGCCTTCGTCAAGCCTTCTGTCCCATGATGGGCTAACGCATGGCCATATTCATGGGCAATGACAAATGCCAAATCATCGTCCGATAAATATTCCAGTGCCCCACGCGTCACAACCAACGTCCCGTCAATGTAACAAAAAGCATTGACAATGTCCGTATCCGCCAGATAGAAGTCCTCCTGTAAATCCCCGCCAATCGCCTCCCGTAACTTGGAAGCGATTTTCCCTACACGGGCTTCCGACTCCTCCGAATGATAGAAGGCTTCCAAGTTCTGCAGTTGACGGATGACCTCACCTCCAATCTTCGCCTCCTCCTCGGGAGTAAACATCAGCCAGCGCTTGCGAGCATGATACGGGACCTCCCGATTCGTCTCAATGGGATGCCATACAATGCGGGATGTCAGCTCCTTCTTGTTAACCCCTAATATCTTCTCAATATCAATCTGAACACTGTCCACCTTCTCTTCAAAGCTATCCCCGCCATACAACGCCCCCACAAAAAGCCCCAAACAAAGGACGATAACACTAAAGACAAGATTTCTCTTAACAAAATTGTTCATTGTGAGAAATAATTCCTATTGTTTTCCAGCTGACAAATCTGTGGATATTTCCCAATCTGTGAAATCTCTCTCGAGTGGGACACAGTATTGGTCCCCAAGAGGTTCCGCTTAAAGTGACACCTTCAATGATTGGGTCTCACCTTTGCGAATCAGTTTTATCTCCACCGTATCCCCTGACAGATAACCCGATAGAAAAATATATTGAAATTGAAGGATGTCACATATTTTCGTTTTTCCCAGCTTCACGAGCGTATCACCGGCTTTTATTCCCGCTTTTCCTGCCGGAGAATTCTTTATCACCTTCGTTACGAGAACACCCTGCCCTTCCGGTTTTGTTTCCTCTACTGTCACACCCAGTGAGGGACGTTCCTTCAGCCCTTTCCCCAAAAGCATCCCCACCGTCCGCTGCACAAGATTCCCGTCAATCGCAAAATTCAGCCCGATGCTGCCATTTCCCCCTGGCATCAACCCGCAGGAATTGACTCCGATGACAAGACCATCGATATTCAGCAGTGGTCCACCGCTATTGCCTGGATTGATGGCGGCATCCGTCTGAATGAAGTCCTCCTTGTAGTTCATCCCGATTTTGCGCCCCTTGAAACTGACAATGCCTGTGGTCATGGTATGGTAAAGAGAAAGCGGCGCACCAATGGCTATCGCATAATGACCGACTTTTACGGTCGAAGTGTCAGCGAATTTCAGACAAGGGACTTTCTTCCCGACCTCCGCCTTTAACACCGCCAAATCCGTAGCCGCACTGGTGGCGATAATCGTTGCAGGAACCACATCGCCCTGTAACAGACGCACCCCCAAGACCTGGGCCCCTTCAATCACATGGTGGTTCGTCACCAATACACCGTCCTCCCGAACAAAGAACCCCGACCCAATGCCCGCCTCCTCCAATAGACCATACCCGTCATACTGGTAGTTCACAACAACCACCACGGCAGGATAGCACTTCTCCGCAACCCGGGAATACGCATCCTGCAAAGAATGCACGTCAGCGCCACCCCCAAAGACAGATAGACAGTAAAGAACGAAACAGACAAAGAATGAATGAGTGAAGATATGTTTCATTGCGGAAAAAAAGCCATAAAAGGCTTGTAAAGCAGTCTATTTATTCTCCTCGTGCAAAAGAATTCTCTTGACATCTTCCAATGCCTCCTGCATCTCCGCACGTGTTCCCTTGGCGCGACACCGCATCTCGGGATCACACAACAAATAGTTAAACTCGATCCAACCAAAGAGATCAAGAGTTTCGACTATCGCCTTTCCACGTGGAAGCAAAATCCGCCACCCCATACACTCATCGACCACTTTAGGATATATCTCCATTGTCTTGGTGGGATTATCCATTTCATGTCGAAAACCATGAATTTCCTTCACGGGTTTCTCATCCACCTCAGAATCTATTTTTTCCTGCAACTTCTTCAGGTATAATATTGACAAATGAGAATATGAAGAACCCTCATTTATGCATATTTGTCGAAGATTTTTTCCAGAATAATCCCCTAAATATCCTCGACTCCCCAGCGCAGCACTATCCTTCTTCATATAAGCTGAATACTCATCTCGAAGCACCACATCATTAGGTTGGTAAATCAAGATATTTTGTCCTTTTGAAGCCTGAATTGCTTCGGAAATATCCTTGTCATTACCATCAATGGCAGGTCCTAGAAAAATACCGCGGGAAACACACATTTTCTTCCGATGAAGTTCAGCTAAAATACGAATTGCCATCCGTCCCCCAAGAGAATGGCCAATAACGACAATTGACTCACGTCCTTCCGAAGAAAGTCTTGCGATTTTTACCGCCTCTTCCAGAGCCATGCGATCGGCGGCTTCTAATACAGCCGCAAATTCACCATTCGCAGGCCATTCAAGACGTTCAATTTCTGCCTCTGGGAATATTTCACGAAGCAACTCGCATTGCTCTGTCAATTCCTTGTTTTCGGTTGTCCAACCGCCTATGTAAATAATATGTGGACATGTCCCCTGCAGTGCTAGCGCACGAAGACAACACAGCCAGAACACAATCAAATAGACAGTGCTTCTCAAACCAACAGCCATGGATTATTCCTCATCCTGGTAAATCAAAAGCTTCTTGTCTCCTATGGACTTGATAAAGTAGTCATACTTCTCTAGAGTCTCTATCGTGCCAGGGCGGGGAGTCAAACTAAGGCGGATAAACGACCACTCATCTTCTGTCAAATAACTGCCGAAATATTTTGTCATTTCACCCCGTTGTGTAGCGTTATCCTTTTTTTCTGCGTTACAATTGTCTATCTCCTTCAAAAGTTCGACAGAAGACTTCCCCTCAAGAGTGATATCATATTTTTGAGCCAAATTTTCAATTTCATGGGTAACCTTGGAGTGTTCCGATACCAGACAGCACCCTGTCAGAAAACAGTTCAACAGCAAAGAAAGCAGTAACATTATGGAAAGAAAAAATTTCATCTATTTACTCCTGTGTATTCTTTGTAACACTTTGAAAAAGTTCTTCAAGATCGCTAAGAAATGCTGTATCAACCGGAGAACTATCCGCCTTAAGATCGGGATTACTCTTATCCCAGATCTTTATGGATTGAGTCCCTTGCAAACGCTTTTTAAAATCAAAGCTCTCAAATTTCGCACAGATTTCACGTAATCTTGTATTTTCCGCCTTCAATTCTTGGATTTGTGATGTATTCTCAGGTGCCGCCCCCCCTGATGGAGTGGTAGTAATATTCTTTCCGCGCAAAAGGAACAGCACAAGAATGACATTTGCCAATAACGACAGAAAGAATAACACCCCAGAAACATGATTCTTCGACGGAGAAGACTTTTCAGAAGATCCTACCTCACCATTTTCCTGTTGAGATATGGCGTAAACATTCCTTCTGGGCGATGCAATCTTTTCTCCTTTTGTGTCACGGCATTCTATATCTGCAGGGATACCGGCAGAAGTGGCGAGCCCGAACACCGTGAAATCAGAAGTCGCACGATAACAGAAACCTGCCCAGGCAGTGCTGTTAATCTGTTCTCCAACGAGTCGGCAGATCAATTCATTTTCCGGATGGTTACTCTGGATTGCCAGGGCATCGCCATTCCATTGGAAAGGAGCATCCACAGGTTGAGACGCAGTCAAGCCCTTCTCAATGACGATTTCCGAGACATCACCAAGAAATTTACTCTGAAAATAGCCGTTCTGTAGCAATACCCAGGCATTGAGACCAGCAGACTGACAATCAGCTAGATTTCCCAGTAGGATATGAAAGAAAAGAGTCGGACGTCTGGCGTGATCCCGCGGCCCCTGCTGGCAGTATCCCATATACAGCCAGTCGCCAATCGGTTTGCTGAAGAGAATCGGTTGAAACTCCAGCGTCACATCAGGCGTGCCAATTTTACCACACAACGTCTCCACTATGTCTGAAAAAATCGGAGAGGATATGCCTAACAGACGATACCCCCCGCCGTCATTGCCGTAAAATGCCTGCTGGAATTTCATTGTGCACCCCCGTCTTTCGAAATTTCCTCTATCATAGTTTGAGGAGTCGGATTAGCCCCAAAATATTGTTTGAAAAATTCAGCAAAAATCACAGAAAATTTTCTATAATCGTTATTTTCAGGATCATCAACTATGAAGGTTGGCGACACCGTCGAAAAGATTAACTTAATTTGGATGTCCTGGAAATCTTTTTTCTCGGAAAATCGCTCATTTTTTATTATGCTAACACTTTCTTTTTCAGGAATGAAAACACCTTCTTTTGCAAGGTTGAAAGAATATGTTTTTTCCTCCTTTTTATTGGGAAAATAGCATGGTTTAAGTATCTCCACTGTTATACCAATTTCACAATCATCTAGTGTCTTTACATCGAAATCTTTCTCATATTTCAAAGGTTTTTCTTTGTTATATGGTTCTTTTTTGCTTCCTACCCTAAACGTCTCTGTTTTTTTTCCACCGCAGAATTCGCCTTTTTCAATCCAGAAAGTAGTATTAGTAATCTCTCCTTCATCCTTCAACGTCAAATAAATACTGACGTTCACAGTTGCTCTGAATCCATTTTTCCAAAGTAAATAATCGTTCGCAAAATCTGTAATTTTTCTGGGAGAAAGTGATTTGACCTCGCTTGAGTATTTTTTGATATCCTCGCAGAGTATTCCCAATTCATCAAATGAGAAATTTTTCTTGTAAGAAAGTATCACATTTGCAAGGTACCGAAAAACCATATCATCATCGACCTGTTTGAGTTTGTTACGGAACCTATCTTCTCCCCATTCTTCATCATTAGCCACATGCCAATTTTTCCAGAGAGAAAGATAGTTGCCATAATCCGCAGCTTTTTTCTTCTCTTTTTTTTGTTCTTTTTTGAGTTCGTCTTTAAGTTTATCAAGAATTTCTTCTGCAAAATTATTTTGAGCCGCATCTAAATCGTCTTTTACCTTATCTGCCCAGTCTTCTCGCTCTTCAGCAAATAGCTCAAATCCGTAAAGACTCCAATAAATCTTGTTCCACCATTCCTCAAAAGCCTTTCGCTCTTTAATGTGTAGAGTAGTATCTTGTAAAATCTTATTAAAGTCATCAAGTTTTTTGCAGATAACCTCTCCGACCTTATTGGAAATTATCGGTTTCAGCAAATTCAACACATCCCGAGGAGGGAATGGATGTGCTTCTTTGGATGAAGTTTGTGTTTCACTGAAAAAATCCGAAATGTTTCCCTCTTTTAGATCCTCGATTTTTTTTTAAATACATTCTCTATATTGGCGTTTATGTCTTTGTCACAATTGCCTTGTTCATTTCCCTCCAAGGCAGACTTTGCCTCTTCCCACTCGGAATAGTACTTTTTGAGTTCTGATAAATCTGAATCATATTTCCAATCAGTTATCTCATTAGCAAGGAACGTTGCTTTGGCAGGGAGATATTCTTTGTTGTACTTTTCAGACAAGTCTTGCTGCTTTGTTACACAGTTCTTCAAATCATCCTTAGAAACAGAATAATCATTGCTCTTTATTGCTCTATCCATCTGTAGATCGAGCCAATGATAGGTAGCGTCATCTATCTCCTTTTCCAATTCCTCTAGAATACCTTTATATTCATTTTTAAGACACGGATAGAATAGCATTTTCTCTTTCCAACATTTTTCGGAGCACGGCTTCAAACGACTATGTTTTGTCTTATTAAAATGAGAACTAGTACATTGTTCAGCACGGATGTTAAACAAGTCATTACGGTATTTAGCCCAATCATTCACCAAATCCCCATTGCGCTTAATCTTACCAATTTCGCTCTCTAAGGAATACAGATTATATCTCCCACATCCATAAACGCCTAACGCGAAAATCAGTCCAAGAAAAACAACGCATCCGGCAATAATCGCTGTCCGATTTAGGCCATGCTGAACTTTTTTCCTGCATTCATGAGAAGCATTCTGGTCAATCAACCACTGGAATGGTTCCTCAATGTGTTCTGGAGCGATTCTGGGGCTGTTCTGGTCCTCAAGCTTCCCTGTGACAGTGACCAAATACGTCCCATGAGTGAAATTATTCTTCTCCAGACAATCCTCCAATTCCTTTACAAGCCCAAAGAATTTTTCCTTTTTCCCTTGGAATTGTGTTTCAAGACGGTCACACGCAGTAACGACAATGGCAACAGCAACTGGTTTGTTTGGAGATTTTGCAAGTGTTTTTATAATGGACAAAAAACTTTTGATCCTGCTTTCTTGCTCTATATCCGACAAATCTAATATCCCTGTATTCAAAAGCAAGATGATGCCTTTGGCGTCACCGACAACATTTTTCAGGAATCCCGCTTCATCCACAATTTCTCCAGCGTAACTGTCAAAGGAAAGATTAACATTCTTCCCATTATACTGAAGATTAAATGTCAAGTGATCAATCTGCCCTTTTTGATCGGGTGCCGGCCATTCCGGCTTTTGTAACGTATTTTGTATCCTTTTGACGTATTCACCTGTGGCAGTGTCATAGGTAAGCGATAACCCCTTAGCCAGTGCCAAACCTCCTATCAATACCGTTTTGCCTGCCCCTGGATGGCCGATAATCGCAAGTTTGAAATTCTTTGAATCCATTGTCATAATCACTCCTTATTTCCAAGTGTTCGTTTATCTTCCATGCCACCCTTCTTCATTGAGCCATTGTAGCAAGAAAATCAGTAATAGCGCGAAAGTCGAGTAGAAAGTAAAACTCTGAAAATACCCTCTTCTTGCCTCAGAAAGGTGTTCCTCTTCTTTTTTCTCTTTATTTTGGCAGAATAATAGCTGCGCAGGCTGATTACAAGGCATGGCAGAAGACATCAGCAAGGCATAACGAGAACAGTGTAAATCCGTGTCGGACTTTGTCTGATCTATCCATGGCATCATTTTTCTCAAATCAGGAAAATATTGAATTGCGTCAGAGGGAGTTGAGTAATCGGTGTAGTTTACAATGGGCTTACTGAAAAATAAAATAGGAATGAGAATGATAGGCAAAAGAGAAATCGCGGCATTCTCCTTCTTGAATCCAGCAGAAATGACCAAAGAGATAAGTGCCCCACAGAAACAGACACAAATGAGAATGAGAAGAGAAGGATAGAAGTGAAAATCAAGAGGCTGCGAATTACGGGGTGTTATCAGGTAGACAAGCTTGGGAAAGGAAAAGGCAATCGCAGAGAAAATGAGCACCTGAACAATACTCAAAATAAAGCTCCATGAGATTTTTGACAGGATGTATCCAACAAGACTGATTTTTTCCAAACGTTCAAGACAACGCCAGGGCACCCGCTCCTTCACAAATTCACGGATGGAATTGTTTAAGCCAAGCCAGAAAACTGCCAGAGAAGAAAAGAAAAACAGCTTGAAATAATCCGTCTCCCCATAGAAATAATCGGTACAGGAAAATTTAATGACGACGGCGGCCAGAATGGGTTGTAGAAGCAACTGAATGAAAAATGCGGAAGTAAAAAATCCCCTAATGGGCTTTTTGGCGTTCCTGAAACTGATGAAATCCAGTAATTGTCGTCTCAGATAGCCACAAAATGAGGCAAGAGGAGATGTCTTATGAACATCCAGACGTCTTGGATTTGCTGGGGTATCATTTACATATTCCACATGAGCGATAGAAGCACGGAAACGCTCTGCTTCATCATCGGCAATCTGAATCTGCTGGAGTTGGTCTCCTTCTCCCAGACGACGGTAGAGCAAAAGTGGTGAGGCAATACCAAAATGATTCATCAGTTCGGCTGGTGTTCCAAAAAATGCCTCCCGCCCCTTGGACAGAAGAAGGACTTTGTCGAATAAATTCAAATTCCCCATGATATGCGTGGAACACAAGACGGTCTTTCCCTGCTGGGCAATGTGTTTCAGATAGTTCATCACATCGGTTTCCGTTGCGGGATCAAGACCGGCTGTCGGCTCATCCAAAACAAATAGAAGTGGCTCTCGAAGCAATTCCAGGGCTATGCCGACACGACGCTTTTGTCCACCACTGAAATCCCCTATGCGCTGGCCCTTCTTTTCCCTCAACCCCACTAGGTCCAATACATCATCCAATTCTGCCTGTTCTTTTCGAATGCCGCGTATTTTACAAAAGATACTGACCTCTTCCTCAAGTGTGAAATCATTGTGAAGTGCGACATCCTGAGGAACAAAGGCGGTAAGCCTTTGAAAAATGTCTTTCTTTGCCAGAAAATCAGACTGGTTGAGTTTTATTGAACCTTCATCGTACCGGGCCAATCCAATCAGGCGCTCCAAGACACTGCTTTTTCCACACCCAGATGGGCCAAGTATTCCAACAAATTCTCCTGGTTCAATCTTGAAATTGAGATTCTTCAAAATGTAAGGATCGTCATTCTCTTTTGTCTCTCCCTTGCGGACTGTCAAATCGCTTACCTCAATGGCTATTCCTTGGTCCAAGGCCTGCGAAACGACCAGGCGATCTCCTGCAAATAGAAAATGGAGCCCAGCAATAGTAATACGATCTCCACGAAATAAGCGACTGTTGACAAAATTCTGGCGATTCAATTGAGCAGGATTTTCAAGACATGCATTGGCGATCCACCATTGATGCGTATTCCGATTTTTGTAAACCACCGCATGAATCGGCGCAACATTACGCACCAGGATATCACAACTTGCCGCATCGCTGCCAATGCGATGGAAACCATCCAAATTCTCCAGCAAGATACCGTCGGAAAAATTGCCGACGATTTCACCATTTTCCCCAGAAGAAATTATCTCCTTGGATGGCGAGTGAAGTTGCTTTTCTATCAATCGAATGACTTCGTCGCCCCAATCCCCATTATTTACCATTTCATAACAATGGGGACATTTACCGGCTTCATCCAGAAAAACACAGCATTTGGGGCAGACGATACTCATTGAACTTCCTCTCCCTAGTCTTCAATGACAGAAATCAAACGCCCCTCAAATTGACATGCCCCAGCAAGATGGGTTGTGAAGAGGATGTGATGTCTGGACAGTTTTCTCAACGTTGCCTCTCCTTCTACCGAAACATCTGTAACACTATAGGCATTGGGATTGACAATCGCCTTGCCGTCCTTCAGCCTCAAGGAACCTGTAACGCTTCCGTGCTTTCCAATGACATTGATCTGAGCAGGATCCAGTTTCAGGACCCAGTTCTTATGATCGTCATTGCTCATCCGGTTTACGGAAATTTCCCCGGTATAAGTGCCGTCAACAAAGGGATCGAAGCATTCCTGTATGTTTTCAGCGCTAATTCTCCAGGTATCGCCAACTTTGCAATTGATGTTCGGGACTGAATGATGGTCTATCAAGGCATTGACACGGTCAAGTATCAAATTTTCTTCATCGTTTGTGACTGGTGTTCCGTCTTCGTAGGTATAATGAAAAATCAAAGGCATATTATCTGCATCCTGAAGATAGATAATTTTGTAGCTTTTCCCTTCAATCTGCTTAAATTTTCCTTTGATAAATCCCTTGAGAGGTCCTTCGCCACAGAGCTGACAGGCAATTTCATCAAAATCAGGCTTCCATAAGCCAATAGAGTTAAGAGTATCCTTGATACTGACTCCATCTATTTTTTTGACCAACTTGGCAAGTTGGTCTTTCCCCCAAATGATTGGCCCGGCAGGGAAACCGAAAATTGCTCCGCAAACACCGATGGCCAGATTCGAAGCCTTGTCAAACGCCTCTAGTGGGAGAGTGCTCAAATTCAATTTGAAATCACAGCCGTCCCATAACTG